>NVXL01000180.1 GCA_002746115.1 Alteromonadaceae bacterium
AAGAAAGAAAGAAAAAGAGGAAGAGGAAACAATACTACTAGACTAGTTTTAGTTATGATGATGGTCGTTATTGGCGGTTGCTCAACTCAAAAATATGGGGGTTTTGTAGGCAGCGATTATGCGACATTTTCGTTGTCGTCTTCACAGAACAATTTACCTGCCGTATCGATAAGGTATGGCTGCGATGAATATTCTATTGGTAGAGAATATGTCGAAAAAAGAAAATATATAGAGAAGACTAAAACTGTTAATCGAATGCCATCTGGAGTGCCGGTGGCATTTAATGTTTTATACTCCAACATACCCATCAGAACAAAGACGTTAGTAAACACCGGTGGCAACTTTAATCAGAGGCTTGAATATGTCGATCAGTTTGATTTTGGTTCATGTGAGTCAATGGTTTCGTTTATTCCAAAACACGGAGTGCATTACGAAGTTTATTCTGCGATTCAGCAAAATTTGTGCAGAGTGCGAGTGGTCGAGGTGGCTACAAATGCCGAATCTGGTAATCGTGAATATACTAGAATAAATCATGTAGATATTGACACATGTAAAAAGTCCTAAGCTAGATAGCCGGGAGTTTCTAGTTCCCAGCCCCACGCCACCGATGAAGCGGCTCCGCAATCGGTGGCTCCCTACCCATAGTGAATATCAACCCATCTATCTTTTTAAGCAATAATACCCTTGTTTAGCAAAGAACTCGTTTGGCAGGCCAATACTAATACCCGGTGTTCGAGCACTATGCCAACAACTTTTACTCGACATGCAAAATAACGGGGCAGGTACGCTATAAAAACCTACTTAATCAGCCCATAACCATTTAACACATCAACAATCTCAGCCTTAGGATCTGCTGGCACACGCGGACGAAGGCCGGTGATTTTCTCAGCAATATCAAGGTAGGTATCCGACACTGCCATCATCGCATTCAGCGGCAGCGGGTTATTCTCGGCCAGTGCCAGTCGCTCAGGCATGCGCTCTTTGTTGAGTAAGATGTCTGGGTCTTCAAAGTGGCCTAATAAAAACTGCCGGAAAGCCTCTTTACTTTGCTCCTTGATTTTACCGTCCCGGTAACTTGGTCCGTGCCAAATACGGCTCGAATCCGGCGTGCCGACTTCGTCCATATAAATTAACTCATCAACACCGGCTTGGTTCTTCACATAGCCAAATTCGAATTTGGTATCGACGAATATTTGATCGGCTTTATTTAACTGCTGACTGATGACATCAAAGCCCTCTTTCAATAGCTTCTCGTAAAGATCTATATCGCTTGGCGATTGAAAGTTAAAGGCACTGGCGTTATCCGTAATGTTTTGACGGGTGATGTTCACATCGTCGGCTTCAGGTACACCGGAGATACCTTTAAGAATGCCCTTAGTTGAAGGTGTGATCAGCAGCTCTGGGAGCTTTTGATCCTTTTCCAGACCTTCTGGCAGGGTGATGCCGCAAAATTCACGCTCGCCCTTTGCATAGGCACGCCACATACTGCCGGTAATGTACTGGCGGCAAATCGCCTCGATTTTAACTGGCCGAGCTTGCTGAACGATCCATACAAAGGGGTGTGGAATATCGACAATGTGGCTATTCGCTAAGCCCTCTTCCTTAAATGCCTGAAACCAATGATTGGCGATGGCATTCAGTGAGGCGCCTTTACCGGGTACGCCTTGCAAGCCGTCCTGACCGCGCCAGATACAATCAAAGGCGGAGATGCGGTCACTGATCACCATGATGGCAAGAGGAGTGTCTGGGGCTAAAGGATAACCTTTGCTTGCAATCAAACGCTGACTATCAGCAGCATCCAACCAGTAGACTGAGCGTACTTTACCGCTGTGTACGGGCTTGGAGGTTTTGATGGGTAGATCGTCGTTTACAGCAAGTACTTGATGAGCCAAAGACATGGTGAATTGCCTTCCTTTAGGTCAGGAATAGGTTAAAAACGACGCATAATAGCAGTTAGCACCCCGGGCGACAATTTAAACGCGCCGAGGGCAGCTAAGCCATGGCCGGATATACTGGCGGCAACGTAAGCGGACATACCCGCTAATGCCGCAACTAAAGGTTAGGCGACAGAAAATGCCAGTATGTAATCAGCAAAAACAAGGATTAATCACTGTTAACAATAGCGTTTACGATGCTATTGTTAACAGCAAAATTAAGCACGATAAGTGGAAACCCTATTAGGAGGAAAGATGCTCAAACTGGTCGATTTACAACAGGCGATATGCGAAAAATACGGCGCCACCCCATCTTATTGCAACGATGGGCAAATACTAATGTACGCCGATACAACGCGGGGCTTATTACCACTTAATGGCATGCGCGTAAAAACCGAGGACGGGAGCTCCGGTTGGTACATATGGTCCGGCGGGCACTTTACCAAAGAGGGGGACTTTTTTAAGCCGATGTATTGCTCCAATATTATGCCCTATGCCCCCGTGGCAGAAAAATTCTTAGCGCTACCCGTCGGCTACCGCTTTGTTATCGCAGGCTCAACCGAGAAGGCCTGGCTTGACGCTGAACTGGTGTAGGGGTATTACCTCTCTTAGTCCTTCATCCAACGATGATTGCCCGGTTAACGTTTTAGGAGATATATGACAGATAATAAAATTATGACTAAACCGAGAATACCGCGTGACCTACGACGAATACAATGATTTCTGTAGAGGCCTTCCGGCAACATCACACGTAATACAATGGGGCAACTCTCATGTATGGAAGGTCGGCAAGAAAGTCTTTGCCATTGGCGGCTGGGAGAAAACTTCGGAGCCTGCTTTTACCTTTAAAACCTCAGATCTCAACTTTGATGTTTTAAAAGATCAGCATGGCTTTCGGCCTGCGCCTTATATGGCATCGCGCGGGATGAAGTGGATACAGCAATGCGCGCGTATGGACTCAGACGAAGAACTCAAATACTACCTAAAAGAGTCTCACCGAATTGTCTCCCTCGGTTTAACTAAAAAGCTACAGCGGGAGCTTGACCTAAACCAGGATTAGCTAACCAAACAACAACGGTGATCCTAATTGACACCCGTGGTATTATCGACGCCACACAGATAGTCTCGCCAGGCACAGCGCAACACTGATCACTATCTGCTCACGTTTTCATAGCGATTAGATTTATATGCTTCGACTTAACGAAATAAAATTACCCCTTGATCATAGCGACGATGAATTGGCGCAAGCGGTAATTCACAAGCTCACGATCCAAGCGGAAGACTTGCTTGATCTTTCAGTGTTTAAGCGCAGTTACGATGCCCGTAAAAAATCCAAGATCATGCTTATTTATCAGCTAGATGTTAGCTTAACTGACTCCGCTGAAAAAACCGTATTAGCAAATTTTTCGGATAAATCCTTTGTCCGAGTGAGCCCCGACACCTCCTATCACTTTGTCGCACAGGCCGATAGTAATTTCCCCACAGGTGAACAACAGCGCCCAGTCATTATTGGTTTTGGCCCCTGCGGTATTTTGGCCGCATTAGTATTGGCGCAGATGGGGCTAAAACCCATCGTATTAGAGCGCGGTCAGGATGTTAGGCAACGCACCAAAGATACCTGGGGCTTATGGCGAGAGCGGAAACTAAATACCGAATCCAATGTGCAGTTTGGTGAAGGTGGAGCGGGCACATTTTCCGATGGAAAGTTGTATAGTCAGGTCAAAGATAAAAATCACCTAGGCAGAAAAGTATTAACTGAATTTATTAAGTCTGGTGCGCCAGAAGAAATTCTTTATGTTAACAAACCCCACATTGGCACCTTTAAACTGGTAAAAATGGTGGAAAATATGCGGGCAGAGATTACTCGATTAGGCGGTGAAATTCGCTTTGACACTAAAGTGGAAACTATTCACCGACAGGCCGATGGTCAAATTACGGGTTTGACATTAAATAACGGCGAAGAACTTCATACTCGCCATATTATTTTGGCGATTGGACACAGCGCTCGCGATACCTTTCAAATGTTATTGGATCAGGGCGTTTATATTGAAGCAAAACCTTTTTCAATTGGTTTTCGAATTGAGCATCCGCAGTCGGTTATTGATCGCGCTCGATTTGGTAACTTTGTCGGGCATCCAATTTTGGGTGCAGCAGATTATAAGCTGGTGCATCACTGTAAAAATGATCGCAGCGTTTATAGCTTTTGCATGTGCCCCGGCGGCACGGTGGTAGCAGCGACTTCAGAAGAGGGGCATGTCGTGACTAATGGCATGTCTCAATATTCCCGCAACGAACGCAATGCCAATTCTGCCATCGTTGTGGGTATTGAGCCCGAGAGAGATTACCCCGAGCATGTTTTGGCTGGTATTGATTTGCAGATTAAATTAGAGAAAAAAGCGTATCAAATGGGTGGCGAGAACTACAACGCCCCTGCGCAGCTAGTGGGTGATTTTCTTCGTAACAAACCATCAACCGAACCATCCAGTGTAACGCCCTCTTATCAGCCAGGGGTTACTTTCACGGATTTAACCCAAGCCTTGCCCGAATTTGCAATTACCGCTATTCGAGAAGCTATTCCTGTTTTCGATAAACAGATTAAGGGCTTTGCTATGGATGATGCTGTATTAACAGGCATAGAAACTCGCACCTCCTCCCCTATCTGTATTAAGCGAGGAAAGGATTTTCAAAATATGAATACCAAAGGCTTATATCCAGCGGGTGAAGGTGCTGGTTATGCAGGCGGAATTTTATCGGCTGCGATTGATGGAATTAAAGTCGCTGAGGCGCTAGCTCTGGACTTACTAGCGCCCGAGTAAGGCTCTGAGTGAAATTGAAATATTATACGCTTTCGTTCACGGTGATACTAAGCTTGACTGTCTCTCGCAGCTTCATACTAGCCGTAAACTAATACCACTCGTTGCAGCCATTAAAGCTAATTTTGCAGATTCCTGAGGCCATTGAGGGAACYCTAGCGCTACCGTCRCTGCCKGTAGTACCACTGTACTCCGYATYATTAGCATCAATAATRAGATACTCYTGATTGGCMACKGGCTCACCGTCGTCGTAAGTTAACTTAACCTCTACCCAAGCCTCAATTTCCGGAGCAAGGGGAACAGGGCGTGAAACGGGAAGAGGCGATGCATCATCTAAGTCTTGATCGGCATTACCGCTCGGCGCTGAGCGAACGCCGTAGTTAAGTAATGCCACCTCACCCTTAAACATCCTGTCGGCTAATATCGCTTTCGCTTTTGCGGGGGCAATTTGACTTGCTTTAGCGCCTGTAACTTGGCCAATTAATTTTGGAATGTCTTTATCGGGAATAGCAAGAGAGTCAATCAATCTGACTGCGTCTTGTACACTTTTTATATTCTTAACTTCGCCTGAGTTTTCTAACAAGACTTCAGCCGCTGGCATGAGCGCAAAAACATGTCGACTTCCTGACTGCAAAAACGTGCCCGCTTCACGTCGCGAACTATCAGATTCCGTATTCGGTAGCGAGTAAATCCTTACATTGCCCCGATGGAGGCTTTCAACCATTTGATCAAGCGGTGTGAGCCTATGCGACAAACTCCCGTTTAGACTGGACACAATACGTCTATAATCGGCATCTTGAAAATCAAAATTTCCAAGAAAGCGCCTCACCTGCTCGCCATCATAAAAAGCGAAGGCCTCTGCCTGAACTCTCCGTGCGGAGCTGTTTTTAACTTCAAAAAGAAAGTTTTGATTAAAACAGTTTTTATAGACCGTGTTTTGGAAAAGCATGCTCGCCCCTCTGATGTTGATTTCCGTGCCGAAACTTAATTTTTGAGTTTTGACTTCATGACGAATCAAAGACCAGTTATTCTAGAGAAATTATCCCCATAGCAACAGCAAATAATTAACTCTTTAGCTAATTCTCAAAGCAGACCTAACTTTAAGCAATTCAAGCGGCACAACACCCAAAAGACGTCACAAAACCACTAATTCTGTGTTGTATTCCCAAGGAATCGATAGCATTATGCTGGGCTACAGCCCGCTAACTAGCGAAAGCTGTATTCGTCGAAAAAATGCTCATAAACTGTAATACATTTAACAGGAATGTGGAATGCCTACTAATCATACAGTGCAGCAAGGTGAAACACTCACCCGAATAGCGCACCAGCACGGCTTCCAATCAGTCGGTGCGATTTATGATCACCCCGATAACGCTGAACTTCGTCAGCTGCGCCCCGACCCGGATATCCTTAATCCTGGCGACAATATCATTATTCCCGACATAGAAGACAAAGTCGTCACCAAAACAAGCAGCTCTCGCTATAGCTTCACGCTAAAACGCCTACCAAAAGACCAACTTATTTTACGCCTTGTGGATCGCAAAGGTCAGACCTGGGTCAACAAGCGTGTGGTAATGGATATTGGCGGTCAGCAGCACGACTTAACCACTGATAGTGATGGTATGGTGACCATTGAGCTACCCCACGAGGGGAGCCTTGAAGGCGGCAATGTCGATATATATCTAGAAGAAAATAGTGAACAAGCGACATTCAACATGGTCTCTGGCGTGGGCACCCTCGACCCTGTTGAGGAGTTATCAGGCGTTCAAGCTCGCTGTAACCATCTCAGCTATGACTGTGGAACGGTAGATGGCCTAAATGGCAGCCGAACACGCAAAGGCGTAAAGGCCTTCCAAAAGTCACAAAACCTTGATGTCGATGGCGTGCCGGGACCGATTACCAAGAGCAAGCTCAAACAAGTCTACGGTAGCTGAATTTACAAGACCTTCGAGACGCCCTTCACGGGCAGCTCTCATCAAATAATAAGGGTCGTATTACGCAGGCGCTAAAGACAAGAAAATGACAATGAAATAGCGTTAACTGCTTTTGCAAATAATTGGTAGAATTATGTCTTAGCGGACACATTTAAACGCCATAACAATTTAAACGCAAATCAACTATTTGCATCCATAAATATTCGATATCTCGCTTGAAATTGTCGATGTTAAAAGCAAAATGCATCTTAAGGAACAGACTGAGCCTTGTTTTTCCGTCCATCAAGCTGCATTATTGCGTCGTTTAAACTCTGCGTTGAAAATGGGTTCTGATCATACGAACACTTCGACAAGGTTACCAATAGATAACAGGTTAGCAGTTTGTTAAGAAATTACTAGCGATGTAAATCGCTAAAGTGGCTGTGGACATGCGCCATGAAGGCAGTTTGGAAAGCAGACAGATAGACGTGTATATAGAGGAAAACAACGGAGG
>NVXL01000181.1 GCA_002746115.1 Alteromonadaceae bacterium
AGGAAACCGTGGTGGTGGAAATCGTAATCAAGGGAGTGGAAGGGATAATCGGAGACGATAGGTCGGCAATGTTATCGTTATGATTGTAAGGGGTCCATATTCTGTCGGCGAGGCCGTCGCCATTTAAATCTAAATACTGCTCGCGCTTACCATCGCGTGAAAAATGGTTGAATGTGCTGGCGTAATTAGTAATCGCTCGCACAGCCGTTTCAGTCCCGACACTTTCAGCGCTCCACTGAAAAGTTGTCGCAGGCATACAAACGCCTGAGGCACATTTTTCTACTGACAATAGGCGCTTATGCGAGTGATCACTATCGGCAGAATAAGTCATGTTAAAACTGCGAATGGGGGTTTCTAGCGAGTACAGTTTAATATTCTCTATTAACCAATCTCGTGTTGTATATCCGCCGGCCATGTAGCTTTTTTGTAAGCGGTCAGCACCATCAAGGTAGTTGAAACGTAATGAACGTTGAACACTGAGCGCTGCACCCTCGTTGGCTGCAAAGTCAATTTGTGTTACGCGGTGGTTATTTGACCCTGGGGGTATTTCGTAGTTAATTTGCACGTAATTACCGAAACGATCTTCGCTGCGCGCTAAGGCCCAGGAGATAACGCTGCCATTATTACTGGCTAACACCCGAGCAAGGTCACTATTGCCAAACTGAAGGACTTTTCCATCCCCAGTCCACACGGTAAAGGACGCAGGGCCGCTTACAATTTGGCCGTTGGAGAATATTTTCGTACCGTCATCATTTTCTTTGCGGTATTCAGCGGCATCGGTACCATAGGCACCGGCAACTAACACAAGGCGCTGGCCATCCAAGCAGAATTTATCGTGAACGTCAAAATCGACCGGGTTATGCGCTTCGCCACGTAATTTGCTTGGCGGACATCGTTGAATACTAGAAAGCCCATTCAGCGTCCAACCTATGCCCAATGCAGACACTCCGGCATTACTGCTGTAACTCAAGGAAAGGCCTACCGCCATACCGTTGATGCTGCCGTCAGTATCGATTGGTATGCTATATGAGGCGCTACCGTCGAATTCAATTTGATGTTCACCGGGCAATGCACCCACTGCAGGGTTATGCACTGGTTGAATTAGAGCCTCGGGATCTGGGTATGGTACATAGTAATCGGGATCCACAGGTGCCAGGGTAGGGGTGGGTGAGGGCGAAGCGGTTGCCGTGGGTAATGGGGTTGGTGTCGGCGTTGGTGCTGGAAAAGTGGTACCGCCGCCATTGGCATCAATGATGGCAATGATACTGGCGCGACCGGGGTCATTCACCACAATGTCGTTCAGAGCGTCACCGGTCATTTCATTGGCAGAAACAGTAAAACGATTCAAAATAAAATCGTCAATGAGAATCTCACCGTTCCACAATTGCGCAGCGGCATAGTCGTCGTTCCCTTGACCAAGTAAGACTAAATCAGGCAATACTCTCGTCACTATTGGTATGGCGATAGTGCCGTGCAGCAATATAATTTGCGGCCTTGCTTTTAGGTAGATATCGTTAATGCCATCGCAGTTAACGTCCCCGGCATAGGCTTGGTAGGAATTGTCTGAAAATTCAAAAATGCCGCTTGGTGGGCCACCAGCACTGGACCCTTCTGGCTGGTTACACGCAACTGGCGCGGGGTGCACGGTGATTTCAATTAGATCCCCATAATCGACACACCATCCGAATATATAACAGCGATGCGGCTGGTAATGGTAAACCCCTACAGTACTCTTGGTAATACTCTCGCCGTCGGTAAACTCATAACTATTTCCCGCCTCTTTCACATAAGCAATAGGGCTGGTGTAAGTAAATGAGAAGGCTTCGCCAGTATAGACTTCTGTGCCGGGATTAACGAACACATCGGCAGAAGCTAGCTGGGAGGCGATAAGTGTAAAAAAGACTATATAAACAGAGATAATGCGTTTGAGTAAAATGGCGGGGGAAGGGGAGTCCATTAATATATCCTGAGTAAAAAATTCCGGGTGTAAATCCAATTGTGGCGTCATAATAAACATATATACGCATAGGGGCAAGGGTTATTGCCTGCGAGTTTTAGAGGTCACGCCCGAGTAGCCGATTTTCACAATACGCTAAATTATAACTCAGGCTTTCATCATCAATATTTTTAACCGCCTGCTGATAAATACTAATGGCTTCAGTCCAGCGTTCGGCATCTATCAATGGCTCCGCCCAATCATGCCACGTTGAAACGGCATAGACTTTAAGTGCATCATCCTTGGGGAATTGTTTTAGAGCCCGGTGATAGATTTGCGTTGCCTGCTTGAATTCGCCTTGATCAATGTAGCTTTGCGCCCAGTAAAGGTATACGGTTCTATAGGATTTGAGGCGATCTTTTTCAAAAAATACGACGCTTTTGTCAAGCGAGCGGAGTGCGCTTTTGTAGTCTTCACTATCGAGTAAGGGCTGTAGTCGGTGCAGCTCATATTCTTTTATTGCGTGAATCAAGCTCTTGTTATTAGGGTAGCGTTTTAGAAAATCGGTATATAGGGCATCTGAGCGTTTCGGTTTAGCTTTTGCCCAGTTTTGAGCAATTTCAGAAAGTCTATTTTGTAAGTAATTATCATCAGGAAAAACCTTTAATGCCGCCTCGTAAATCTGTGCGGATCGTTTCCACTGATGTTTATCAAACAAAGCCGTGCCCAACTGATCCCAAGTAAATAATAAGCCTTTTTGTATTAATTCGTTTTTCGGGTAGCGCTTGAAGGCTTGCTGGTAAATTTTGTTTGCACCAGCATAGTTTTTATCCTCTGTTTTTTTCCAAGCTTTTCTGCGATAGTCCATGATCAAAAATTGGGAATTTTTACTATTAGCGTCACTGAAAAAATCAGGATAATACGACTCAAGAGTGCTTGTCATGTTGTCTCTGTCTTTCATATCCCAAAATCGTCCACCTAACTTACTGATATTTTGGTAAAGCTGTGTCGCTGCGGTTCTTTTTTCGAGCGTAGATACATCTGTGCTGACTTTAGGGAAGTGAATGCCGCGTTTTTCGATATCAAATACTGGCGCTATCAAATAATCTTGAGAAATATAATTATTAATACTGGCATTCATTTCAGCGTAGGTGGTGTTGAATGCTTGTTTAAATGCGGTATCAACGTCGTTAGAGTCACCCAGCAAGCGCAGGTATTTGAACATGCTATCCCATCGCTCAGGTGAGGCATGTAAATAATGCACAGTCCAAAGGGAGCGAATATAAAAATTATGACGTACCGTCGCTTGTGTTCTGCCCCCATTGGGCTCAAAGAGGTCATGTACCATTTTATGACTTGACTTAAGCAAGGGCTCAACATCAACACTCTTGAATTTGCCGGTATCAAAGTCATACATACTTACAAAGTCTTGGCTCATCCCGCCAATATCACCAATACGTATCTGACCGCCGGTTTTACGATAAGAGCTAAAGTAATCGGCAATACCTTCATTAAACCACACTGGTCTAGGGTAGCCGAAAGTGCTGTTCTCCATAAGCATGTGCGTGAGTTCATGCAATATTGTTTCACGCGAGCGATTTCTTTCACCTTCGGCACGAGGAGCAAAGATACCGCCAGCATAGGTGAAGATGGCATAGCCATTGTTTGAGGCAAACAGTCCACCGTAAGTTTTGGGAATACCAAGGGCTTTATAAGTCTTCTTGTCTTTTGCCAATATCACCGGAACTTTTTCAGACAAGGGCTGCTGCACAAAGCCTAGATAAACAGCGATAAAGTGACGGAAGTCTTCCAGCTCCTGAGCGAGTTCAATAGCGGCATGGCGCTCGCCATTAATTAAAATACGGAAATTTTCACTCTCTACCTGTTGCCAGCGGGCTTTGTGGAGTTTTTTGAAATTAGGCTGTGATGATTGTGCTGCAGTCGTAATCAGAGTAAAGCAAAGAATAAGTGCGGTGAGGCTAGCTCGGATAATCATGGTATCTGTTCCTGTCCTTGGAGTTTGTCATTATTAATATTAACAGTATAACTTTAATTGTAAGGTGTTGATACTCTGGTGATGCACATACCGATTGAAGTCGTCAAGGAGTATTACAAGTCCACAACATAGCTCTTTGCCAATAGACTCACAATATGAGGATATTGGTTTGTACAAAAAACGTTTTAAAGTTCGGCGCAAGTGAAAGCGCTTGATATAGAACAACACCTGATTGTAATCAAAGCTTTATATTTCGGCTAGAGATTGGTTTTCAAGGCGGTGATCTCCAAGACCTTGACTTCCAATACAGTGCCACCATTTATTGAAAAGGCAAGATATGAGCGACTCAACTTACAAAAAGATGGCTGGTACCTCAGCCGTATTTCTTTCAAGTAATTATAGCGGCGCCTCTCCGGTAGAGCGTGACGGTTTGACTTGGTCTGCCAAGGAGCTTCATCTAGACCAGCTTCCTTTACAGTTGCAGGAAAAGCCGTCTATGGCAAACGCGCTGGCGCTTGAAGGGCTAGAAGATTACGATGTCCCGAGCAATGGCGACGTGCGAATAGTGACGTCGATTAATGTTAAATTTATCTACTTTGAACAAATTAATGGCTGGGTGCAGCAGCTTGGTTAAGGCCGATTAAACAATAGTAAACACCCTATTTTTCATAAACTGAAACTTAGCCGGGATGCGCGCTAACCTTTCCGGCTCACACATATATACGGCATAGCTCTCGGCAAAGTCCTCATGCGGATTAAGTCGTGCATAGTCGGTAATAAAATTGCGTTGAGGGAATAACTTAGTTGTCCACTCTTTGCGCAAATAGCTGCCAATCACCGTGTGAAACACATAGTGGCCAATCTCGTGGAAGATAATGTGCTCACTCATCGTTCTGCTTTGCAAGTCATGAATTATGATACTGCGGTACTCGGCATAAAAACCACCCTTGCAATTCAGGGGTACCGGAATATCCATCGCCCTCAATTCAATCGCAGGCTTGTACAAGATGCTTTGAATGCCACGGAAGTGTGATTTAGGTAGTTTTTTAACTAAGTTGGCTACCTCGTTAACAGTTAGTATTCTTTGTTTATTAAAATCTTTAACGATCATATCTTAAGCCCTTAGTTAACCTGCCGACAGTAAGCGCTTTTGCTGCAAATCAGAGTGGGTGGCCATGAGTAGTTACTGCTTTTTTGGAGCAATACTAACAATTCGTCTGAGTGGTTTTGGAATGAACTTTGAGGTGATTTTTTCGTATTGAATCTCGTCACACTGGATATGCTTGTTCACAATCTTGGCGCCAACACACTTGCCTTTTAGAAAGCTGGCCTCGTCTTCGGGGTTACGCCAGTCACAGGAATAGTTCACCAGAAAAACCTCAGGTGTCGCGGTCAAGCTAATACCGTAGCCTTCTGTGCTTTTGTTTTGTTTTTTTGGATACCAGCCAAAGGCTTTTTGCTCGCCGAAGGCTTTGATAAGACAGTTGTCTACATCCTCCTGTTTATAGGCATCGATCGCGTGGCCACAGTCGAGTGCATCTTCCCCGAGCAAGTCCTCAATAAATGAGTATGCCGTGCGGTTGTACCAGACGGCAGTCGAGGGCTGATCGCTGGTGCTCTCGCTATCATCGCAGTACCCAAATATTGGGTTCAATGTGGAGAGTAATGCTATTGAAATGAGAGGCTTCATACCAATTAAACGGCCTTTTTGGTGAGGGCGAATTTAGGTGAGTGTTATGAGTGTTAGTGGGTGAGCACTAAACCGTGCCTGTTAGAATTGCTTCGTGGTTTAAAGTTCCCTAAGTGATACGCTAAGTTCATATAGGGCTTGGCCACTACCGGCGTATTTTCGCTCGAACAGTGTTAATGGCGTCGTGATGTTTAGCTGCTGCGGCTCACTAGCCTGCCCGGTGAGTTGCTGCCAAGCCGCACTAAACTCTTGTAAATATAAGAGCCAGTTACTACGCAATATGGTGCGCTCAGCTATCTTGGGCAAATAAGGCATGACGGAGTGGCCGTGCCAGCGGCGTTTCACATGTACGGATTTTGGCCAAGGGTTGGGGTATAAAATATAGTGGCTGTCAAAATGGATGTCATGGTCGACGCAAAGGCGCCATAAATCCTCGCAATTAGCGCGCAGCAGTAGGCAGTTGTCAGGAAGAGTCCGTACTTGATTGTCCGCGTCACAGACTTTGCTTAGTCGCGCTGCAGATTGATCCACGCCGACCACTAGGCTGTCCGGGTGTCGTTCCGCAAGGATGAGTGTGCTCATGGCTGTGCCACAGCATGAATCGAGTATGAGAGAGCTGTGTGTTTGGAGGCGAATCTTCTCCCGTAAGAGCTCAAACGCTTCAAGGTTGTGTGACTGATAAGGCTTTTGAAATTGAGTCGTTTTATGCTTTTGTACGATTTCCGCTAAACGCTCATGGATGCCGTTTTGGCTGCAATTAATGTGTTTTGAATCGAATGCTTGGCCTTCTTCATTGTCGATAGTGGTGTTGTCTGTGCTACGAGTACCCATAAGGCTATTTATCTCTCCAAAAAAACGGCTTTGATGGTTAGCGAGTTTAATGAAATCCTGTGTGTTTGAAAGCACTTTTGACAGTATTAAAGACGCATTGCTCGTAAAACCATAGGCATCACTGGCGCTAGCACCCCTTGGCTGGGGTCTGGCAGGATTTTGAATTTGATATGATTTCGTGTACAAATACGCCGTACCATACGGATCGCCATATAAATCACCGGACACATCACCGGATAATTGAGAGACTATGTAATGAGAAAGCTAACACGTTATTTGTTTTTGGGTATCGTCTTGAGCCTAATGAGTATCGCCCATGCCGGGAGCGGCAAGGCGGGTAAAGTAAATGTGCCATACGAGGTGACGGGAGTTGCAGTAGCTGGGGCTGGGTTTGTTCGATTATATGGTCCTGGGAAGGTGATGGAGGGGGGCGAGAAGGAGAAATACGACAAACATGACTATGTGGTTATCTCTATCCGCTACATTAGTGCGCTGATTTCCCAAAAGGGCATTAGCGGCGGTTGTATTGTGCATTATTCGACGCTGGGGCGGTCTGAGCAAATTGAGGTAACTCGGCAACGCTGTGCGGATGTGATGACGGTAATTAACTCGGCTGTAGTGCTTTCGGAATAAGGCCTTTGGTGGGAGGTGT
>NVXL01000024.1 GCA_002746115.1 Alteromonadaceae bacterium
AAACTTACTAATCCGTAAAAACTAATTCACCTTTTGCTTCTTGTTCTTTAAATTTTTGTACAAGTGCCAATGCATCAGGAATTACATCGCTACATAAAATAATAAGCGCCCCTTTTACAGCATTTTTAACTGCATAGGTTATGGCTTCTTTTTCTGATGGGATAATCGTTACTTTTTTATTAGGGTCTTTCATTTTAATGCCATCATTCAACATTTTAATGAGCTCTTCTTCTGTTTTTCCACGTAAGTGTTTATCCTGACGGATAATAATTTCATCAAACATTTCGGCAGCAATGCCTCCCATTTCATTATTATCTTCTTCGCGCCTGTCTCCAATGCCCGCAATTATACCAATCTTAACTGTGGCATCAAGATTATTAACAAAGTCTTGTAACGCTCGCATTCCTGCTGGGTTATGAGCATAATCTAATAAAATATTGAAGTTTTCAAACTTAAATAAGTTTAAGCGCCCAGGGGTTTGTGAAGCTGAAGGGATAAAAGTTTCTAAAGCGGCTTTCATATCTTCAATACGGTTATTGCCGTAATAGTGTTTTTTAAACTTGTAAGCCCCACAATAAAAAGGCGACCTAGCAGGATAATGGGCGGGGTTAAATGAATATACAAAATCACTGCTAACTTCTATTCTCGCCTCGGTGGTAAATAAAGCCTGTTGATAGCCGACTTTTTGAGCTTTTTTACGGTAGCGAGTAATTAGGTCACGGATCGCTCTCGCCAGTGGGAATTTGTTACGGACTAGTGCTGTTAGCGTTAGTTCAGGGTGGCTGAGTAAGTCGCTTACGATTAAATTAATAAACTTTATAAGCACGCCCTGAGGAACATCACCTTGGCGTAGCTCCCTATCTAACCAGCGCACCAAATCATTTTGGCTAACATCCAGCCACGATTGGTTTAAATCATAGTGTTCGACAGAATCCGCTGTACTGTAGGTTACCTTGTTGCCGTCAACATCGATTTCCCAAAGATTACTGCTTTCGGTAACCTTGAAGCTAGGCAGTTTTGCTAGGTTGTCTAATAGGTTCCACTCATTAACATCGAGTAAAACTTCGCGCTCTACTAGCTCTAGCTCTCCCTGAATGAAGGCGCATAATTGGGGTAACGAACCAGAAGTTTCGCCTCTGTCGGCGGGTGAGCGTGAAACCTCAATACGGGCATTGTGAATGCGCAAGTCCTGTTCGATGGATTTTTTATTTGCTGGCTTGCCCGCGCTCTTAACGATGATTTTTTTCAGGTTTTCCGACACTTCCCCTCGTACTTTTACAACAACGGTGCCTTCTTCGGTGGTCGTAGCGGTGAGCTGTGCACGCTCATCATCATTGAGTTTGTCGAGTTCTGGCATGGTGGCCACTTCAACGACCACTTCAGTAGGCTTTATTATAGAGGGTTGAGGGGTTCCGTCTTCGCCAAATAAATCATTGTGATTATCATGCCCTTCGTATTGGCGTACATATTCTGCAATGTCTAGCTCTTCAAAGCCCATGGCGATGAGCTTATCTTTTAACTCGGTGGCGGCTTTAGCAAAACTGGTCGTCGCTAGGTGAGCATAGGCGCGATTTAGGTCTTCAATCACACGACGACGAGCATAGGGCATACGCAATACACGCCCTAGTAGTTGTTCAGCAGCTGTACTAGAACTCACCTGCTTAACCGAACAAAATACATAAGCAAAGGGGCAATCCCAGCCTTCTTTAAGTGCTTCAATCGTTATGATGTATTCAATAGGGCAATCGGTAGCGAATAGATTTATGTTGTCTAACTCTCGTTGTTTACCGGTAACGACTGCAATTTTTTCTGGTTCTATTTTTAATTCATCTAGTAAATAGCTTTTTAAAACATCAACGGTAACAGTCCCGTTTTTAGCTTCGGCTTGTAGTAACGCGATAGGGCGTATGTAGTCGGTATCTTTTTGTGCTTCAATTGCTAAGCGATTTCTGTTTGCTACGGCGTCACCTATGGCCTGTTTCCAGCCTTGCGGTTCTTCGGCTAACATTATCGGTAGTTTGATCATTTCTTCTGCTTTTAATTCAGCAGCAGAAACATTGAATAAAATATTACTGCCGTTATCCAAGCTTTCATTGGGAGTCGCGGTAAATTCAATAATTGCGGCAGGGTGAAGGCGGCGCAAGGTATCAAAGGTTAGTTTTGTGCGCGCATTGTGGGCTTCATCAATAATAACCAAAGGGTTGTGCAAGGCTAAAAGGTTTGCGAAGGAGTATTTAACTTTGCCTAGTTCGCGGGCAGTTAAGCCGTTTTCTTTTAGGTCGCTTTCGCTAACCGTTTCTAATTGGTTATAGCGAGGATGACTTTGGCTTATTTTAGAGAAATGTGGTTCAAAGTTTTCATGATAGGCGTAAACTTTACGGCCACTGGTATCGTTAACGGTTAAGTTTTGTCGAGTAGACACCACTACAACGGTTTTATTGCCGATATCTTGAGGGCGAATATTAAAGACTTCATCAATGTCTAATACGAGCACTTGGTGATTAAAGGCTTGGTCGAGTTTTTCTCTATAAGGATGGCCGTTTTGCTTAAGGGCTTCAACCGTTTGTTGGCGAATAGTGGTACTGGGTACTAACCAAAGTACCACAGGGAATTCCACTTCTAAATAATCACGGCCAGCCGTCACAATAGAATGAGAGGCCAACACCGTCTTGCCGCCTCCTGTAGGGATGCGAATACACACATAGGGCACCTCACCAAATTGATAATCACGGTAAGGAGTTGCGGGTAATTCTTGTGCCTCTAATGTATCGCTATAGGCTTGCTTTACATCACTACTTTGTTTGGCTTGACTTAAAAATGCTGCAAGCGCATCCATTGCCCGCTGTTGATAACCTTTGAGTGCAAACATGTTGTTCTTTGTCCTATTAAGTCTTTGGCTGCTGTTACAGGGCTTTTACATCGTAAGGGATCTGCTTAAAAGTGATGTTTTCTTTCTGCAAGCGAGTATCGCCTAAGCGTGCGGTTTCGCCGTAAATTACTTTGGGGCCATCAAATTTCGGTAGTAGCCCTAAGGTTTTACCAGTAAGTACATTGCCGCCAGTGGGTCGTTTGTCACCAAGGATGCCGTTGTAGAGTAGGTAATAAGCTGTACCGTTATGGGTGCCAATTAGGGGGGAGAGTTTCTTTTTACCCAGCGGTAAGCGTGTTTCGATATACCAGATATGCGCGGCCAATGTGGGGAATTTAATTTCGGTATTTAGCAGGCCGAATTCATCGAATACTGTTGGACCCAACTTGCAAAAGCGGAATCCACCGCCGCCTTGCCAGTAGACTGCTTTGGAAATGCCACCTTGCTCCCCATCGATTACTTTTTGCAAGCGAGGCTGGCAATGAGTTTGAGCGTGGTCGCCGATTTCCACACCTATGTAATGACGATTTAGCTTAGCAGCGACCGCTACGGTAGTCGCGGAACCAAGGAATGAATCAAAGACCAAATCACCCTCTGTAGTCGCAATTCTGAGAATATTCTCCATTAACGTTTCGGGCTTTGGGGGTTGCAAAGGGGTCATCTTCTACTAGTTTGAGCTGTTCTTTTCGACCGTCTTGAGTATGCCCAACATCCTGCCATAACCATATGCTTTGGGAGACAACCCCATCATCTGCAACGGAGCTTAAGTGGCGCTTAAACGAAGGTACTTTGTTCTTTTTCTCCTTTCCCCACCAAAGTAATTCGGCCTCGACATGCCGAACGTGGGCTTCTTGCCCATACGCCCAAACCCTGCTTTTCTTTGGCCAAACCTCATTTTGTGTTAGCGGGTGAATTATTGGGTAATATAAGTTTGGTCTTTCGTTTGACGATTTTGCACATGTATAATCACCTGCCTTCCAGGCTCCCCTAGGGTCGTCATCTGGGTTTTTATAAGCCGAATTTGATTTTTCACTACGAGGTAGTTTATTTGGCCGCCAAGCGTCTTTGGCCTTTGCATAAACTAAAATATGATCATGATTATCACTAAACCAAATCGCATCATTCGCAGGGGCGTATTTTTTTTGCCACACAACATTGCAGATAAAGTTGGTTCTACCAAATATTTCATCTAAGATAACCTTTAGATAGTGACTTTCATTATCGTCAATAGAAACCCAAATACTCCCATCTTCTGATAGTAGCTCTCGCAATAATTCTAGGCGTGGGTACATCAAAGACAGCCAATTACTGTGCTCCAAATTATCATCGTAATGCTCAAATGCACTTTTGGTGTTATACGGCGGATCAATATAAATACACTTCACCTTACCTGCATAAAACGGCAATAAGGCTTTCAGCGCTTCAAGGTTATCGCCTTGAATCAACAGATTCTCACTGTCTTTGTCACCGTAGGAAAGCTCAGGGACTTCCTCTAATAATCGATAAGCGCTCTTGGCAGCGGCTTTGGTGGCTGAATCTTTGTTGAGCCAATGAAGCAGTGGCATGGTATCCCCAGTGTATGTGCTTGTTTTTTATGTTAAGTGGCTTTTTTTAGCCGCCTATTGCTTTGAACGCTATTTTTCGCCCTCATAAGATACATGGGCATTCTAAATGATTCCACTAGGGGTTGTTGTTTGGTAGTGTATTGCTTGAAATTGATCGATACAGCATGGTATGACGGTAGATATTGATTGCTTTTATGCTAAGCCTTAGTTGCCCATAAAGGCAGCGCAAAGTTGCAATTGCGCTTATTATTCCATGAATACCATTATTGATAGCCAAATTTCAAAGTAACATGCTTGATAAGGGAGTGGGCTTGGTCGGGGTTAGAGAGGCGTCGGCTATTATCCTACTATCCCCGAAGCATACTCGCTTTCTAGCTTTAAGCGGCATTAAGCCAATTATCAAAAAGTTGGCACCCATGAAAAACACACCGATCAATATTCAAATAAGGACAAAACAATGAAAGTATGGGGCATTCACATGGGGGAAAAGGTGGGCTCTTCACCTTTAGATAAACACTATGTCGCTATTGGTTGGCACGAACTGGGTGATTTAACGCAGTGCTCAGATTCACGCGAACAGTTAAAAAACGCCTTACTTGAAACCTTTTCCGACATCAAAAAAGGCGCAGTGGCGGGCAATGCCGGGGTCTTGTTTCGCTTTGTAAATAGCATTCACGTTAACGACATAGTGGTCTACCCCTCCAAGGCCGACAGAATGGTCAATATTGGCCGCGTAACCAGCGACTACCACCATGTAGAGCACGACCAACACGAATACCCCAACCAGCGCAGCATAGAATGGTTGGGCAGCTTCCCGCGCAGCGACTTTAGCCAAGCCGCACTCAATGAAATAGGCGCGTTTATTACCCTATTTACGGTTAAACGCCATGCTACCGAATTCTTAAACAAAGTAAACCTGACAGCCTCGCTAGAACAAAGCGATAATTACAATCCCGACGACGCCGAAGATGACACCGACGCAAGCGATGACAGCACCGCCACCGAAAGCGTTGCACAGCAAGCCGTGCAAACCACCGAAGACTTTATAATTAAACAACTGCACAGCAAATTAAATGGCTATGAGTTCGAATACTTTGTCGCGCACATACTCGAATGCATGGGCTACAAAGCCCGCGTATCCTCTAAATCCGGCGACGGCGGGGTAGACGTGATAGCCCACAAAGATGAACTCGGTTTCGAACCCCCCATCATCAAAGTGCAATGCAAAAAATCCACCGGCCAAAACGGCGAACCCGAAGTTAACCAATTACTGGGCGCCTTGGGCGAAGGCGAATATGCCTTGTTCGTAAATCTAGGCTCATATTCCCGCCCCGCACGTTTACTAGAGCGCAACAAAGCCAAACTACGGCTTATTGATGGCGACGAACTGGTGGACTTGGTGCTGGAACATTACGGCCAGCTATCGCCCAAATACCGAACCTTGTTGCCGTTAAAGCAAATCTACGTGGCAGATTTGGCTTAGCAAAATAGTGTTGGTGAAGGCCTGTAGGCTTTTTTCAAGCTCTGCAGATAGCCCTCACCATAGCAACTAGCTTATTGATGAGAGCGTGGTTGCATTTTTTGCGGGCTGCTAAAACGTGCCGACATCAACTATTAAAAAAGCTTGAGGAAATCCCCCTCTTAAAAACAATACCGTAAATACCGTCACAAGAACGAGCCTGGGTTAATTTGTGATGGTAACCTAGCCGATGAAATCCATTTGAGATAGGCGTGATATCATTTTTATCAGTCATAGATCATCCTTAAACGGCAGAAAGAGTGTAGTTTTTAATGACTAAAAGTCTATGAGTCTAAACTCTAGACTAATGAAGGCAGTTATTTGATTGGCAATTTGTGTAAACATAGAAATTAAGCGATTCTCCTGATTGGTCTTTGACGCATAATAAATCAGGTTCAATACCCAGCTCATAATCACTGGGAGCGTGCATTTTAAAGCGTGTACATTGCTGTATAAAGTAGAGCGTTAATCCAGGTTTTTCGTCCGAACTTACAGTAAAGTCTAGTCGTGCAATCTCAGGCATTGACCCATCATGTCCATCAACTGTTATTTCGGTAACAGCCCTCGATTTCTCAGGCAATGTAAAGAATTCAAGATGCTTCTTTGCCGCAGAACCCCAAGAGAGACAGCGTCGCAACTGATGACGCTAGCCACCATTTATAGCCAGCTCCACCAAGTAATGCTGCCATCAAAGCTACTATGATTAATCTGCTTTTGTTCAAGCGTTAAAGCCTTTACTTTATATGTTTACAGGAGAGCATTATGACAGTGCTGGCCAAATCGCTTTTTTCTTGGGGTGAAACCTACTTTATATTAAGTTAACATGTAAGGCAATTGTTTGCATTCAGGCGTAAATCATGGCGAGTTTTTCAATTTTGTTCAGGTTGTCGAAGGTTTTTAATTCTTGAATTTCTGGGTTGTTGAATAATGCTGTAGTTTAATTTGGGTTTTATCTGAATCCGTGTTTTTTGGATTCGGGGAGGGCTTTCAAAAGTGCAGAGAGAAAATGCGCTGGGACTTTTGCTTGGGTTTCTTAAGTTGATATTTATCAGATCGGGTTTAACCCTTAATGTCGTTAAACAGTGAATCCAGAGCCGTCTTTGACTTAATGACTATGCCCTCGCCGCGATCCAGTTGATCGGCGCCTACTTTAAGTTGTTTGCGCAGGCGAGCCAGCGTTACTTCGTGCATCCAGTCTTCATGGGTATCCATAAAGCGCAGGGCTTCACAGATGACTTCGCTGGTATTGTTGTATAAGCCGCTTTCAACTTTGTCTTTAGCGCGAGATTCTAATTCGGTAGTCAGTGATATGTGCATGGTGGCCTCCAAGGGTCGGTTAGGTAAATGGTGGTGAGCCAGAAGCGAATCAACTGTTGTGGGCGATAATCCGAGGCGGTACTTTTAACCGAAAGTCTCAGCAAGCATTTTACCCAGCTTAGTCAGGCGATATTGTTGTAATCGGCTGTTGGGCTTGTCGGGAATGGTCAATTCAACTAGACCCGCTTCGAGCGCAGGTTTGAGGTAACGTTCACGAAAAGATTTACGGTCTTTAAGTGACAGCCCCTGTTGAAGCTGGTTTCGATTTTGCAACTCTGTCTGCTTTGCCAAGAAGCCGAGCAGGTTTTTGACTTGGGGGGTGACTTGGGGGGTGACTTGGGGGGTGTTTTTAATCGTCTCCAGAATCACGCCCAACATAAACTCGATAAAGGGTGCAGAATCGGCTTGGTTGGTACTTTGATTGATCGCTTGGTAATATTTACTTTGATGTTCATGCACCATACTCTCTACAGGCAGTTGCGCCAGCAGTGGGTTCCACTGGCTTAATATCAAGGTTTGCCACAGGCGCCCCATACGGCCATTACCGTCGGCAAAGGGGTGAATAAACTCGAACTCGTAGTGGAAAACCGAACTCGTGATTAATGGGTGTTGGTCGGAGCTTTGTAGCCAAGTGAGTAAATCGCCCATGAGTTGGTTAACCCGACCAGCCGGCGGTGCCATATGTACCACCACATCGCCATTCATGACGCCTACGTTGCCGCTGCGGTACATCCCTACATCGTCGATCAACCCGGCCATTAATATTTGATGGGCGTTTAATAAATGATTTTCATTGGCTGCTTGCCAAGTTTCGAATTGCTCGTAGGCTTTAATGGCGTTGCGAGCTTCCTGTATTTCTCTGGGGGGTGCCATAACCCGTTTGCCGTCCAGAATGGCGGTGATTTGCTCTTCACTTAAGGTGTTGCCTTCAATTGCCAGTGAGCCTT
Source organism: Alteromonadaceae bacterium (assembly GCA_002746115.1). Classification (GTDB taxonomy): domain Bacteria; phylum Pseudomonadota; class Gammaproteobacteria; order Pseudomonadales; family Cellvibrionaceae. The sequence goes on from NVXL01000024.1 coordinate 8,218, forward strand.
GGATAGTGCGTATACGGTTGATACGGCGCAAGCGCAGGCTCTGTTTTTCTTCCTGCACGGCCAGCCGACCTAGCTGCTCGCTGATCTGCGAGATCAGGCGGATAATGGTTGGGGTGATGGTATAGGGAGGTTGGCCGTTACTCATCGTTCATTCTCTCTATAAATACTCTGCTAAATGGTTGTGAATTGACGGCTTGCCCAGGGTCAGGTCGGCTCTGACTCTTTCTTGTGAGATATTTTTTCATTTTCTTCGGAAATAAAAAAAGGCCATCCGAGAACGGATGACCTTTATGAATTGGTGGAGGCGGGGGGATTTGAACCCCCGTCCGTCAGCACTCTGCTCGCGGCTCTACATGTTTAGATTCCGTCAATTAATTTAGCCTCAGAACAGCCCGACGGGCAGGACGTAAGAGGTGAGTCCGCTGTTATTTAGCTATGCCACCGCGATCAGAATGGACACTGCGATTCAGTTCTGTTTGACAGTTAATACCGCGGTACTGACACCTTGATATGAACCGCTAGCGGACAAGCCGCTAGAGTGAAGGGTTATGCGGCTAGCGCAGCACCTTCGTAGTTAGCATCGTTTGCAACTATAAGTTTGCAGCTTTGGATTAACGTGATTAGCTACCCTCACGACATGCACCTTGAGTTTTGTAACCAGCGTCGAATCCTAATCGCCCCCGGGTCTGTTAGCGCTTTATCAATGGATCCCAAAAGCACAGAAATACAAAACAGTATATGAGTATAAGCTTTTAGTGTTGTGAGTACAGGACTTTCTTTAGTTTTTAGCGTCTTTCCCGCGAGTGGCGGTTTTTTGCTTGCATTGTGTCTTTGCTCTTATAAAGTAGCGCCTTGGAATCTTGGTACTAATAACAATGACGAATAATGGCAGCTTGAATATGGCGAGTTTTTTTCACACCTTAGTAAGTCAAAAATCGAGGCTGGCTTTGCTGGGAGGGTTGTTGGCGGCAGTGCTGATGTATTGGCTTTTAGCGCAAAGCGGTCTGTCGCATGAGGCACGATTACTTGCTGGGTTAACCGTGCTTTGTGCCATTTGGTGGGTATTTGAGCCTATACCCATTCCTGTGACTTCTATTTTGCCTATCGCGATCTTGCCTTTGTTGGGGGTGATTGAACCGAGTGCGGTTGCGCAATCGTATGGTCACCCGCTGATACTCTTGCTTCTGGGCGGGTTTATCTTGTCTATGGCGATGGAGCGGAGTGGGGCGCATCGGCATATTGCCTTGATTATGTTACACCTGCTTGGCGGCGGTAGTGCGCGACGAGTGGTGTTTGGTTTTATGTTGGCGACGGCGGCGCTCAGTATGTGGATATCCAATACGGCGACGACTTTGATGATGCTGCCAGTCGCACTCGCAGTGATTAAAGCTGGAGAGGATGAAAGTATTGCCGTGCCGTTATTGCTGGGAATTTGTTATGCGGCGAGTATTGGCGGTATGGGAACGCCGATTGGCACTCCACCGAATTTGATTTTTATGAATGTCTATGAAGAGACTGTCGGCAAAAGCGTGAGCTTTTTACAGTGGATGAGCTGGAGTGTACCGGTGGTGATCGTCTTTGTGCCTTTGGTGGGTTTTTGGTTAACACGCAAACTTAAGAATACTGGCAGTTTTTCTATTCCTGATAAAGAGCCTTGGACGATTGATCAAAAGCGGGTGCTCTGGGTGTTTGCTATCACAGCCCTTGCTTGGATTACGCGGTCGGAGCCCTTTGGTGGGTGGAGAGATCTCTTGGGTTTGGCCAGTGCGAATGATGCGAGTGTGGCTTTGTTGGCGGTGGTGGCGATGTTTATCGTGCCGAATGGCAAAGGCGGTAAGCTATTGGATTGGCAGACGGCGAATAAAATTCCCTGGGGAATGTTGCTCTTGTTTTCTGGTGGAATCGCTTTGGCTAAGGCTTTTGTGGCGACGGGGCTGGCAGGGGCGATTGCGGATCAGTTAGCCGCTTTTGCGGGCTTACCGGTCATGCTGATGATACTGTTGTTGTGTTTGGCGGTGACGTTTTTAACCGAGGTGACAAGCAATACGGCGAGCACGAGTTTGCTAATGCCGGTGTTGGCAGCGGCTGCGGTGGGCTTGGATATTGACCCCTTGTTGCTGATGGTGCCTGCGGCGCTGAGTGCGAGTTGTGCATTTATGTTGCCGGTGGCAACGGTGCCGAATGCAGTGATATTTGGGAGCGGTAAGGTGACTATTCTGCAAATGGTGAAAGCGGGTTTTATGTTGAATATAATCGGCGTGTTGGTGATTACCGTGTTAATGATGCGTTTGACTTAAGGTTTGAGCTGCCTTTTGAATTTTAATCATTGCTGGGTGTGCAGCAGGGTTTGTTTTCTTGTATTGGCGGGCAGGGGGTTGTGCCGTAAGAGCAAAAAACACAGCAGTCGCCTTTTAATGGTTTAAGCACGGTTTTACAGTTTTCGCACTCGTAAAACCATTGGCACGCATTTGTAGGCATTTCTTCGGTTTTTTTATGCCTGCATTCTGGGCATATTATTTCAGAGTTTAATTCGATAGATTTGTGCATGATTGGCCTTTTTGTTTCCATGGTTTTACGGTTTTTTGACTGTTGACGGGTAACCTGCGTCAGAGGTTGCTTTTGTCAGGGCTTCGGCGTTGGTTTTAGTGCTTTCAAAGCTAACTAGTGCTTGTTTGGTTTTATAGTCGACGTTTGCAGAGTTAACCCCGTCGATATTTTCAAGGGATTTTTTTACGGTGATTGGGCAAACTGGGCAATTCATTGTGGGTAAATCAAGTGCAACTGTTAATGTTTCTGAAGAAGCTGCGATGCAAAATGTGCTCAGCGCACAAGCTAAAATTAATTTGTTCATAGTAATCACCTAAAGTAATGTTTTGGTTTAAGCAAACCAAATAATCCAATATTTGCTTGTTACAAGCGATAAGGCTAAGACGGCACTTACCCAAAAGGCTATTTGTCGCCTCTTTCTAACCTCGGGTATGGCGCAAGCTGTATCGGAGGTGCACGCTTCTATCGGTCTATATAGTTGCCACCCTGCAACGCCAAATAAGGTAAAAGTGGCGATGACAAAGTATATGTTATAAGGGGCGAGTAGGGTGAGGCTTCCAATCCATGAGCCGCTAATGCCGACCAATAACAGCACCAGAGGCCCTGCGCAGCAAAGACCCGCGCCCATTGCGGCGAGAACTCCTCCGATAATGGGTAAGTTAGGTAGTTTTGAGGGCATTAGTCGCTCCAAGTTATTATGTGTGGCGCAAGTGTAAGCTCCGTACCACTGTACGGTGTCAAAGGTTTTTCTGTAAGGAGTCAATGATAGGGCAGTGATTGTCGTCTAGGTTGTGATGGCACTGACTGACAAGCGTATTTAGGGCGGACTCAAGGCGCTGTAAGCCTGCTATTTTCTCTTTTACCGTGGCGAGTTTTTGTTCCGCTAAAATTTGAACTTGGGCGCAGGGTTTATCGTTTAGTTGGATTAGGTTGGCAACTTCATTAAGGGTAAAGCCAAGCTCTTGAGCGTTCTTGATAAAACGAATGCGTTCGATTGTTTTTTCTGGGTACTGGCGATATCCCTGGATGGGTTTGGGTGGTTGTTGTATCAGCTTTTGGCGCTCATAGAAGCGGATGGTTTCTATGTTGATACCCAGTTCTTTGGCTGCTTTACTGATTGTCTTGGCCATACCTTATCTCGTGTGCTGGTGTTCGAAAGTTGAACTTAACCTACCGTGAAGATCCAAGGCTCACTTAAAGTCTTGGTGGTTGAGCCTACTACTTCTAGTTAATATGTAGGTGAATATTATTAATACGAGGGTTTTTGTGTGATTAGATTAATGTTGGCAGCAACTTTATTACTGTCGTCTACAGCTTATGCTCAAGATTGGGAAGAGACGGCAGCTAGCCTTTCTTCGTTGCGCGCTTTCGGTGCCAAGCTGGTGTCGAGTGATTCGGAGACAATAAAGGATGGAAAACTCGCATTAATAACATATTGGAAAGCTGCGCGTGGTAAGACGGATGTGGACTATTATCGCTGTGTTGATGAGGTGACGAGTGGGTTTGAATTTGTGAGTCAGCAGTGTTGGAAAATTAAAGCCGCCAAAAGCAGGCGGCCAGTCGAATAGTATTGAATTTGTGAACAATCGTATTCAATGGGCCAATTACTTAGCATGATCACGTAAAACGCGTTGTTTTTGTACGCTCCAATCACGTTCTTTTTCGCTTTGGCGTTTGTCGTGTTGTTGTTTACCTTTGGCCAGGGCGATTTGGCATTTAACCAAATGTTGCTTCCAATAAATCGAGGTGGCAACAATGGTGTGGCCTTTTTGCTCGGTCGCTTGTTTGATTTTGGCCAGCTCTTTAGCGTGCAGCAAAAGCTTGCGAGCGCGATTTGGGTCGGTTACGAAATGTGTGGAGGCCTGCGGCAGCGGCTGAATTTGGGCGCCTAGTAGCCAAGCTTCGCCATCTTTCATAATGACGTAACTTTCTGTGAGTTGGCCTTTGCCAGCACGCAGCGCTTTTACTTCCCAGCCTGAAAGCACGAGACCTGCTTCAAACTTCTCTTCTAAGAAGTAGTCGTGGCGGGCGCGTTTATTCTGCGCGATATTATTACTTGGTGGTTTCTTCTTTTTACTCATAATCAAATAGGCCTTGTTGGTGAAGTGCCCTTTAAGTGGGCAACACAGACAGCCATGAATCTCTTAATGGTAGTGTTCCGATAGGTGCAGATTTTGTGTGTCGGATAAGGTATTAGTATAAATTGAATGTTATGTGAAATTAAGGATTTGATGGGGAATTTTTACCAAACTCGCGTAGAATAGTGTCGCAAAGCCCCTTTTAAACCTTATCTCACCTCAGTAGACCCTATACGGTTGATCAATAATGCCTCATAACGCACAGACCAAGGTTTCGGACTCTCCACTTACGCGAAATATTCATGGTGTCTGGGGGAGTCGTTGGACGTTTATCTTAGCGGCTACCGGCTCCGCAGTTGGCTTGGGCAACATTTGGAAATTCCCTTACATTACTGGCGAAAACGGTGGTGGCGCGTTTGTACTGGTCTATCTGTTTTGTATTGCGCTGATTGGCATTCCTGTCATGGTGGCAGAGGTATTGCTCGGGCGTCGTGGTCGTCAAAGCCCGGTAAATGCTATGCGCTATGTGACTCAAGAGGCGGGTTTAAGCCGCTTCTGGGTGGGTATTGGTAGTATGGGCGTATTGTCTGGCTTGTGTATTTTGGCGTTTTATAGCGTGGTTGCAGGCTGGATTCTCGATTATGTTTTTGCTTTGGGGCGAGGTGAGTTTCAAGGCGCCGATAGTGCCACTGTCGGGAAGTATTTTTCTGACCTTCGTGCTAATACCAGCTTGGTGATTATGTGGCATAGCGCTTTTATTTTGCTTACCGCAGCGGTAGTCGCAGCGGGTGTGACCAAAGGTTTGGGGATGGTGGCAAAAGTACTGATGCCGCTTTTGTTTCTCATGTTATTGATGATGTTGGTTTATGGCGCGATTCACGGTGATTTTATGCGCGCGCTGAAATTTATGTTTGAGCCGGATTTCAGTAAGGTTTTCTTTGAGTCTATGCAATTGCAGGGCGACGGTAAATGGCTGGAGTGTCCTGCTCAAGCAAGTAATTGCGAGCTTAGATTTACCACGGGACCTACGGTGGTTGCACTTGGACATGCGTTTTTTACTTTAAGTTTAGGTATGGGCTCGATTATGGCTTACGGCGCTTATATGCCGGCGGATGCAAAGATTGGCTCTACGGTCATTACCGTTGGTATTTTAGATACTTTGGTGGCTTTGATTGCGGGGCTTGCGATTTTCTCGATTGTTTTTGCTAGTAACATTGAGCCTGGCAGCGGCCCAGGTTTGTTGTTTGTGAGTTTGCCTGTAGCTTTTGGTTCTATGAGCGGTGGCCTTGTATTTGGCGCGATCTTTTTTACATTAGTGGCCATTGCGGCATGGAGTTCAGCGGTATCTCTAATTGAGCCCGGAGTCGCATGGTTGGTCGAAACGGGTAGGTTTAACCGGGTTACGGCGAATATGCTTTTGGGGCTGTTAGCGTGGTGCGGTGGTGTGGCGAGTATTTACAGCTCGGAAGTCTTCAACTTTTTCGATTTTATCACCTCGCAAGTGATGTTGCCTTTGGGTGGTTTGTTGATTGCATTATTTGTAGGCTGGAAGATGCGCCCAAGTATAATTGAGCAGGAGATGGATGCCGAAGGGCACTTGTTATTGGATATTTGGTTGTTTGTGTTGCGCTATGTATCTCCTGTATTGGTGGCTGTGGTTTTTATCACAGCATTGTGGAAAACGCTTAGTGCATAGGTCGAAAACGGATGGCGGCTCACCCGTGTTGGGGAGCTGGCTTTGGGGGATCGACATTGAGAAAAAGAAGTGGTGTTGTGAAGAAAATAGAAAGAAGCGCCTTGGTAGCGTTTAGTCGCCAGCAAATGTTTGCCTTGGTCAATGATATCGAATCGTACCCGCAGTATATGGCGGGCTGTGTTGGCGCGAAAATTCTCTCACGTGGGGATGATTGGCTAGAAGCGCGTTTGGTTCATTCAAGCGCGGGGTTTAAGCAGTCCTTTATAACGCGGAATCAACTGGTTGAGCCGAGCTCGATGAAGATGAGCTTGGTCGAAGGTCCTTTTAAAACCCTTCAAGGTGAGTGGTCATTTCAAGCTTTATCGGATTCTGCTTGCAAAGTGTTGTTTAGTTTGGAATATGCATTTTCCAATCGTCTATTTGGAATGGCGGCGGGCGCAGTGTTTGAGAAAATTGCGTCTGAGCAAGTGCATTCTTTGTGCGAGCGCGCAAAAGCTATATATGTTTAATGTTCGCACTTTGTTTGAATTGATAAAAAGCTGAATTGATAACTGTTTAATTGATAGCTGTTGAATTTATAAACAATATTTGGAGAGTATATCCATGACTGATATGGAGCCTATTACGGTTGAAATCGCATATGCCTTACCGGATCGGCAAAAAATTATTGAGGTTTTAGTTGAGCCGGGGACTACGGCTTATGTGGCTGTGTGCAAATCGAAGATAACGGATTTTTTTCCTGGTTTGGATATTGAAACCGCTAAATTTGGTATTTTTGGGCAAGCCTTGGGCAACAAAGGCACAAAGGCGCCTAAAGAGCATGTGCTGCATGCTGGTGACCGGGTGGAGATTTACCGCCCATTGATAGCTGATCCTAAAGCGGCGCGCAAGAAGCGTGCTGAGAAGGCTCAGGCGCAAGCTCAAAGTAAGTAGGACGTTTGTCGTGGCTTAGATGACAAACCCTGTGATCGTTTACTGGGTTTGGTATCTAAGCCGGCACGGTGTTAGTCGAACTTGGCGTCTTTTTTACGTTTGGTGTCTTTGAGGGCTTTATCTTGCTCTTCTTCGACTTGTTTTTTGATGGGGGAGTAGTTGCCGTCCCAACGGGTAACTTTGTCGTCTTCAAAAAAAATTACGAAGTGATTATTTCGTAATTTTTTATCGCCGAGTTTGAGAGTATAGAAATAATCCCATCGATGTTGATTGAAGCTATCTTCAATCATCGGGCTACCCATAATAAAACGTACCTGACGTTTGGTGAGCCCGGTTTTTAGTTTGTCGATCATTTCTTGATCAATGTAGTTGCCTTGTTGGACTTTCATCTTGTAAACACCGGGAAATTTGATGTTCGAGCAGCCACTTAAGGCGGACAATGACAATACGATCAGAGCTAATTTTATTACTTTTTGCATAACAGGGGTTTCCTAATTCGTCAGGGCGTGGATAATACTCGATATTTAAGCAACCTGAGAAGCCCCTCGGAGGATGATTCAAATGGCGACTGAAAATCAAGAGCTACGTAAAGCTGGTTTAAAGGTTACTTTGCCTCGACTTAAGATCCTGCAAATCCTAGAAAATTCCGATCAAAGACATTTAAGTGCAGAAGACGTTTACAAAGCTTTGTTAAATGCTGGTGATGATGTGGGTTTGGCCACGGTTTATCGGGTGTTAACGCAGTTTGAGTCTGCAGGTTTAGTGGAACGCCATAACTTTGATGGCGGACATTCAGTGTTTGAGCTTGATCGCGGCGATCACCATGACCATATGGTATGTGTGGACTCTGGTAAGGTCATCGAATTCCATAATGATGAAATTGAGCGTATCCAAGAAGAAGTTGCAAGAGAGCGCGGATATGAAATTGTAGGGCATAACCTTGTGCTTTATGTGAAAGTTAAAGAAACCTAAAGATTTATAGGTCTCGTTAGGAGGCTTATTCAGGCCTCCTACATGCTCAAGTCGACAAAAATTCCTGAATTGTCGCAAATTTCAAGCTTTTGACATTTCTAGCATTTGTTTGGCGTGTGCCAATGATTGGGTTGAGCCAACATCTCCGCCCATCATCCGAGCAATTTCAGCAATTTTTTCTTCGCCTTTGAGTTCTCGTAGCGATGAATTTGCGCCTTTCTTGCTGACTTGCTTCTCGACCAGAAGGTGTTGATGAGCCTTGCTGGCCACTTGTGCAAGGTGTGTGACGCACAGTACTTGCCCGCGATCACCAAGCTCACTAAGCATTTTTCCTACGACATCGCCTGTGGTGCCGCCTATACCTACATCTACCTCATCGAATACTAAGGTAGGGATGCCGCTGGTGGCAGCGGTGATGACTTGGATGGCGAGGCTAATACGTGAAAGCTCACCTCCTGATGCGATTTTATGCAGGGCTTTGGCAGCTTGACCCGGCATGGTGCTAATTAAAAACTCGACCCTCTCGTTGCCGTGAGCGCCTGCGTTGTCATTTGTTGTTAGTGGTGTGAGGGCAATCTCGAAGCTAGCGCGCTCCATTGCTAAGCCGCTAAGTTTTTTGTTGACCTTGGGCATCAGGGTATTGGCGCCTTTGTTGCGCTTTTTGCTGAGTTTTTGCGCATGCTCCTGATAGCTGCTGAGGGCTTGTTTTTTCTCAGCTTGTAGTTGTGCAATGAGCTCGTCGCCACTGCTTAGGCCTTTGAGCTCTTGTGCGAGGGATAGGTGTAGTTCGAGTAAGTTTGGGGCGGAGACACGATGTTTTTGGGCTATATCGTAGATTTGACTGAGGCGTTGCTCTACTTCGTTTAAGCGTGCGGGGTCTTGCTCGTTGCCGTCGAGGTAATAATCTAGATCTGATTTGGCTTCTTGTACGTGAATGCGCGCGCTTTCTAATAGCTCGCCGACGTTGGCAAGTTGTTCTGGTACCGGGTTTATTTGGGATATTAGGTTTAACGCGTTGTTAACCTTGTCGATGATGCCTTGATCGTCGGTGCTGCATAGTGTGGCGGCATGCTGGCAGTTGTGTAAGTTGCTGGCCATGTTGGTGAGCAATTGCTGCTCTTGCTCTAGTTTTTGCAGTTCGCCTTCTTGCAAGTCGAGCAAATCGAGTTCGTTAACTTGGTATTGTAAAAGTTGGAAGCGCGCGTTGCTTTCGTCGCTTTGGGCGCTTGCTTGCTGAAGTTTTTCGTCGATCGTGTGTAAATTTTTATAGGCTTGTTTGACTGTTTTGGCTAGTGCAGTGGCGCTAGCGTATTCGTCCAGTAAGCGACGATGGGTGCTTTCCAGTAGTAAGGATTGGTGAGCATGCTGGCTGTGAATGTCGATCAGTAACTCGCCGAGCTGTCGGAGTTGACTCAGTGGTACTATTTGGCCGTTGATGTAGGCGCGTGAGCGGCCTTCTTTGGTAATCACGCGGCGGAGTATGCATTCTTGTTCATCGCTATCTGATAGAAGTTCTTGTGTTTTCAGCCAGCCTTGCACGTAGGTGAGGGCGCTAAGGTCAAAGCTTGCGTGGATCTCAAGCTTGTCACTGCCAGGGCGAACTTTATCAGCATCGGTCTTATCGCCCAAGGTTAGGCCTAGGGCGCCCAGCAAAATAGACTTACCGGCGCCGGTCTCACCGGTAATGGTGCTCAGGCCGCCATGTAGTTCAAGGTCAAGTTGTTGGACTAGGGTGAAGTCTTTGATGTGAAGCTGGCTGAGCACAGCATTTCTCCTGCAGGATTTGTGATGTTGGTAGTATGGCTGGTATCTGTTTTTATATACAGTCTTTTGAGTGTTTTTGTGAATGATTATATGTCGTCAAGCTATAAAGCTTGAATGCCGAAAATTTGCCCCCATATCGGAGGCATCTGATTAACTGGCAAAAATTTAGACGTTTTTTACGTGATAAGACAGAACTTAGACCTTAGACCTTAGACCTTAGAACTTAGACCTCAGAAGAAGTGTGGAGTAGATTGTGGCAGACGAAGAACAAACCCAGAGTGAAATAGACGATGCCTTGGAAGATGATCAAGTCACAGTGTCATCGACATCCGAAGAAGTGAATGATGGTGAGGCATCTGTAAGTGAGCTTCAAAAGCAGGTGGAGACACTGAAAGAAGCGCTTGAGGATTCTCAGGAGCAGTCTTTGCGAGCGGCGGCAGAAATGCAAAATATTCGCCGACGTACCGATTTGGAGCTGGAGAAAGCCCACAAATTTGGCAATGAAAAATTCGTAAACGACATGCTGCCTGTTGCCGACAACCTCGAGCGCTCCATTCAAGCCGCATCGGCTGATGGCGTTGAGATTGCTTCCGTTGTCGAAGGTATTGAGCTGACCTTAAAAACCTTATCGGATGCTTTAGGGCGACATAAGGTGGAAGCGGTAAGCCCTGAAGGTGAGCCCTTTGATCCACAAGTGCATCAAGCGATGACTATGGTAGAAAACCCTGATGTTGAACCTAACACCGTTATTAATGTGTTCCAAAAAGGCTACACACTTAACGGTAGATTGGTTCGACCAGCGATGGTTGTGGTAGCAAAAGCCCCCGCAAACAGTTAAATCGCTTAATAATACTACCAAGCCTCTTGAAAAAAGGACGCTTGGACAAATATTAGCTAGCAACCAAGCCGCGTATGTTCAATTGCAAAGCGCGGTTTATGACACCGGCACATCGTAGTCGGTTATTTTAAAAATTATTTCTTTACGGCAGATCAGATTGGATCGCCGGGATAAATACTTAAAGTGGAGAGTTTTAATGGGCAAGATTATTGGTATTGACTTGGGTACAACCAACTCCTGTGTATCCGTACTAGAAAACGGTAAATCAAAAGTTATCGAGAATGCCGAAGGCGATCGTACAACTCCTTCGGTTGTAGCATTTGCTGAAGACGGTGAAATTCTGGTTGGTCAAAGTGCCAAGCGTCAAGCTGTTACCAACCCAACGAATACGCTATTTGCGGTTAAACGTCTAATCGGGCGTAAATTTGATGACGATGTTGTGCAAAAAGACATCTCTATGGTGCCGTATAAAATTGTTAAAGCTGACAATGGCGATGCATGGGTTGAAGCCAAAGACGACAAAAAAGCACCACCGCAAATTTCTGCGGAAGTGTTAAAGAAAATGAAAAAAACCGCTGAGGAATACCTCGGTGAGAGCGTGACAGAAGCTGTGATTACAGTCCCGGCTTACTTTAATGACTCCCAGCGTCAAGCGACTAAAGATGCTGGTAAAATTGCCGGTCTAGAAGTTAAGCGTATCATCAACGAGCCAACGGCGGCGGCACTAGCCTACGGTATGGATAAAGGTGAGGGTGATCGCACTATTGCAGTGTACGATTTAGGTGGTGGTACTTTTGATATCTCAATTATTGAGATTGCTGACGTTGACGGCGAGCATCAGTTTGAAGTGCTCTCAACTAACGGTGATACCTTCTTAGGCGGCGAAGATTTTGATTTTCGTTTGATTGAGTATCTAGCCAGCGAATTCAAGCAGGCTAACGGTATTGACTTGCATAACGACCCTTTAGCTTTACAGCGGTTGAAAGAAGCGGCTGAAAAAGCAAAAATCGAATTGTCTTCTAGCCAACAAACTGAAGTGAACCTGCCTTACATCACTGCAGACGCGACAGGCCCTAAGCATTTGGTTGTGAAGTTGACTCGCGCTAAGCTTGAGTCCTTGGTAGAAGAGTTGGTTCAGCGCTCTTTGGCGCCTTTGAAGATAGCCATTGACGATGCTGACCTTTCTGTTAGCGATATCGACGACGTTATCTTGGTTGGTGGTCAAACACGTATGCCAATGGTTCAGAAGAAAGTCGCTGAATTCTTTGGCAAAGATCCGCGTAAAGATGTTAACCCTGATGAAGCTGTTGCTATGGGCGCGGCAATTCAAGGTGCAGTTCTGGCGGGTGACGTAAAAGATGTACTTCTCCTTGACGTATCACCACTGACGCTTGGTATCGAAACTATGGGTGGCGTTGCTACTCCGCTTATCGAGAAAAACACCACGATTCCTACTAAGAAATCACAAGTGTTCTCAACGGCAGAAGACAATCAAACCGCGGTAACGATTCACGTTGTACAGGGTGAGCGTAAGCAGGCGTCACAAAATAAATCACTTGGTCGTTTTGATTTGGCTGATATCCCGCCTGCGCCACGCGGTATGCCACAGGTTGAAGTATCTTTTGATATTGATGCTAACGGTATATTGAATGTCTCCGCTAAAGATAAAGCAACAGGCAAAGAGCAGTCCATTATCATTAAAGCCTCTTCAGGTTTGGATGATGCTGAAATCGAAAAAATGGTACGTGATGCAGAAGCTAACGCTGACGCTGATCGTAAGTTCGAAGAGCTGGTAACTGCACGTAACAGCTTAGAAGCTTTGATTCACGCCACTAAGAAAACCTTGGAAGAAGCTGGCGATAAAGCCACTCCAGAAGAGAAAACGGCGATCGAAGCAGCTGTAACAAAAGCAGAAGAAGCTGCTAAAGGCGATGATAAAGAAGCGATGGAAGCAGCTACTAAGGAAGTTAGCGAAGCTTCTAGCTCTTTAGCGCAAAAAATGTACGAGGAGAAAGCGGCTCAACAAGGCGGACAGCCAGGAGCTGCGTCTGGAGCACAGTCTGATGCAGAAGAAGCCAGTGCACAGCAAAAAGCGGATGAAGAGGATGGCGTAGTTGATGCTGAATTTGAAGAAGTTAAAGACAGCAAGTAAGCCATAGTCGGTGATTGCTAGTCAGTGTGAGTGATTACGCTGACCAGCTAAAAAAGAGCAAATAAAAGCAGGCAGCAATGCGCCTGCTTTTATGCTATTTCAGACCCTAGCATTGCAGTAAACCACTGAATGAGCCCATGTCAAAGCGCGATTATTACGAAGTATTAGGTACCCCAAAATCGGCCTCTGCTGCTGAGCTGAAAAAAGCTTATCGGCGCGTCGCGATGAAGCATCATCCCGATCGTAACCCAGACGATTCTAGTGCAGAAGAAAAGTTTAAAGAGGCGAACGAAGCCTACGAAGTGCTTTCTGATAGCAACAAAAAAGCGACCTATGATCAATATGGTCATGCAGGCCTTGAAGGTGCTGGCGGCGGTCACGGCGGTGGTGGTGCTGGTAATTTTTCTGATATTTTCGGTGATGTGTTCGGCGATATTTTTGGTGGCAGCGGTGGTGGTGGCCGAGGGCGCGGTGGTCCTGCGCGCGGCTCCGACTTGCGCTACACCCTGAGTTTAGATTTAGAGGAAGCGGTAAAAGGTGCCACGGTTAAGATTACTGTGCCTACCGTGGTTAGCTGTAAGCCCTGTAGTGGCAGTGGCGCAAAGGCTGGTACTAGCGCAAGTAACTGCTCTACGTGTGGTGGTGTTGGTCAGGTGCGTATGCAGCAAGGGTTCTTTTCTGTGCAGCAGGCTTGCCCAGCGTGCCGTGGTAAAGGTAAAACAATTACAGACCCATGTGGTAGCTGTAGCGGACGTGGACTCAAAGAAGAGACCAAGACGCTTTCCGTTAAAGTGCCGCCAGGTGTTGATACTGGCGATCGTATTCGCCTTGCTGGTGAAGGCGAGGCCGGTGCAGATGGTGGCCCTTCTGGCGATCTATACGTCCAGATGTCGGTTAATGACCACGAATTCTTCCAGCGTGACGGTAAGAATCTTTATTGTGAAGTGCCTTTAAGTATCTTTGATGCTTGTTTGGGCGGCGATATTGAAGTGCCGACGCTTGATGGTCGAGTTAAGCTCAAGGTGCCTGCAGAGACGCAAACCGGTAAGCTATTCCGTATGCGAGGTAAGGGTGTGGTGCCTGTGCGTGGCGGTACTTCCGGTGATTTGCTCTGTCGTGTGGTTTTAGAAACGCCGGTCAAGCTATCAAAAAGCCAGACCGCTTTGTTGGAGGAGCTGCGAGACTCCACTAAGGGGAATAAGCATTCGCCTAAGCAAAGTACTTGGTTTGCAGGGATGAAAAATTTTTTCGGTGAGATGAAACTCTAATTAGGGTGCGGATAACATTATGACTAACCCAGTATCAGAAGCATCTAACCCTGTACGTATCGCTGTTACTGGCGCGCTTGGTCGTATGGGGAAAATCTTAGTTGAGGCTGCTGAGCTTAATGCTGGTGCTGTACTTAGCGCCGCTATTGCCCTGCCTGAGAGCACCTTGATTGGGGGGGATATTGGTGAGGCGAGTGGTGTTGGACGTTTAGGTATCACGCTGGTCGGTAATCTGCAAGAGATTGTTAATGATTTTGATATCTTGATTGATTTTTCTACCCCCGAGTCGACCTTGGCGAATATTGAGATTTGCCGAGCGGCGGGAAAGGCGATCGTGATTGGCACGACAGGATTTGATGCTGAGCAGCAGGTTGAGTTTGATCGTGCCGTTAAAGGTATGCCTGTGTGCTTTGCCTCTAATTACAGTACTGGTGTGAATCTGTGCTTTAAGCTATTGGCTCTGGCAGCTGAAGCTTTGGGCGAAGATTCTGATATTGAGATTGTTGAAACGCATCATCGTCATAAGGTGGACTCGCCTTCGGGTACGGCATTAAGTATGGGGCAGGTTGTTGCTGATACGCTTGGTCGAGACTTAAATGAAGTGGCGGTTTACGGTCGAGAAGGTCAGGATGGCCCACGTAAAAAAGATACTATTGGCTTTGCAACGGTTCGCGGTGGTGATGTCGTTGGTGAGCATACGGTGTCGTTTTTGGCTGAAGGCGAGCGCGTTGAAATCACTCATAAGGCTTCTAGTCGCATGTCTTTTGCGCGTGGTGCCGTGCGTGCTGCTATTTGGTTGGCGAGTCAGCCGGATGGTTTGTATGACATGCAAGATGTCTTGGGTTTTAAATCTTAAGGTTTGAATGTTAGGTCTTAGGTTTTAAACCTGCTATCCAGTAGCGCGTAGTCCCTTTCAAATAACGCTGTGCTTGAATAGTAAGCTATTCAAGCACAGCGATTGTTGTTCGAAGCTTAAATAGTATGAATCCCCTTTTCACTTTGTCCGAATTGAATCTTTGTCGTTTTTCGAACCCGTCTGGTTCGATAGCCTGTCTATTGTTGCGCGCCATTAACACTGCCGCTAAAGTGTGATTTAGGCGAAGTGTTAATGGCATGAGCTCCAATTGTATAGGTATTAGCGACCGTCAAAGTTTAGTTCGAAGGTGACTCTGTTATTTCTAGCTGCAATGGCATTCCATTCCGACGCTGAGCTTATGCCGCTTATCGGTGGGTAGCTTTTGGATGGTTGTGAAAAACCTGCGATATCTAATGCGATGTTGATCTCGCCCGACTGAATGGGGATTGAGGATTGCTCAAACTGTATAAACGGGATGCTGACATAGCTCTCGGGCGTTTCATCGATGTTGATATCTTCATAAAAAGTACATTCGCTGAGTGCTGTGTCGTCTGATGCAAGCATCCAGTTGGCTGTTTCCGATTGGCGGGCTAAACAGTAGTTGCCGAAGTGGATCTTTAGCTGAATAAAACCACTAAAGCCACTCTGGCTTAGCTTATAGACTAAATTCTGGATGTTTAGCACTTGGCCTTCGTCAAGGGGCGATTCGTTAAACGGGTATTGCATATCGATAGTCATGACCCAGCTGAGGGTATCGATTAGTGCTTTAGGGTTAAGCTCTGTGGCGGTGCTTTTGCCTGATAGGCTCGTAGTGTTGGCGGCCTTGGTTTTTGCGGCATTGCTGGTAGCTTGTTGTTCGCTAAGGTTTATAACTGAGTTGTTAAGTGTTCCAACTTGCTGTGTGGAGCGATGCAAAATAAAGGCTATCGCAGCAATGCCAATGAGTATAAGGGTGATTAGAGTGTTGGAGAGAAAGCCTGCGCGCGCGCGCTCAGCTTGCGCTTCGCCATTGATAACGGATAGTGGGATGTCGTCAACGCGGATATCGTCAATGGATATGTGGTCAAACTTGTGTTGTAGCTTTTTAAACTGTTTTGCTTGAGATGTTAGTTGTCGCTTTATGTCGGCGAGCAAAGCTTCTTGTTTGGTTTGGTCGTTGGGCGGAGTTTCGCTTTCTGGTGCGTCTAGGTATGGAGCCTCTGCAATGGATAACGGGTCAAACACTGTGCTGCTTTTTTTGTTTGCTCTCATCAGCCGACTTTCAGCAGCGCTAGGTAGCTCGGGCGTGGCCTGTGTTTCAGTGGTTTCAGTGAGTGCTGGCTGGCTGTTAACGTTTTCATCTTCCTTGTCTTGCTCATTATGCAGTTTGATATGCAGCCGTTTCATCAGGTTGTCGAGATTGGACTTTTTGAAGGTGTCTTTTGATAGCGTGTCCAGTGCCCCAAGGGCGCGCGCATGGCTCACGTATACGTCACCGCGTTGAGCGGTATACATAATTACCGGAATCATTGCGGTGCTGGGGTTGCCTTTGATGATTTTAAGCGCCTCCAATCCATCCATTCCATCCATGTGGTGATCCATGAATATGATGTCGGGCGCCAAGGTTGGCAGTGAAGCGAGGGCTTGCTCAGCGGAGAAGGCGACATTGACTATGACGTCATAGATGCGTAGTAGCTTCTTCAGGCGAAATTGTGCCGTTTTAGAATCATCAACAATTAAAGCGGTTTTCGTAGACATTGGTACAGGTACACCTTTATTTTTATCGCCTGCTGGAAGGTCGCCGATACTTTAAGTGAGCATCGAGTAATAAGCGCCAGTTTTGGATAATAGCAGTCGGTTGCTGATTCTCAAGGAAATGGGTCACTGTAATATAAGTTCAAGCTGTCGGAGGGTAAATAATATGACGGCCTTGGCCTTGTCGGTACTTAGATTGAATATCCTTAGTCACAGCTTGTGTTCGTGTAGACAGTCTGACCAGTTTTAACGTAGAATCCGCCCACTATAAAGTGGTTGGCTTCAAGTCAGTGAAAAGCATGGCTAAGTGCGCTGTAACTACACATGTAGATACATAAGTAAACACATAAATTATGTGCTTTCGTGCAACGACCATAAAAAGCGAGTTGAAGATGCCTTCATCTCGTTTTTTTGTATGAGTAAGCCAGTCTGTTGCGATGGTTAAGTTGCTTGTGTACTTGGTGTTTTTGCTTTCGCAGTGCGATAGAAGCCCCTCAACGATATATTGAGATGGCTGCCAAAGGGTAGTTAATAGACATAAATTATGCCTTTCCAAACAAAAGCGATGCTTAATTTGGACAAGATCTTACTAAGATAAAGCGTATTCTTAAAGTACACAGTCTTGCGGAGGACTAATCATTGGTTGATGAGCGAATTGCCCCGGCGCAATTGAACTCCCGAATATTCGGTTCAGGCACGCAACGTCGTGCAATATTGGCACTTGCAAATGGTAGCGTATTCCATGGTGAGGCTATCGGTGTTGATGGCTTTAGTGTGGGTGAGCTGGTGTTTAATACGGCTATCACTGGTTACCAGGAAATCCTTTCCGATCCATCCTACGCTGAACAAATTGTCACTTTGACGACACCTCATATTGGTAATACTGGTGCAACTGAGGATGATGACGAGTGTGCAAAAGTTTGGGCTCGTGGTTTGGTTATTCGAGATCTGCCACTAATTGAGAGCAACTTTCGCTCTGGTCAGTCGTTAACTGACTATCTAAAAGCTAAAAATATTCTTGGTATAGCTGAGCTTGATACTCGTCAAATTACGCGCATCCTTCGTGACCAAGGGTCGCAGAATGCTTGTTTGATGGCTGGTGACGATATCGATGAAGCTAAGGCCATAGCGATCGCACGTGACTTTGCTGGTTTACAGGGCTTAGACCTCGCGAAAGTCGTCACCACTGACGAGCAGTACAGTTGGAAAGACGGCGCTTGGCGGCTTGGTGAAGGTTTTAGCACTGCTGAGTCTATTGCTGAGGAAAGTGGCGGCTTGAAACCTTATCGTGTTGTGGCCTACGACTTTGGTGTTAAGCGTAATATTTTACGTATGTTGGTTGAGCGCGGTTGTGATTTGACTGTTGTGCCAGCAAAAACGCCAGCGGCTGATGTGCTAGCGATGAACCCGGACGGGGTGTTCCTCTCGAATGGTCCTGGTGATCCTGAACCTTGTGATTACGCGATCGACGCGATTGGAAAGATTGTTGATGCCGGTATTCCAACTTTTGGTATTTGCCTTGGGCATCAGTTATTAGCGCTAGCAAGTGGCGCAAAAACTAAAAAAATGAAGTTCGGTCACCACGGCGGCAATCACCCGGTGCAGGATTTAAATAGCAGTAAAGTGATGATTACGAGCCAAAATCACGGCTTTGCCGTTGATGAAGATACGTTGCCAGCAAATCTCACCGCAACGCATAAGTCGTTGTTTGATGGCTCTTTGCAGGGAATCGCCCGTAGCGATAAGCCCGCATTTAGCTTTCAGGGTCACCCAGAGGCAAGCCCTGGCCCCCATGATGCAGCTGGGCTTTTTGACCACTTTATTGACCTTATGAAGCAAGCTCGTTAAACCACGTTCGTTTACTTTCGTTCATTAAGCAAAGCGTGTTTTACCGTGCTTTGCGCAGAGGGCTCTAGAGGTCCTCAGACAACTTATAAATTTCAACGCGTCAACCTGAGCAAACATTTTCCCTATGCCTAAACGTACAGATATTAAAAGCATCTTGATCATTGGCGCAGGCCCGATCGTGATCGGTCAAGCTTGTGAGTTCGATTATTCCGGAGCGCAAGCGTGTAAAGCCTTACGTGAAGAAGGCTTTCGGGTGATTCTGGTCAACTCCAACCCTGCGACCATCATGACCGACCCCTCTATGGCGGACGCGACTTATATCGAGCCTATTACCTGGCAGACAGTTGCGAAGATTATTGAGAAAGAAAAGCCTGATGCGCTGTTGCCCACAATGGGTGGGCAGACGGCACTTAACTGCGCGCTAGACTTGGCTCGTGAAGGTGTGCTTGATTTACATGGTGTTCAGCTAATTGGAGCCAACGAAGAGTCTATCAATAAAGCGGAAGATCGCAGCTTATTTGATAAAGCGATGAAAAAAATTGGCCTCGAATGCGCGCGTGCGAGAATTGTTCATACGCTCGATGAAGCCAATGAAGTGCCTAAAGAATTTGGTTTTCCGGTAATTATCCGCCCCTCATTCACTATGGGCGGCTCTGGCGGTGGTATTGCGTATAACTGGGAAGAGTTTGAAGAGATCTGTACGCGTGGTTTAGATCTCTCACCAACGAACGAATTATTGATTGATGAGTCATTGCTTGGTTGGAAA
Source organism: Alteromonadaceae bacterium (assembly GCA_002746115.1). Lineage (GTDB taxonomy): Bacteria > Pseudomonadota > Gammaproteobacteria > Pseudomonadales > Cellvibrionaceae. Next base: position 27,670 of record NVXL01000024.1, read on the forward strand.
GAGTATGAAATGGAAGTTGTTCGAGATAAAAACGACAACTGTATTATTGTTTGCTCCATTGAAAACTTTGATCCGATGGGCGTTCATACTGGAGACTCCATCACCGTTGCACCTGCGCTGACGCTGACGGATAAAGAATATCAGATCATGCGTAACGCCTCTATTGCGGTATTACGTGAGATTGGTGTGGAGACTGGCGGATCTAACGTGCAATTTGCCGTTAACCCTGAAGATGGGCGCTTGGTTGTGATCGAGATGAACCCTCGGGTATCTCGCTCATCGGCATTAGCATCCAAAGCAACGGGCTTCCCTATCGCCAAAGTGGCTGCGAAGCTGGCGGTAGGTTACACGCTCGATGAATTGAAAAACGATATTACCGGTGGTGCAACTCCGGCTTCGTTTGAGCCTAGTATTGACTACGTTGTTACTAAGATACCGCGGTTTACGTTTGAAAAATTTGGTGATGCGGATGCCCGCCTCACGACTCAAATGAAATCTGTGGGCGAAGTGATGGCGATTGGTCGTACCTTCCAAGAGTCTTTACAAAAAGCGATGCGTGGGCTTGAAGTCGACTCCTTTGGGTTTGAACCAAAAGTCGACCTTAACGCGGATGACGCGAAGCGGATTATTCGTCATGAGTTATCGACACCTGGCGCTGAGCGTCTTTGGTACGTGGGTGATGCTTTCCGTTCAGGCATGACTGTTGAAGAAGTGCATGAAAAATCGTGTATTGATCCTTGGTTCCTCGTTCAGATTAAAGAGCTGATTGATATTGAGTCCGACTTGGGTTCAATGCGCTTGTCGCAATTAGACAATGACATCATGTTCCGCTTGAAGCGTAAAGGCTTTTCGGATGCTCGATTAGGGGAGTTGTTGGCCGTCAGTGAAACGATGATGCGTAAGCATCGTCATAAAGTAGGCGTTCATCCAGTTTATAAGCGCGTGGATACTTGTGCGGCAGAGTTCTCAACGTCTACTGCCTATATGTACTCGACCTATGAGCGTGAGTGTGAAGCCGAGCCTAGTGATCGCGAAAAAATTATGGTGATCGGCGGCGGTCCAAACCGGATCGGACAGGGGATTGAGTTTGATTATTGTTGCGTGCACGCGTCTTTGGCCGCACGTGAAGATGGTTACGAAACGATAATGGTGAACTGTAATCCTGAGACGGTTTCGACGGATTATGATGTTTCGGATCGCTTGTATTTCGAACCTGTAACGCTGGAAGATGTACTGGAGATCGTACGTATTGAAAAACCGAAAGGTGTCATTGTACAGTTTGGTGGTCAGACGCCACTGAAACTTGCAAATGCACTGGAAGCTGATGGCGTGCCAATTATAGGTACAAGTCCTGAGGCCATTGATCGCGCGGAAGATCGTGAGCGATTCCAGCAGATGATCGAACGTTTGGGCTTGTTGCAGCCGTCTAACGCGATCTGTCGTTCCGTCGATGAAGCTATTCGTGTCGCACCTCAAGTGGGCTATCCTTTGGTTGTGCGCCCGTCTTACGTACTTGGTGGGCGAGCGATGGAAATTGTCTACACTGAGAACGAATTACGTTATTACATGACTAATGCCGTGCACGCTTCAGATGATGCGCCGGTGTTACTTGACCATTTCTTGAATAATGCGATTGAAGTCGATATCGATGCGGTTTCTGATGGTGAGCAAGTGGTGATTGGTGCGATCATGCAGCACATTGAGCAATGTGGTGTGCATTCGGGTGATTCTGCCTGCTCGTTACCGCCTTACTCGCTTCCTGAAGACGTGCAAAACGAAATGCGTGAACAAGTGAAGCAAATGGCGATAGAGTTAGGCGTCATTGGCTTAGTGAATGCGCAGTTGGCTTATCAAGACGGCAAAATTTATATTATCGAGGTTAACCCGCGCGGCTCCCGTACGGTACCCTTTGTGTCGAAGTGCATTGGTACTTCGCTTGCGAAGATTGCGGCTTTGTGTCAAACAGGTAAGAGCTTGAGTGAGCAAGGCTTTACTGAAGAGATTGTGCCTAGTTATTACAGTGTTAAAGAGGCGGTCTTCCCGTTTAACAAATTCCCTTCAGTCGACCCGATACTTGGTCCGGAAATGAAGTCTACTGGTGAGGTCATGGGTGTTGGTGTTACTTTTGGTGAGGCCTTTTACAAAGCTCAAGCCGGTAGTGGTTCCGCTTTGCCTCAAGGCGGAAGAGCGTTTATCAGTGTTCGTGATGTCGACAAAAGTGGCATTGTTATGGTCGCTAAAGAATTGGTTGATCAAGGCTTTGAGATTGTAGCGACACGAGGTACTGCACGTGTTTTGGCGGATGCAGGCATCGACGTGACTATTGTCAATAAGGTAGCCGAAGGGCGTCCACATATTGTTGATATGATTAAAAATCGTGAAATACAGTTGGTGATTAATACTACCGAAGGTAAACAAGCGATTAATGATTCAGCCTCTATACGTCGCAGTGCTGAGGCGAACCATGTTTACTACACAACTACCTTAGCAGCTGGTAATGCTTTGTGTCTGGCTCTGCCTTACGGCGAGAACTATGAGGTGCGGAGTTTGCAGGATCTTCATGCCGGCATTACTAAATAATTGTTGAAAACCTATTGAGAAAAGCTTAGCTATGCAAAAGTACCCAATGACAGTTGAAGGCGAAAAAGCCTTAAGAGAAGAGCTAGAAGAGCTAAAAAAAGTTGTTCGTCCGCGCATTGTTGCTTCCATCGCTGAAGCTCGGGAACATGGTGATTTGAAAGAGAATGCTGAGTATCATGCTGCCCGTGAGCAGCAAGGGTTCTGTGAAGGTCGAGTTCAGGAAATTGAAGCGAAGTTGTCTACTGCACAGGTCATTGACGTGAAGGCTCTTCCAGCTGGCAATCGTGTGATTTTTGGCGTGACTGTCAACCTTATCAATGTAGGTACCGATGAAGAGATTACCTACAAAATTGTGGGTGAAGATGAAGCGAGTATTAAGCTTAATAAAATCTCTGTAACATCGCCAATCGCTAGGGCGCTTATCGGCAAAGAAGTTGGTGATGTGGTCGTTGTGCGTGCACCGAAAGGCGATATAGAATTCGAGATTGATGGTGTTAAGTATTAAGCGTTAAATTCACACCACTATAGTGCTACAGATCGCAGCAGTATAGTGGTGTAAAGTATTTGATAATGTATAAGGGCGCGCATCTATTTTGCGCCCTTATTTGTGTCGGTTTTTTTTACTTTTCCTTTTTTCCTTTTGTCGCCTTGTGACAAAAATTGTACTCTGGCAACATTCTAGTTCTTTTTGTTTTTAAGCCGCTTCCTTTGCGTAATAAACCTCCCACCTCTGAAGGCCTTGATGTTTAAGGGCTCACGTTATTTGGCGCCAAAAAGCGCCGTTTGACGCCACAGCGGCTGTGCTTTTGGTTCGTATATTGCAATACCGTTTGTAAGATAGAACGCTACGACCTAAAAAACGGTAATCTTAAAGCTGTAATCACGATTATGTTAGCCGGGTTGAGCGAAGACGCAATGACTGACGAAGAGCGAGCGTATTATGTTAGCTGAAAATCTATATTATTCAGGTCGTAATGACTTTGTTGACGATGAGGGGCGAGAGCAGATATCGTTATTTTCAGGCTTAGATGAAAAGCAGTTAGATAAGCTCTATGCCTTGATGACGCGTTTAAATGTTGATCACGGCGATCAAATTTTTGCACAAGGGCAACTGCCTTGCAATATCTACATAGTGCACTACGGTTTGGTGAATCTACAGGTCGATTGTGGTGAGGATTCTACTTCAGTGATTAACTATGCGTCTGGTGATTGTTTTGGTGAGACGGCGGTGTTGGGGGCGCAGCCTCAAATGGGACGTGCTATATCTGTCGGTAATACGCAGTTACTAGTGTTATCACAGTCGGTTTTGATGGCTTTACTTGAGTATGACGCACCCCTCTTTGCGGTGCTAATGATTAATGTTACGCGAGAGATAAGCCGTCAAATGCATGGTATGGTGAATGCTAAGCGCGACGATAGTGAATGCTTCTTCGGTAAATCCAATTATGTTTTGTAAGTTGATTCCGTTGCGCTAGATGGGTGGTGTTTCTCCGGCGCTTAAATCAGCGCTCAAAACAGTATTGCATTAATGTTTAAATAAAAAAGGCGATCCAATAACATTAGGTCGCCTTTTTTATTGCTTTTTATCTGGCTTTTGTTAATTTCGCTGCTTACCAGTGGTGGATGGTATCGGGGTAATCTTGTTTGTCCTGCTTGTTGGCAGCGTCATTGCATTCGCCGCGGATATGTTGTTTGGGTGGGTATAGCTGCTCATCTAAGAGCCAATATCCATTGCGACAGTAATGATTTTCTAAAATATGTACGTCGGCGAGCTGTATTAAGTGCTTACGTGTTTGTTCCAGTGTTCGTTTGTCTTTCTTGTTTCGTCGCGACCTTTTGCCTAAGCTATCTTCTGGTGATTGCTCTTTTCTGTTATGTTTAATCGTTACTTGAAAGTGCTTTAGGCCGCTTTCAGTTATTCGGGTATCGAATTTTGCAAGTTCCCGGTTAGGCGATTTATTAACGCAAGCATTGGTTAACAGGCTTATAAACATAATCGTCAAAAGTGATAGCATTCGCGATTGGCCTGTTGTCTTAATCGCTGTCGTTTTAATTGGCAGTGTTTTAGCTAGTAGTGCTTTAATCATTGTCATCACTCAAATTGGGTTCGAATTTATAACCTACGCCATAGATGGACTTAATAATATCGCTATTAGGGGCGGTGTCATTGAGTTTTTTTCGCAGCTTTTTGATGTGGCTATCTACCGTTCGATCACTCACAATTCGGTAGTCGTGATAAATGTTATCTAGGATCTGCTGTCTAGAGAATATTTTCCCCGGCTCATTAAATAGTAGTTTGAACAAGTTTAGTTCAATTTTTGTGAGCTCTACCGTGGCATTCTTAATAGTCAGTTGTAGCTTTTCTGTGTCAAGGGAAATTAATACTGCACTATTGTTGAGCGGTGGTTTTGAACGGTTCAGTCGCCATAAAATGGTTTTAATGCGCGCAACGACCTCGCGAGGGCTGTAGGGTTTGCATATGTAATCATCGGCACCGATTTCAAGCCCAAGTAGTCGGTCAACCTCCTCAACTTTGGCAGTAGTAATAATAATAGGAATAGCGCTATTTGAACGGATACTCTTGCAGATGTCGAGGCCGTTTTTACCCGGGAGCATTAGGTCTAATAATACGAGGGCGGTTCGATTGTTTTTTATCCATGGCTCGACTTCGGCGCCATTGCCGATGACATGAGTTGGGTAACCTGCTGCTTGAACATACTCTTCGATTAGGGTGGCAAGGTCGGGTTCGTCTTCCACGATTAATATCGTATCAACTGCTGTATTTTCTGCCATTAGAGGCCTCTTCTCTTAAACTCTATAGTCAAAGCCAAGCCGCCTAGAGTGGCGTGCTTGGCTGTTATTTCGCCTTGATGGCTTTCGACGATTTTTTCGCAAATACTTAAGCCTAAACCTGCGCCGCCAGTGTTGCGGTTACGGGACGATTCAACGCGGTATAGGCGTTCAAAAATCTTATCTATGGATTCGCCTGAGACCCCGGGGGCGCTATCGTGTACGGCGATAATTAGCGCGCTATCGTTACTATCGAGATGTACTTCGATTTGTCCGGGGGAGTCGGTGTAACGATAGCTGTTTTCAATCAAATTGTTCATCAGCTGCTTGATGCGCGTACTATCGGCCATCATGAACACGTCTTTTTCTTTCGATCGACAAACAAAATGTAACTCTAAGCCTTTCTCCCTAAATCGATCACTATTGCTGGCAACAATGTCGCTAACAAGTTCCTGAATATTGCAGAGTTCTTTGCGATATGTAAGGGCGCCTAGGTCGGCGAGTGAGAGTTCATACAAGTCGTTAAGGATGTGGTTTAGGCCTTCAACATTTTTTTGTAGCAAGTTAATATTTTTAATGCTGGGTTTTCGTATACCGTCTTCCATTGCTTCAAGCTGAGCTTTGAGTACGGCAAGTGGGGTGCGCATTTCATGCGAAATGTCCGCCACCCAGCATTTTCGCGCTTGCTCATTTTTTTCTAATGTTCGTGCCATTTCGTCAAAGTTGTTGCATAGCTGACCTAGCTCATCATTGGCTTTGGTCTCTATTCGTACGGAAAAATCACCTTCAGCAAGCTTCTTGGCGTTTTTTGATAGGAGTGTTAATGGTGTGATGATCCAGCGTGATACGAGCAATGCTATGATCAGTGAGGTAAATATCATAACGATACAGATAATAGCGAAAGAGCGAATCTGTTGATCTACAAATAGCCTATCTACAGCCCGTAAAAAAGCTTTGGGTTTTACGTAGGCGATGTAAGCGATGACTTGGTCTTCCGTTTGAATCGCGCGGTAAATGTAATTTGCATCTTCATCGATTCGTCCTGCAATGAGGTTTTTGTTCTCGTCGGTTAAAATTAGATGCTGAAAAAACGCGCGTTGATTGGTCTGTAGCTCTTTGTCGAGTGTTTGCCTTTCTGTCCAGTCCTGCTGCTTTGGGCCAAGTAGTGACGACGGGCGATTTTGGTGCTGTAGGTATTGGCGGTAGGTGGCGTCTCGCAGTTTTGCCCAGTGCGAAGGGTTTTCTATGAAGGGCGATAGCGATTCAGATTCTAGGTAAGCTGAGCGCACCGCGAGTTCAAGCGGTTCGAGGCGCTCAAGGATTTGGTCTGTCGCATAATCTAAAAAACGTTTTTTCACGCTTAGGTGTGTGAGTATTAACAGCGCACCTAAACCAAGGATTAAAGCGAAAAAAAATGTCAGCCAGAGTTTGATACGTATGCTTTTAATCATGGCGTCTTAGGTTGGGGTTGCACTTGGGTTACGCCAGGTTGTTCAGGTTGTGGCTTATATGAAAGCCGAGTATTGTGCTTTCTGGGAGCAAGTGCAACGTATGTGGGCGGGAAATCAATTTGTTTTCACAATCTGCAGGTGTTTTGTAGTTAAATTGTTTTAGCCCAGCTAGGTTATGGCTTAACTAAGTTTTTGCTTAACTATAGGGCTCCCGCTGAAGATAAAAGTTGATGCTGGGCTTACTTAGCGAGCGTTTGAAGCTTTGACCGGCTGATTTCGGGATTCGCGATATATTAGGGCGACTTTGCCAATTTCCTGGACTAAAGTAGCCCGGCTTTGCTTGCAGAGTTCTTCTACGAGCTGTTTTCTTGTATCTCTGTCAGTGATCACGAGCTTAATTTTGATAAGCTCGTGATCATCAAGTGCACGACTGAGTTCTGTGAGGACGCTTTCGCTCAGGCCTTTACCTGCTATGGTAACGACGGGCTTTAAGCCGTGGCCGAGTGAGCGAAATCGTTTTTTTGTTTCTGTAGGTAATGCCATTGCTTGTATGCCTTAATTTGCTGGACTTTCTGTAATCAGGCATTGTACCTTTTACCGCCCTTGTTTTTACAGGGGAAGAGGGCTTGTTTTTGATGAACTTTTGTTTTTGATGGGCTCTGAATTAATTTATTTGCGGAAGATATAATAATGGCGCGCTCCAAAAGCAGTAACCAGTGGCTGCAAGAACATTTTAATGACTCGTATGTAAAAAAATCTCAGCAAGACGGTTTGCGTTCAAGGGCGAGTTATAAGTTAATTGAGTTGGGTAAAAAAGATCGATTGTTCCGTGCTGGGCAATGCGTTGTCGATCTTGGATCCGCGCCGGGAGGCTGGTCGCAAGTCGCGGCTAGATCAGTTGGAGATCAGGGTAGGGTGGTGGCTTCTGACATTCTGTCGATGGACGCAATCGCGGGTGTTGAGTTCATACAGGGTGATTTTACCGAGGAAAAAGTCTTCGAACAATTGCTAAGTTGCTTAGCTGATGGTGGTGCTGATCTTGTAATTTCAGATATGGCCCCCAACTTAAGTGGTATCGCTGATATTGATCAGCCGCAAGCGATGTATTTGGTTGAATTGGCGCTTGATATGGCCTTCAAAGTGTTGAAGCCTGGTGGTGGTTTTGTCTGCAAAGTCTTTCAAGGCGAGGGTTTTGATGGTTTGCTGAGGCAATGTCGATCTACTTTTTCAAAAGTGATGGTTCGCAAGCCGGATGCTTCTCGAGCGCGATCAAAAGAGATGTATTTTGTTGCTAAGGGTTACAGGGGCGAGCATTGAGCTATTTAGCCTTATTAAACGCCTGTAAATAATGTAATTGTTCTTAGTGAGTGGATGATTTCTTGTTTCCTGATGTGCTATGGGATCTATAATATATTATGGGCTTGTGACATCGGGAACAAAGCACGTAAAGGCTGCAAACACGGCGCTTTATCTAATTAACTTCATGACGAGAGGGTAAATCCTTGAACGATATGGCTAAAAACGTAGTTTTGTGGCTAGTGATTGCGGTGATTCTGTTTTCCGTTTTTCAGAATTTTAGTTCCGCGCCACCTGCAAATGAGGTGACGTATTCCGAATTTGTCCATGATGTTAAATCTGGTCGAGTGCGTGAAATCGAAAATAGTGGCCGTATTATCCGTGGTATTGATATGGATGGTAGTCCCTTTACCGTCATTCGACCTGATTTAATTGATAGCCAGATTATTGATGACCTCATTAATAATGGTGTGCAAGTGCGCGGCGTCGAGCCGGAGGAACCTAGTATTTGGCAGAGCCTCCTGGTGGCGAGCTTTCCTATTTTGCTTTTTATTGCGGTATTTGTCTTTTTTATGCGTCAGATGCAAGGCGGTTCTGGCGGACGTGGTGGCCCGATGAGTTTTGCGAAAAGCAAGGCGAGGTTGTTGGGTGAGGATCAAGTGAAGACTACTTTTGCTGACGTTGCCGGTGTTGATGAGGCGAAAGAGGAGGTTCAAGAGTTGGTCGAATATTTGAAAGACCCATCTCGCTTCCAACGTCTGGGAGGTCAACTTCCTCGTGGTGTGTTAATGTCAGGCCCACCAGGGACGGGTAAAACGTTGTTGGCCAAAGCCATAGCTGGTGAGGCGAAGGTGCCTTTTTTCTCTATTTCAGGCTCTGACTTTGTTGAAATGTTCGTTGGTGTCGGCGCTTCTCGCGTGCGGGACATGTTTGAGCAGGCGAAAAAGCAAGCGCCTTGTATTATCTTTATTGATGAAATTGATGCTGTTGGTCGCCATCGTGGTAGTGGTCATGGTGGTGGTCATGATGAGCGTGAGCAGACATTAAACCAGTTGTTGGTTGAAATGGATGGGTTTGAAGGCAACGAAGGTGTGATTGTTATTGCCGCTACAAATCGCGTGGATGTGTTGGATAAGGCCTTAACTCGTCCAGGTCGTTTTGATCGACAAGTCTATGTTGGTTTACCTGATGTACGTGGTCGTGAGCAGATCCTGAAAGTACATATGCGTAAAGTTCCGCTGGATAACGGCGTAGATCCTAAGGTGATTGCTCGCGGTACTCCTGGATTTTCAGGCGCTGACTTGGCAAACTTAATTAATGAGGCGGCTTTGTTGGCTGCACGCGCTAACAAGCGTGTTGTCACAAGTGAGCAGTTCGAAAATGCTCGGGATAAAATCTTGATGGGTACTGAACGCCGTTCTCTTGTTATGAGCGATCAAGAGAAAGAGAGTACCGCCTATCATGAGGCTGGACATGCGATTGTTGGTTTCTTATCTCCTGAGCATGACCCTATCCATAAAGTGACAATTATTCCTCGTGGTCGGGCGCTTGGTGTGACGCAATTTCTTCCAGAAGGCGATCGACTTTCTGAGAGTCGTCGTAAGTTGCTTAGTCAGATCGCCGTTGCGTACGGTGGGCGCATTGCTGAGAATATGAAATACGGTAAAGAAGGTGTGAGTACTGGTGCTGCGCAAGATATTAAGTATGCCACTCATATCGCTAGGCAGATGGTCGTCAACTACGGCTTGTCTGAAAAACTAGGCCCGTTAGATTACGATAATCGTGATAGCGATGGCCTTAATTCCCGGTCTATCTCTGGATTGACTGCTCGCTTGATCGATGAGGAAGTAAAAGCGATAACTGATCAATGCTATCAAATGTCGACAGAAATACTGGATGAAAATAAAGATATTCTAGAGTCTATGAAAGCCGCATTGATGGAGTATGAAACCATTGATTCAGACCAGGTCGCCGATCTTATGGCTCGTAAAAGTGTGCGTCCTCCCAAAGAGTGGGCCGATAACGATTTTGATGGTGATACTAAGCCTGACGATCCAAAAGCTACTGAAAAACCTCCTGTTGCCGGTCCGGTAGGGGAACATTAACGCCTAGTGTTTTTTGCGATTTACGGCTCTGAATAAAAGCTGTTGTTTGGAGCGGTACGTCGTTGCTCCGGCGAGGCTTTTTCTTTGTTTGCCGTTTACATTGCTCAATACTTAATGTCTTTTCGTTTTCTTCGGAGTGAACTCCCAAGTTATGCTGTACCAATTTTCAGGTCGATCAATTGATTTTGACCAGCCTAAAGTTATGGGGGTTCTGAATGTTACCCCGGATTCATTCTACGATGGCGGAGCCTTGTATTCCTCCGGTAGGTTGAACCTTGATCTTGCAATTGATCGAGCCGCTGTGATGGTGGGGGAGGGCGCTGATTTTATCGATGTGGGGGGCGAATCCACACGACCGGGAGCCGATCCCGTTGATTCGCAAGAAGAGGTCGATCGGGTTCTGCCTGTTGTAGTGGCGATATCGAAACGTTTAGATGTTGTTATTTCTATTGATACTAGTACCGCGCAGGTGATGACTGAGGCGGTTGCGTCTGGCGCTGCACTGATCAACGATGTGCGAGCACTTCAACGTCCCGGAGCGTTGCAAGCTGCTGTAGCCGCGGGAGTTCCTGTTTGTTTGATGCATATGCAAGGTGCTCCGATAGATATGCAGTGCGCGCCGCTATATGATGAGGATGTTGTAGTAGAGGTGAGCGCCTTCTTACAGCAGCGTATTGATGCCTGTGTGGCTGCAGGTATACCTGCAGGCCGCCTGTTGGTTGATCCCGGTTTTGGTTTTGGCAAAACGGATCATCACAATATACGGTTGTTAAAAAAACTTGAAGAGTTAACCCTGTGGGGGATGCCTCTTTTGGTTGGCTTGTCGAGAAAGTCTATGATTGGGCGCTTGCTTGAGCGGGATACCTATGATCGTTTACCTGCTAGTCTCGCGCTAGCTTTAGCTGCAGTCAGTCGCGGCGCAAACATACTGCGTGTTCATGATGTGGCGGCTACAGTGGATGTTATTAAAATAAATCAGTTATTGAGTGAATCAGAAGGTTAAGTATATGTCTCGAAAGTACTTTGGCACTGACGGTGTTCGCGGTCGTGTTGGTGAAGGGGTGATTACGCCTCAGTTTTTTCTACAATTTGGCTGGGCCGTGGGTAAGGTACTTGCCGACATGGAGAAGCGCAAAGAGCCCTGTAAGGTTATAGTGGGCAAAGACACACGCGTATCCGGATATATGTTTGAGTCAGCGATAGAGGCTGGTTTGATTTCTGCAGGGCTTGAAGTTATGTTGATCGGGCCAATGCCGACTCCTGCGATAGCCTATCTGACTCGAACCTTTCAGGCTTGTGCGGGTATTGTCATTAGTGCTTCTCATAACCCTTTTGGTGATAATGGTGTGAAGCTGTTTGACTCCAGGGGTTGTAAACTGCCTGATTCGGTAGAACTCGAAATTGAGCGATATATCGATCAGCCGCTGGTTACTGCAAAGCATGTTGGCCGGGCGAGTCGCGTAGATGATGCTGAGGGGCGCTACGTAGAGTTTTGCAAGGCGTCTTTACCTATGGGCTTTAGTTTGTCGGGTTTACATATCGTGCTTGATTGTGCGAATGGAGCAACCTATAACGTGGCGCCAAAAGTGTTTACCGAGCTGGGTGCGAGAATTTCCACCATCGGAGTGACTCCGAATGGCCTGAATATTAACCTCGATTGTGGCGCGACTGCATTAAATCAGTTGCAAAAAAAGGTGTTGGATACGAACGCCGATCTGGGTATTGCTTTTGACGGTGATGGCGATAGGGTAATGTTTGTTGATCAGCGTGGTGAGGTGGTTGATGGTGACCAGCTGCTTTATATTATTGCCGCTAGCCGTAAAAAGCATGGTGGCGAGTGTGAAGGCGTTGTCGGCACGTTGATGACCAATTTTGGCGTGGAGCTAGGGTTTCAGTCGTTAGGAATTCCTTTTGCTCGCGCTAAAGTGGGCGATCGTTACGTTATCGAGATGATGAAGAAAAACCGCTGGTCTATTGGGGGGGAGTCTTCCGGCCATCTTGTTTGCAGTGATGTAAGCACTACAGGTGACGGTATAGTCTCCGCATTGCAGGTTCTAAAGGCTCTACTTGCTGAAGATCAAAGTCTGTATGAATTAAAGCAGTCCATGCAAAAATTCCCTCAAATCATGATCAATGTACCTATTTCTCATCGTGTGGATTTGGATGATAACGCGACAATTTGTGACGCTGTGACAAGGGCTGAGCAAGAGCTGGGCGGGAACGGTCGTGTATTATTGCGCCCTTCCGGAACTGAGCCCGTTGTTCGCGTTATGGTTGAGGGGCGAGATCACTCATTAGTGACTAAATTGGTGCAACAGTTAGCGGATGTGGTCAGCGTCGAATGCCGGCAGTAGGTGTAATAAAGCCTGTTTTTAACGAAAACTCGAGACAATGATAGATTGCAGTTGTAACCAAGTACATTCTGCTATAACATTCGCGTCCCTCGGATGCCGTAACACGTTTTAAAAGATAAAACGCCGTAGACGAGACGAAATAAAGCGGTCAAACATCTTAGTTTGATGAAATTGCGATTAGAGAGTAAATGATGGAAAATATCATACTGTTAGTACACCTGTTGACTGCGCTAGCTATTATTGGGCTAATTCTTCTTCAGCAGGGTAAAGGTGCCGATATGGGTGCATCTTTTGGTAGCGGTTCATCGCAGACGCTTTTTGGCGCATCTGGTTCTGGTAATTTCTTTTCTAAGATGACTGGGTTGTTAGCTGCTTTGTTTTTTGCAACAAGCTTTGGTTTGGCTTACATTGCGCAAGAGCAGACGAAAGTTACTGATGATTTGAAATTACCCACGGCAGTCGAGGTTGAATCAGATTTGCCAGCGCTTGTTGATGACCTGCCTGTGGTTACTGGTGGTGCAGGCCTTGTTGGTGATGTGCCTGCTATTGAAAATGAATCTGTTAATCCTAGCGGTGATGATCTACCCTCAGTAGGCGGCTCTAACTAAGCTGTTACCGCGTTAAAGTTTTGTGATTGCCCAAGTGGTGAAATTGGTAGACACGCTATCTTGAGGGGGTAGTGGCGTAAGCCGTGCCGGTTCAAGTCCGGCCTTGGGCACCATTTATTAAGAGAGGTTTTCGTATTGTGACTGCCTCTCGTTCTGTTTGAGCGGTACAGTTATTGTTACTGCTAAAAAGTGCTCAGCAATTAGTTTGTTGGAGTGCTGGTGTTAGACGTAGCTGGTGTAGGGGCGTTACTTAACGGCAATAGGTCGAGCCAATTGTAATATATTTGCGTAGAAAATCGATCTAGCGCCATCCAGTCGTTGAAGCGTCTTTAGTTGTACTGGTATAATCCGGCCAATACGGACTCGGGCTCCCTCGTAGGGTTTGCTTTTTGTGTTACACAAAGAACATTCACACAGATAGTAACGCGTCTTTCATGTCTTTGAATTGTTGTAAAAGGCCCCTATCATGGGGCTTTTTACTTTCTAGCTTATCGGGCTTACCTTTGTGTGGGGCTGTTGTCAGCTCACTTATAATGTTGAAGTCTAATGAGTAATTTCGAAGTTTATAGTTTTTACCGATATTACCGATAGTGCGGATGAATATTAGAAATGGGCTTTGATGCCCATTTTTTGTTTTGGTATACAGGCTGTTAGTTTATGGTTGTTAATCTTTTGTGGCGGATGGGGAGAGTTTTTTTGTGGTTATGAAACAAACCCGTCTTGAAGAGTTAGTTGGTCCGGTTGCGGAGTCGCTAGGTTGTGAATTGTGGGGCTTGGAGTTGCATATGCAAGGCAAGCACTCGTTATTGCGCATCTATATCGATAAGGCGGACGGGATTCACCTAGAAGACTGCGAACGCGTCAGTCGTCAAGTTAGTAGTGTGATGGATGTTGAAGACCCTATAAATGGGCATTATTTGCTAGAGGTGTCCTCTCCAGGAGCCGATCGAGCGCTGTATAAAATAGAACATTACAAGGCCTATGTCGGTCAAAAAGTATCTTTGAAGTTGCGCGTTGGTTTTGAGGGTAGAAAAAAATTTACGGGCCTACTCAAAGGAGTGGAAGGCAGCGAAGTCGTGTTGGAAGTGGATGATGATGAATACCTGCTTCCGTATGAGTTGATAGATAAAGCAAATATTATTCCCACGTATTGAGGAATTAGAGGCAAATCAATGAAGAAAGAAATATTACTGGTCGCAGACGCTGTATCCAACGAAAAAGGTGTTGACCGGGAAGTAATTTTTCAGGCGATTGAGTCTGCGTTAGCATCTGCTACCAAAAAACGCTACGACGAAGAATCAGACATAGAAGTGACTATCGATCGTAAAACGGGTGAATATAGTACCGTACGTCGTTGGGCAGTTGTTGATGACGACACCATGGCAGAGCTTGGTACGCAATTTACTACCGAAGAAGCTGCCGAGGCCAGCCCAGACTTAAAAATAGGTGATATCCACGAAGAAGTCATTGATAATGTTGAGTTTGGGCGTATTGCTGCACAAACAGCTAAACAAGTAATTGTGCAAAAAGTACGTGAAGCAGAGCGTGCTCAAATTGTTGATTTGTATCAGGGGAAGGTAGGTGAACTAGTTTCCGGTACAGTGAAAAAGGTTACTCGTGACAACATTATTGTGTATCTCGGTAATAACGCTGAAGGCATTCTTCCTCGGGAAGAGTTAGTCGGGCGCGAAGTCTTTCGTATGAACGATCGAATTCGCGCGCTATTGGTCAATGTGTGCCCAGATAACCGTGGGCCTCAGCTATTTTTAAGCCGCGCTTGCCCAGAGATGTTGGTCGAACTGTTTAAGATTGAAGTGCCAGAGATTGCTGAAGAGGTGATTGCATTAAAAGGTGCGGCTCGTGACCCGGGCTCTAGAGCTAAAATAGCTGTTGCTACAAATGACGGCCGTATTGATCCGGTTGGTGCTTGTGTTGGTATGCGCGGTTCACGAGTGCAAGCGGTATCGAACGAACTCGCAAACGAGCGTATAGATATTGTCCTTTGGGATGAAAACCCAGCTCAGTTTGTCATTAACGCTATGGCGCCAGCTGAAATTGGCTCGATCGTTGTCGATGAAGAGACTGGTTCGATGGATTTAGCCGTCGATGAAGAGAACCTAGCGCAAGCAATTGGGCGTGGGGGGCAAAATGTTCGACTCGCTTCTGATTTGACTCAGTGGCAAATTAACGTCATGGGTGTCGATGAGTGGAATGGGAAGCAATCAGCAGAAGCTGACAATTCTCGTGATATCTTCATTAAGCACCTCGATGTTGATGAAGATATAGCCGATGTACTGGTGGATGAAGGTTTTACCAGTTTAGAAGAAGTCGCATATGTACCCATGGAAGAGTTTATTGCAATTGATGGCTTTGATGAAGATATCGTCGTTGAATTGCGCGACCGTGCCAAAGACGCTCTATTAACCCAGGCATTAGCTTCAGAAGAGAAGACGGGTAGCTTGGAACCTGCAGAAGACCTTCTCACTATGGAAGGGATGGACGAGGCATTAGCTAATGCAATGGCTGCTCAAGGCATTATAACGATGGAAGACTTAGCGGAGCAGTCGGTTGATGATCTAATGGTTATCAAGAGTATCGACGAGGCACGTGCCGGTACATTAATTATGAAAGCCCGTGAACCGTGGTTTGCGGAAGACGCGAAGTAGGCGTTGAGATACTTTTTTTGCTGCTAAGGCAGCTTTACGCTATTTGTAGTGCAATAGATTTTTTAACCTGACGAAATGATTATCGGGAACTGAGATAAAATATGGCTGACGTAACCGTAAGTGAACTGGCTACCTCTGTAGGTGCTTCTGTAGATCGAATATTGATGCAGATGAAGCAGGCAGGGTTGTCGCATACAGCGGCGGATGACATCGTGTCAGATGAGCAAAAGCAGAGACTGCTTTCGTTCCTGAAGTCTAGTCATGGTGGTGCTGAAGTTGCCGAGGCTCCTAAGAAGATCACCTTGAAACGTAAAACCATTTCAACATTGAAAACCGGTTCTGGTAGCGCTCGGAAAACGGTTAATGTTGAAGTGCGTAAAAAAAGGACTTATGTTAAGCGAGATGTTGACGAATCTGGGGATTTGTTAGCTGACTCAGTATCTGAACTTGAAGCAAATGTTGATGTTGTAGCTGAGGGGAATTCGGTATTAGTGGCGAGCAATGAAAATATTGTTGAAGAAAGTACGCCAGATACTGATGTTCAAAAGACTGCCCCAGCAAATACCGCTGAAGATCAAGCCTCTGTAAATGCAGAGACGCAGGAAAGTGAGGTGTCTAGTGAGGCTCCTGTAGACGAGGTGGTCGCTGCCGTTATAGAAACGCCCGTCGAAGCTTCTGCAGATGAAAATGTTGGGGCTAAAGATGATAGTCCAGTTGTCAAAAAACCACCCGTAGCGGCAAAGAAGAGTACCTTTTCTTTGGTTGACGATGCTGAAATTTTGCGCCAGAGAGCGGCTGTTGCTCGCAAGAAGAGAGAAGCCGATCTGATTGCAGAGAAAGCGCGTGCAGCGAAAAAGCTACAGGACGAAAAAGAGCAAAAAGAAAACCCAAAGACTGAAAAAGCAAGTCCTGAAAAAACAAGTCCTGAAAAAGCTAAGCAAGAGCGGTCAGGGGCTAAATCAGAGCGACATCCTAACGTTACAAAAAGTGCTGATGACTCTCATAAACACGGGAAAAAACGCGAAAAAGCTGCCCCTACTGCTTTCGAAGAAGGGGAAGATAAATCTAAGCACAGAAAAACAGCGGGTAAGGCTGTTAAGAAAGTCGCGGCTCCGAAGAAAGCCTCTTCAGCCTTGGACTATGTCGAAGATGTCTCTGAAATTGAAGAAGTGATTCATACGCCTAAGCGTAGAAAGCTATCTTCAAATAACGGCAGGCGTCCGATCAAACTATCGAACAAGCCCGCGAACAATCGCCATGGTTTCAAAAAGCCTACCGCCAAAATCACTTATGACGTTGAGCTACCAGAAGAAATTTCTGTTTCTGAACTAGCTTCACGCATGAAAGTTAAGGGCGGAGAAGTCGTCAAGCAGCTAATGAAGCTTGGAACGATGGCAACAATGAATCAGAGCATCGACCAAGAAACTGCACAGCTTGTGGTTGAAGAACTTGGCCACCGTTTTGTTTTAGTTAGTTCCGATGCGATTGAACATGAACTGAAAGAAGATTCCTTTGATGATAGTCCGTCGGAAAGCGTTAGTCGTGCGCCGGTAGTGACCGTAATGGGGCACGTCGACCACGGTAAAACCTCGCTGTTGGATTACATCCGAAAAGCAAAAGTTGCATCCGGTGAAGCCGGTGGCATCACTCAGCACATTGGTGCTTATCGAGTAGGTACTAGCCACGGTGAATTGACCTTCCTAGATACCCCAGGGCACGCTGCGTTTACGGCTATGCGAGCACGCGGTGCACAATGTACTGATATTGTTATTCTTGTTGTTGCTGCTGATGATGGTGTTATGCCGCAGACAGAAGAGGCGATCCAGCATGCTCGCGCTGCTGGTGTACCAATTGTTGTGGCGATTAACAAAATTGATAAAGAAGGCGCAGACCCTGATCGTGTTAAAAACGAATTGTCTGCCAAGGACGTTATCCCTGATGATTGGGGCGGCGATACGCAGTTTATTCAAGTGTCGGCTCATACTGGTGAAGGCATTGATAGCTTATTGGAAGCTGTGGCACTTCAATCAGAGTTGCTTGAGCTTAAAGCGCCTATCGCCGTACCGCCTCGTGGTGTAGTGATTGAGGCGCGGATGGATAAAGGTCGGGGTGTTATTGCGACTGTACTTGTGCAAGCCGGTATGCTCAAAGTAGGCGAAATCTTACTTGCGGGTCAAAGCTTTGGCCGTGTGAGAGTGATGACGAACGAGCGCGGCGAACGTGTTAACGAAGCTAGTCCTTCAACCCCAGTTGAGCTGCTAGGTTTGGATGTGCCTCCTAACGCTGGCGACGAATTTATCATTGTGAAAGATGAGCGTAAAGCACGTGAAGTTGCAGGTTTCCGCGCTGAGAAAGAGCGCCAGGAGAAGCTTCAGCGTCAACAGGCGAGCAAACTTGAAAATATGTTTGCTGATATGTCGGCAACTGAAAAGAAAGTCTTACCTATTGTTCTTAAAACCGATGTGCGTGGTTCGCTTGAAGCTATTCAATCCGCACTTTTAGATATCGGTAATGATGAAGTTCAAGTGAATTTTGTTGGCGGTGGCGTTGGCGCAATTACTGAAAACGATTTGAACTTAGCCTTAACTTCGGGCGCTATTGTCCTAGGCTTTAATGTCCGTGCAGATGCTTCTGCACGTAAAACGGCCGAGTCAGAAGTAATTGAGATTCGTTACTACAGCATTATTTACCAACTGATAGATGAAGTAAGAAGCGCTCTTGGGGGAATGCTGGATCCTGAACGTGTTGAAGAAATTGTTGGTATTGCTGATGTTCGTGATGTATTCCGATCGCCTAAGTTTGGTCAAGTTGCAGGTTGCATGGTGGTTGAAGGTGCCGTACACCGTAATAAGCCAATTCGTGTATTACGCGAAAATGTAGTGATATTCGAAGGTGAGCTGGAATCTTTAAGACGATTTAAGGACGACGTAAACGAAGTCAGAAATGGTATTGAGTGTGGTATCGGTGTGAAAAACTATGACGTTAAAGTTGGCGATCAAATTGAAGTGTTTGAAGTCAAAGAAGTTGCTCGCGAGCTTTAATCCGAGTATCTAACGTATTAACAAGAACACTGAGAATCAACACTAATGCCAAAAGAGTTTAAACGCGCAGATCGGGTTGCCGATGCCATACAGCGTAGTATTGCACAGCTAATTCAAAAGGAAGTTCGTGACCCTAGAGTGGGTATGGTGAATGTTAATGCCGTATCGGTCACCAAGGATATTTCGATAGCACGTGTCTATGTGACCTTTGTTGGTCAAAGTGGCGATACGGAAATTAAAGCGTCTGTAGATATATTGAACAATGCATCGAGTTATATACGTAATTTGATGGCAAAAGACCTTAATATACGAACCGTCCCAMAGCTGCAGTTCATTTTTGATAAGAGCACCGTTAGAGGTCAGGAATTGTCTAGTTTGATTGACCGTGCCGTGGCGAAAGATCGTCAAGGTCATGTCGATGATGACGAGGCCTGATTTTGGGGCGCAGAAGAAATTTTGGCCGTGCACTTAGCGGCGTCATCGTTATAGATAAGCCTAGCGGTATGACATCAAATGATGTTGTACAAAAAGCAAAACGCTTGTTTTTTGCGAACAAAGCCGGTCACACGGGAGCTCTTGATCCTTTGGCTACAGGGGTACTCCCTGTGTGCTTTGGCGAGGCAACCAAGTTTTCGCAGTATTTACTTGATGCCGATAAGGTTTATGAAAGCGTTTTTTGCTTCGGTGCAGAAACGGACACAGCAGATTCTGATGGTAAGGTCGTCTCAGAAGTGGACGCTAGCCATATTACACTTGATACGTTAACGCCATTATTGGATAACTATCGAGGTGATATTTCGCAGATTCCTCCGATGTATTCAGCCCTAAAAAAAGATGGTCAACCACTTTACAAGCTAGCGCGTCAAGGTATTGAAGTTGAACGCGAGCCTCGGAACGTCACCGTTTATGTTCTAGAGCTTTTGGGATTTAGCGCGGGCGCCCGTGCGGAAGCGCGAGTGAGAGTATCTTGCAGTAAAGGCACTTATATCCGAAGTATTGCGAGTGATCTTGGTCGCGATCTTGGCGTTGGCGGCCACGTGAAAAGTTTACGCAGAATCAAAGCTGGCGCCTATACTTTGGCGGATGCTCATAGTCTCGACGAATTAGAGTCAAGGCGTGGTGAGCAACAGGCCGAAACTTTAGATGAGTTGCTGTTCTCGGTTGATTCGCCCGTGGAAGCTTTGTCACAATTGACGCTTAGCGAAGATGATAGTGTCAATTTTTGTTATGGCCAAGCGGTCTCTATTAGCGACGGCGATTGCGCTGTTGAGTTAGGTCAGTCAGTAAGAGTATTTTTAGTCACCGGTGCTTTTTTAGGCGTTGGTGAGATAATTGAAGACGCTAAGGTAAAGCCTAAGCGCTTAGTAGTGAATTAGGCTCTCTGCCTAATCCGACCTGTCTGTAAATATGCACGGGCAGGCCGTATTATTCATCGGTAGCGGGTTACGGCTCAGTTATCTCGCATATTAAATGAGGACAGGACTATGGCACTAAGTGCAGAAGAAAAAGCAGGCATTGTAAAAGAACATCAAACCTCTGAGGGCGACACTGGTTCCCCAGAAGTGCAAGTAGCCTTGCTAACGGCGAATATTAATAAGTTACAGTCGCATTTTGCGTCAAATAAACAAGATCATCATTCTCGTCGTGGTCTTATCCGTATGGTTAATCAACGTCGTAAGTTGCTTGACTATCTTAAAGGCAAAAATGTTAATCGTTATGCTGAGTTGATTCAAAAACTAGGCTTACGCCGATAGGCATGTTAATGCCCGCCATCGTGCGGGCATTTTTTATTCAAATCAGGTGGTACGCAATGGGGCGCCGCCGAACAGAAGGATAACAATGTGAATCCGGTAATTAAGAAATTTCAATACGGTAACGACACCGTGACACTCGAAACAGGTCGTGTCGCTCGACAGGCTTCTGGAGCTGTCGTTGTTTCCGTAGGTAATACCTCGGTTCTATGTACGGTTGTTGCAGCCAAAGAAGCTTCGCCAGGGCAGGGTTTTTTCCCTCTCTCCGTTCATTATCAAGAAAGAGCCTATGCCGCAGGTAAGATCCCTGGTGGTTTTTTCAAGCGCGAAGCTCGACCGTCAGAGAAAGAAACGTTAACCTCGCGTTTGATTGACCGTCCGATTCGCCCATTGTTCCCGGCTGGCTTTCTTAACGAAGTCCAAGTCGTTTGTACTGTGTTAGCCGCAGAAAAAAATGTAGATCCAGATATTGTTGCAATGATCGGTGTCTCGGCTGCATTGACGATTTCAGGTGTACCGTTCAGCGGCCCTATAGGTGCTGCACGTGTTGCTTACACTGAAAGCGAAGGGTATATCCTCAATCCAGGTTATGACGTAACTCGTTCAGCTGAACTTGAGATGGTGGTTGCTGGTACGGCAGATGCTGTATTGATGGTTGAGTCTGAGGCGAATGAGCTGCCAGAAGATATTATGTTGGGCGCGGTACTTTACGCTCACCAAGAGATGCAAGCTGTGGTTCAAGCTGTTAGCGAGCTAGCAAAAGATGCGGCTAAACCTTCTTGGGAGTGGGCGGCGCCGGCTGAAAACGCTACGCTTGTTGATAGTATTAAACATGGTTTTGAAGATTCAATCGGTCTTGCTTACCGCATTACTGATAAAGCCAAACGTTATGATCGTTTGGGTGAGCTACGTTCTCAAGCGGTAGCCGAGATTGCTACAGATGAGTCTGGTATTAGCGCTGAAGACGTGAAGAAGAGCTTTGCGAAACTTGAGAAACACATTGTTCGTTCTCGTGTTGTTGCTGGTGAGCCACGTATTGATGGACGCGACAGCACGACTGTCCGCCCATTACAGGTAGAGGTTGGCGTTCTTCCAAAAGTACACGGTTCTGCATTGTTTACTCGTGGTGAAACTCAAGCCTTGGTGGTATCTACTTTGGGCTCGGCACGTGATTCACAAATTATCGATGCTTTAGAAGGTGAGCGTCGAGATGGTTTTATGTTGCACTACAACTTCCCTCCCTATTCTGTTGGTGAGTGTGGGCGTATGGGCGCAACAAATCGTCGCGAAATCGGTCACGGACGTTTGGCTCGTCGTGGTATTGCCGCGGTATTGCCTAATAGCGAGGACTTTCCGTATACGATTCGCGTTGTTAGTGAAATTACTGAATCTAACGGTTCAAGCTCAATGGCCTCTGTTTGTGGTGCTAGTTTGGCACTAATGGACGCTGGCGTACCGTTGAGCGCGCCAGTGGCTGGTATTGCTATGGGCTTGGTAAAAGAGCCTGATGGTTTTGCAGTATTGACTGATATTTTGGGTGATGAAGATCACTTAGGCGATATGGACTTTAAAGTGGCCGGTACTGCTAATGGCATTACTGCTTTGCAAATGGACATTAAGATCGAAGGTATTACTGAAGAGATTATGGAGATTGCGCTGAAGCAAGCGCTTAATGCTCGTCTACATATCCTTAGTGAGATGAACAAGGTTATTGCCACTTCTCGTCAAGAACTGAGTGATAATGCGCCGCAATATCATACGCTTAAAGTTCATCCTGATAAAATTCGTGACATCATCGGTAAAGGCGGCGCGACTATTCGTGCAATAACCGAAGAGACTGGCGCGTCAATTGATATCGATGACGATGGCACTGTTAAAATCTACGCTGATAGCGGCGACGCTCTGAAAGCTGCGGTTGATAAGGTTGAAGAGATTACAGCTGAAGCTGAAATTGGCGCAACGTATGTCGGTAAAGTGGTACGTATTGTTGATTTTGGTGCCTTTGTTAACTTCTTACCAGGCAAAGATGGCTTCTATTCGCGTAGCTTTTGACGTTGTGTCACTCGAAATATGCTCATCTATTTCCACAACTTTCAGCGGAAGTCTAAATGTAAATGTTGTGCCTTTGCCTTTTTCACTGCGTGCGAAAATATTCCCGCCCATCAGTTCGACCAACTGCTTGGATATAGTAGTGCCAAGCCCCGTGCCACCGTATTTTCTACTCATTGACGCATCGGCTTGCGAAAATGGATCGAAGACGCGTTCCACTTGCTCTTGCGTCATACCAATACCCGTA
>NVXL01000025.1 GCA_002746115.1 Alteromonadaceae bacterium
TAAGAATAACACCCCAATCATTAATCATTAATCATTTGACAAACAACGCTCACACAAGCAGTCCAGTTCTAATTGTGGCGTCGCTAATTGGTAGCCTGCGTTGTTAACTTGGGTCGCTAATTCATCGACAATACGTTTAGCAATGGTAATTTCCTTTACGCGCTGACACTTACCGCAAATTAAAAACTGTGGCACTTCATGGCTGTGCTCGCAGGCGATATGCGAGCAAGCGATATATTTATTCGTAGAGCTTAGCTTATGAACTAACTGCTCAGAGGCTAAAAAATCCAGCATTCGGTATACCGACATCGCAGGCATCGAGGTCTCAGACTGCTTGTTGTGAGCGTCGGCGACTTCATAAGCAGACAGTGGCACATCAGACGACAAGAGCAGCTCAAGTATTTTTTTACGCTTAGCCGTGAGCTGCCCACCAGATTGTTTACAAATAGCGGCGGCTTTTTCTATTACTTTAACGAGTTGTTGTTTTTTCATTGTTGCCACCGTTTACCACATTTTACCTAAAAAATGTCACCTTGATCGAGTGCCATTAAAATTTCACATGAAAACCAGCCTTTATGTTGCGGCCGGGTAGGGGGGCTTGCTCTTTTAAAAACGAAGTATGCACGCGTGCCACTTCGTCAGTAAGGTTGTTGGCAGATAAATAGATCTTGGTATCACCGCCTCCAAATGGAAACGCATAAGACACGCGTGCATCCACCATAGCATAACCATCTGTTTGCGTTTCATTTTCGGCAACCTTTTGCTGATCAAAATATTTCACAACACTAAGCTCAGCCGCCCAACGATTGCGTTCAAAGGTTAATTGATTAGCCAACCTTTTGGGTGATATGCGCGGGATATAAGCGCCGCTATCGAGTTCAGCGTGAACTTGATCCCCCCATATCGTCCATTTAAAATGGTCGTGAAACTGCCAAATAAATTCAAGCTCAAACCCCGAAAACGTAGCATTATTTTGCTCGAACAAGAACACTGGCAACACCTCTTCATGGCCATGCTCATCCTCAGGAACAGCGTCGTCATCAAATAAATCCTCTGTTGTCAGCCCGGTGTTTGTCAGGGTGTAGTAATCAGCGATTTTGTTGTGAAACACGTTAATCACAAAACCAAAATCACCTTCGAACTTTCTTAGCGTTAGATCAATATTGTTGGAGGTTTCTTTCGTGGCTTTACCTCCGAATTCCAAATGCCGTTCGCCACTTTCTCCAACACCCTCATTCGCTTCAATAATGTTAAACAAAGCACCTGCCTCAAAGCTACGAGTGGCAATATGTGAGCCTGCTGAAAGTAATTCAGCCGCGTTAGGAGCCCGTTCGGCATGAGCGAAAGAACCCGCCAGATTGTACCCGGGCTTAAAATTCCAAACGATACCTGCGGATAGACTAAGCGGAGTGAAATCAAGTTCGTCAAACGCTAGCGGTGCTTGAGGTTCACCCTCATCGTGTTGATGCTCGAACGCCACACTCTCAGCGCTTAAGACCGTTCGCTCGATGCGAGCGCCGACTTGCCAGAGCAGTTTACCCACGCGCTTTTCTTCGATTATTGCCAGCGCAAAATCGTTTGTTTTTGAAGGTGGGGTGAAAGCCTCCTCTCCGACGGCTTCGAAATCAACTCCTTTGCTTTCTAGCGACAGCGCGCCTTTCCATCCTGATACCTCTAAATGACTTAAGTCTACACGCGCTTGCCAAGTGGTGTTTTTAAAAACGGTGCCTGCTTCCGAGCCACCTTCACCCTCATGTATATCATTCCCACTTTCATCATGAATTTCAGCGTGTTCGTAGTCGGTATAAGCAAATTTGGTATTGATCGTGTAGAAGAAAGTATTGTCGAGGTGGAATTCACCAAGAATCTGCCAGCGGTCTTGCCTAAGATTCGAAAGTACCCGCTCTTGCTCCGGTTCATCCTCGTCTAAAGCGCCGTCCTTGTGTTCATCTTCGTGCACATCCACGTGACCGGGAACACCATTTAGTCTATCTAGGCGCCCGTAGGCTAAGCCTAGGTAACCGTTGTCCAGCAACACGCTCGCGCCGATATTAAAGCCCCAGATTTCTGATGCACTATTCGCTAGCGTTCGGCTTTCGCTCTCCTCGTGGTCACCGTTTTGCTCTTCATGTTCAGAGGCGTTTGAATTTTTGGGAATGGTATAATCACCGCTGTCTCGCCAAAAGCCATCTATATGGAAACCCAAGCCCTCAGTGCCACCAGTGAAAGCTCCTGAGGTAGCCGTTTCGTCGTTCACTGAGTTGTATTCACTGACAAAAACACTCTTTTGCTCACTCGATTGCGGCACGCGATCATCGACAATGTTTACCACACCACCGATAGCACCGGAACCATAAAATAAAGTTGCAGGGCCGCGTAAGATTTCTATTTGCTCAGCCGTACTTGCTTCGATTGCCACGACATGATCGGGGCCCACACGAGAGGCATCGCTGACATCCAAACCGTTTTGCGTAATCAAGACACGCGGGCCATCTAGGCCACGAATAACCGGGCTACCAGCGACGCCGCCGTAGTATGTGCTGTGTACGCCGACCTCATTTTTCAGGGTTTCTCCCAGCGTGGAGGCCTGCTTTTCTCGCAGGGCATCCCCAGCCAGCACCGATATAGGTTGTGCCGATTCTATCTTCGAGGCGTAAACAGGGATACCGATAACATCAACAACTTCGAGCACACCGCGCAAGAGCGTTATCGTTAGCGCTTGAGAGTTTTTCTTCTCTAGTTGCAATACCTTATGGTTGAAGCCCTCTGCTTCAATATGGATCTCATTGATCGCGCCCTCAGGGATATTAAAATGGCCGTCGCCGTCAGTTTCGTAACTAACGATACTGCCAGACACTTCAATGTGAGCCCCGGCGATTGCTTCGCCATTTTCATCAATAATTTTACCGCTAAGGGCGTGACTATTCGATGAGAAGATCGCAATCGTCGCGGCAAATAATGTGTACTTCATATGTAAACCCAAGTGTTTGATACGTAAATTCAGATGTCTTATCTGTAAAACAGAATACCACCAAATGATATGATACACCATATCATTTGGTGGTGTAAGATAGAATCTGAAGGCTTGAGTAAAAATATACCCAACAAGAAATATCGGAGACCTTGTCTAAGGGGGGTGTTTGAGGAAGGTCGTACCTAGTATGAATCTCGCAAACTCATTTATTAAAAAGTGTTTTATAATCGAGCTTGTAGATAAGACCAAAATTATTAAGGATAAATAATGTTAAGTAAAAGTGTTCACTATTCCAGCGTATTTCTAGTATTGTGCTGCGTCTTTAACCTTGCAGGGTGTACAAGCGAAGCGGTTCGCACACCAGTACAAACTCCCTCCCATACAGAGTGGGTTAATACCTGTGTCGACTGGGACGATTGGGACAAACCCAGCCCACCATTTCGTATATACGGAAATAGCTATTATGTCGGCACTTGCGGAATCACCGCGATATTAGTTACAGGTAATAATGGTCATATACTTATCGATGGCGCAACCGAAGCCGGGGCCGATGTTATTGCAGAGAACATCAAAGCTTTAGGCTTTTCTCTCAATGATGTAAAACTGCTGCTTCATAGTCATGAGCACTTCGATCATGTCGCAGGCTTAGCTAAGCTACAGAAACTCAGTGACGCAAAACTTCTCGCGTCACTAGAAGCCGCGCCGGTCTTACGTAGCGGTATTACAGCTGATGTTGACCCGCAAGCGGGAATGCATGAGCCCTTTCCCCCAGCAAGGGTAGACGGCATAATAAAAGATGGTGAAGTCGTTGAGCTTGGCAACCTTGCACTTACCTCAGTCGCCACTCCTGGACATTCTCACGGTGCTCTTAGCTGGCAGTGGAGATCGTGCGAAAAGGAACGTTGCCTTTCTATCGTTTATGCCGATAGCCTATCGCCAGTCAGTAGAGATAACTATCATTTTAGTGATCACCCTAACTATGTTGAGGCATATCAGAATTCATTGAATAAAATAGCTGGCCTTGACTGCCAAATTTTAATGTCTCCGCACCCCTCGTCAAGCCAAATGCGCACCCGTCTTTCTAGCCCTGAAGGTTTGATAGATCCCAAAGGCTGTATTGTCTACGCGGACAATGTTTCAACGCGACTGAACAAGCGTTTAATTAAAGAGCAAAAAGAAAAAGCTCAATGAGCGAGCAATTTACGGGGAATCAACGGGGAATCAACGTCGGTGCCGTTAGCGCTATTGATGCGAATACGCCACTATCGGGTTTCCCCGATAAACAGTAGCTCTTAGCTCAATTTCAGCTCAAATTAGCCGCAACTCCGTCTGTGCTATATATATCTATTACAATTGTGTTAGATACATATACTTTTATTACAAAGGTATGTACTATCCTTACAGCAAAGGCCATGCGCAACCCGGATCAAGCAAACAACATGACCAGTAAAGACTTAAGCAGTAGCACAATAGAGTTAAGAAAATACATATTGTCAGATGACGTGACGGTTGACTCGGAAGAGTTTTTACCCTTCGCTGCTGCTGTAGAAGTGTTGGAGAGCACACCAACTACGATTAAGAACCGTATTGAAACCGGCGAGGTGCTACAAAAATCTTTTTTCTTGAAGGGAGAAAAGGTCAAAATGTACCGGGGAGTCAAGATTGGTGGCGTTAAAAAGCTCATGCTTAAAAAGATGGAACAACGCGAAGTTCTAAGAAAGCACATCATGAACTGTGTTGCCAGTCAAGAATTAACAACCTATGCCGACGCGATGGATGACGCGGATATGAATTGGCGCTCACCTCCTGATACAAAATTCTGTAACCATGTACTGGAAGAAATGAGCCGGGAAAGCTTTGAAGAAACCGTCGACCCCGGAAGACCGTGTTTAATAACGTCAATTGTTGTGAGTAAAAACGAACGAATTCCAACAGAATCTTATTTTTCATGTGCCATAAATCTAGGCCTTTTAGAGCATGAAGCAACAAAAGAAGAGCGCTACGACTTTTGGAAAAAGCAAAAAGAATTAGCATTTGAATTATATGGAAAGAACAATTAGGAAATTTAACCTAGGTTTTAACGATAGTTTAAAGACAGCGTAAAGACAGTTTTAGAGCAGTATAATCACATATGGAGTGAATCAACATGAGAAAGTTATTATTAGCACTCAGTTTAGCAGTGCCAATAGTTGGGGCTCAGGCGAAGGACATGACTCCCGTAGAGTCGAGAGATCTACCATCGGCCAAAAGCATGAAGTCTGGGCCGTATGACCTACCAATAATTACTTGGGGTGGGGATATAGCCACTATCCACTGTAGCGGCAACCAACATATCACCCAAGATGGCTCTATTTGTAAAAATGAAGGGCTTAAATTTAAATTAAA
Source organism: Alteromonadaceae bacterium (assembly GCA_002746115.1). Lineage (GTDB taxonomy): Bacteria > Pseudomonadota > Gammaproteobacteria > Pseudomonadales > Cellvibrionaceae. Next base: position 5,360 of record NVXL01000025.1, read on the forward strand.
TCGTGAAGATGTATTTGAAAACCAACTAAAGAAATATATTAGTGGTAGCACACCATATCTACGCGGCACAATGTCCATGATCAACATGGCCGCAGCGGCAGTTAAGGGCAATGATGATTTAACTCCCGTCGTATTTTATCAACTAACATGGAGTGCAGGAGGTGATGCACTTGTCACTAAAAGGGATATAAAAAAGGTAGCCGATTTGTGTGGGAAAACCATTGTATTAAACGCGGATGGCCCTCATTTGTACTACGCTCACAAAGTGCTTTCCGACGCGGGTTGTGATATTTCAAACAATAAATTTGTTTGGACTAAAGATTTGACGGGTACCGATGACTCACCCAGTGAGATCTTTAGAGCAGGTAATGTTGATGCCGCATTCGTCATTATTCCAGATGCGCTGGCCTTATCTTCTGGCGGTAACGTTGGGGATGGCTCAGAAGACTCCGTTCGCGGAGCGCATATCATGTTATCAACTAAAACAGCAAATCGCATTATTGCCGATGTTTATGCCGTACGAAAAGATTACTTCAAACGCAATTTGAGCGAAGTTGAAAATTTAGCATCTGCGTTATTTAAATCACAAGATGAGTTGACAGCGATAGTTAAAAACAAAGGCAAGAAATACCAATCATTACTAACGTCATCTGCTGAGATTTTATTGGATGCGGCCGGAGCAACTGCAGATGCAGAAGGATTGTTATTAGATGCAGAAATCGCAGGTTTTACGCAAAACGTCGAGTTCTTCCAAAACACAAACAATCTTCGTAACTTTGAAAAAATTGTCCGTGAATCCGCTGCTGCAGTTAAGGACTTAGGCGTCATTAAGAGCTCCGGAAAAATTGAAAAAGCAAATTTCAACTACGCACAGTTGGCGTCTGGGGCAACAACACAAAAGAAGAAAAAACGCTTTAACAAAAATAAAGTGGCTCGTATAGTCGAGAAAAGACAGCAACAAAACAGCTTGGATAGCGGGACAATATTTGAATTTGAAATATTCTTTCAACCTAACCAAAACAGCTTTGACAAAAGTCTATACGAAGAAAAGTTTAATCAAGTTATGGAAATGGCAGCAACCTATGCCGGAGCTGTTATTACAATTGAAGGACATACTGACCCCTTAGGTTACTTGCGAAAGAAGAAGGCCAATGCTCAGTCGTTTGTATTGAACCAGACGAAGCAAAGCGCTAAGAACCTATCATTATCAAGAGCGCAAGCCGTTCGTAATGAAATTATTGATTTTGGTGAATCAAAAAAAATCGCCGTTGATGAATCCCAATTTGCTGTTATTGGACACGGCATATCAATGCCTAAAACGGGTATTTGCGGATCTGACCCATGTCCCCCAAAAACGAAACAAGAATGGCGGTCAAATATGCGAGTGGTTTTCCGAATCATACAAGTTGAAGCTGAAGAAGACGTGTTTATCGCACTTTAATTAAGGATAAGGATATTGAGATGAATAAATATACGGCACTTATCAGTACGCTTGCGACCTTAGTTGCTCTATCGGGGTGCGAAGACCCGAATAAAAGTACGCAAAAGACCTATGAGTCACGGCCCAGTATGTTAGTCAAAAAACAGGCTACATATGCGATGCGTGGCGCAGATCAGAGTTGGCCCGGCACAGCGAACGCTGATCTCGGCTTAGAAAAGGAAAATACAAGAAAAAATTATTATCTGATTTTCGATGGTTCAGGCTCTATGGCGGACACTAGATGTGGCGGTGGAGATAGCCGTATCAACGTTGCCAAAAGAGCGGTGAATGAATTTATTAGAACGGTACCTGAAGATTCAAACATGGGCTTGGCAGCCTTTGACAACAGTGGTCAGTTTGAGAGATCCAAGCTGAAAGAATTCGACAAAAATGAACTTACACGTATTATAGGAAGACTAAAGTCTGGAGGTGGAACCCCCCTTGGTGATGCCATTTCACAAGCGTATCAGCAATTAACACTTCAAGGTCAGAAGCAGCAGGGTTACGGCGAATACAACTTGATTGTGATCACCGATGGCGCTGCAAACGACACAAAAAAAATGAATGATGCCGTAAGATTGATCGTTAACAATTCACCTATAAACATCCATACCATCGGCTTTTGTCTAGGTAGTGATCACGCGCTAAATCAACCTAGCATTGTTAATTATAAGTCCGCTAACAATGCAGCCGAGCTCGTCAGCGGACTAAAATCCGTACTGGCTGAAGCGGGAGATTTTAGCGCAGATACTTTTGAGGACTAATAATGAATAAAAAGGTTGCGTTTGTTGTTCTAATCATTGGCCTCATTGTGTTAGGGGCATTGAAGTTCTTTGTTATAGGGAAGGAGGAAGATAATGCACTCTCTTCTTCGGATGCCAAAAATATACGTGAAACAATCGATATTAACGTCGACAGCTGGGTAGGGTACTATTTGCTGTGCAGCAAAAATTTTCGTGCTTCATTGAGAAATGAAGGCATCAGAAGTGTTTGCCATAACGACAATGCTAATCTTAATGATAGGTTCGAAAAACTTCGAAATGGCGACATTCAATTTGCGGTCGCCACGATAGATGCTTACTTAGCTCTCGGTGGGGATTATCAATTTCCAGGTACCATTGTTGCTATCATTGATGAATCGAAAGGTGGTGATGCCTTACTTGCCAATAGTGACGATATTGCAACCTTGGATGATTTAAAAAATAACCCACAACTACGGATCGCATTAACGCCAGACTCACCGTCTGAGCATTTAATCAGATCGCTGGCGGTTCACTTTGACATGCCTACGTTTAAAAAAAGAGGCCGCTGGCTAAAAGAAACCGAAAGCTCTGAAGAGGCGTGTCAGAAATTAATAAATGGCGATGTCGATGCTGCCGTTTGCTGGGAACCTGACGTTACTAAGACCTTACTCGCCGACAATAAATTGATAAAGCTCATCGGCTCAGAAGACACTGAGAAACTAATTGTTGATGTACTTTTGGTTAACAGAGCCTTTGCCCAAGAAAAGCCAGAGATTGTAAAGGAGGTTATCTCGCACTACTTTGACACATTAAGTTTTTACCAACAAAACCCTGATAACCTTGTAAAAGAACTTAAAAAGAAAACTGGCCTAAATACCAATTCAGTTCAATCAATGTTAAAAGGGGTCGCTTGGATTAATTTGACTGACAATGCTTATGATTGGTTTTCAACCGTAGATCAAACAGCACCGCATGAATACCTGTACGAAAGTATAGAAAGTGCGTTAAGCATCCTACAAGAGACAGAGGTTAAGAAAGAGAACCCTTTACCCAACAAAGATCCCTATTCGATAACACAAAGTCAGTTTATCGAGCAATTGTTTGAAGAGCGCGTAGGTTCTGTAAGCGGCCAAAAACTAAACCAACGGAAACTAGGTCAAAGTGAAGATAATAAATTCCGACCTTTAACGCAATCTCAATGGAAGAGTTTAAGAAGCGTTGGAACATTGAAAGTGCGGAATATCTCGTTTCCCAAATCATCTAGCGACCTGTCATACAGTGCAAAACAGCTGTTAGACGCCGCCGCCAGTGATTTATCGCACTATCCGAACTTTAGAATATCCGTAGAAGGACATACGGGTTTGAGTGGCGACAAGGATGCCAATCAACGACTATCTCAAGAAAGGGCTGAATCCGTTGTGAGATATCTCAACATTGCTCATGGGGTTTCGGAAGACCGAATGTTAGCAACTGGCGTTGGGTCTGACGAGCCACTGAGCAAGAAGCCAAACGAGTCACGACGTTCCTATAAATACCGTTTATCTCGTGTTGAATTGATATTAAAAGTAGGATCTTTGTAATGGTTGAACGCCCTACAGAACTAACGGAAGAGGCCTTATCCAAACGCCTTTTATCTGAGAGTACCAATCACCCTTTTACATTATCAACCGGAGTTATCGGTTTGTTGGGGGGAGGGGCTGCTGTGTTATTTGCTAGCTCTGAATTATTTGTGGGCTTATCAGTTTTAGGTGGTCTGGGCTTGTTGGCCAGCGCCGGTTTTGTATTAGCTAAAAACCTTTTTGGCCGTTCAAAATCGATGCTAAGCATTGTTGAGCAGGTCAGAAAAGAGGTCATGAAAAAACGAATTGATATTGCCGGTTCTGTCAAAGATAACCTTTCTAATTTTTCTGACCAAAAAGGCCTTATACAACTTGAGCAACTTCAAGCCAAGTTCGCCGCATTTGAAAGTGTTCTTGCCTTACAGTTTGATCGAGACGAATTAACTTTCAAACGTTTTTTAACTACAGCAGAACAACTATATTTTGGCAGCATCGACAATTTACGACGTTTGGCTATGCAAAGACATAGCATCAGTGCAATCGATATTGTGAATATTGAGTCAAGGTTGGCAAGTGTAGATATTAGCAGTGAAGAAAAATCGACATTCGAAAAAAGGAAGATCATATATGACAATGCGAATAAATCAATGGAATCAATTTACTCTATTAATGAACAAGCGATGACTAAGCTGGATGAGTTAACCAACAAACTGGGTTCGATCCAAACAAGAAGTGGCGTGGCTGACGTACGGCTCGAAACAGCCATGAAAGAAATATTACATCTAATTAGTCGAACCGACGAATACGACATTAGTAACTAGGAGAATATACTATGAAAGTCGCAGCTCCCACAAAAACAGAAGCTCAAGACATATTGAAAGTGCCGAGCTTAGTGGACGTTAAAAATGAAATGACCGCGGTGGAAAAAATCCCTGAGGAAAGTGACATTCCAGAGAACATTAAGGCCCAAGCCGATGAGTTTATTAACACGCTTTTAAGCATGGATCCAAAAGATTTAGACTCCCAGCAAGCCCATGCCAATGCAATCACATCCTTAGGCGGTAACGTAGAAACGGAGCTGGTTGAACAATCAAAATTACTACAAGAGCCCATGTCAACGCTAATGAATGATGCTGAAAACGGCAGCGACGTAGCGAACAATTTATTGGCCTTAGAGCAACAAGCACGTGAAATTGATCCAAATGGCTATGACTTAACGTCAATGTCTGGATTTAGAACGTTTTTATCGAAAATCGGCTTCCCTACGCAACTGACTCAATGGATGGCGAAATACCAATCTGTAAGCACCGTTATCAAGAGCATCGAAACCGGTTTGCGACAGGGGCAGGGGAAGTTAGAGCGTGACAACAAAACACTTAAAGACGACCAGACCCGTTATCGTAAAACATTGTTTAAGCTGGATGATTTCATACAATTTGCATCGTATATAGATAAAAACTTTGAAGCAAAGCTGGAATCCGTAACAGATGCAGAAATGAAGCGCTTCTTAACGGATGAAATATTATTTCCCGTTCGTCAGCGTTTAATGGATCTACAAACCTCAAAAGGTGTTTATCAACAAGCATGGATCACCTCAGAGTTTATAATAAAAACAAATAAGGAGCTTATTCGCGGTGTTGACAGAGCGCTTAAACACACCATTATAGCACTCGGTGTTGCCGCCTCACTTGCAGTCGCTTTAGCACATCAGAAACGTGTCCATACGGCACTAGAGAAAACTAAAGAAGTGACGGGAAAAATGCTTCAAGATATTGCTGATAAGCTCTTAAATCAAGGCGCCGATATCATGAACTCCGCTTCGACACCGTTTATGAAAGTTGAAGTCATGAAGGTGGTTTTCGATAAAACCATTCAAGCGATGGATGCTGTTTCCAACTATCGTCAAGAAGCCATTGTATCGATGAAAGACGGTATTTCGGAAATGAAGACCTTAACGAATGAAATGGACAGAAATATTCAACGTATAGAAAAAGGCCACGCGGTTAAGGAACAGTTCAAAATAAAATTGGATTAATACCAAGGGATTACGGCATAAACATATGTGAGCATGGGCATATGTAAATATAAGAATGTAAACGTTAAAGAAACGGGGTAAAAAATGGATTCAAGCACACTGCTATCTTCTCCCAAGTTAGAAAAGTTCAGCGCCTTAACTGAGGTTATCAATGAGATTCACGGGCTAGTTAAAAACAAGAATACGCTAACCAAAGAAGAATCGGATTGCTTGAACAAACGTATATATTCCGCCGTAGAGCTAGTGGAATCTAACGAAGCTATGACTAGCAACTCCAGCAACTCCAAAAATCTTGCCATTAATAATACATTGATGGCAAGGGGCACATTGTTATGGGCATATTTACCCCAAACAATGGGAGATATCAAATACGACAGTTACCCCTCTGTCTATTTGCCCCAATTCCCAATGTTTCAGCGTTTGAGTGCTTCAAATTTCGACCAGCTAAAAAGTAACATTGAAAAAAAATATGAGTTAGAGAGCGGTACGGTAGATCACACACATGAAAAAGTACTGTATATCATTTCTAATTTACAGGTAAAAAACGGAATAACGGATTATTTTGAGAAGAAGTTAAGCCAAGGTATGTCACATTGTGAGTTGTTCTACTCCCTTACAGGTTACAAGCTTCAGAACAACAAGCTCATTGATGTCACTATCACCAATACCAATATATTCTTTTCGTTCGTATTTGAGGAGAAGGTGTCAGGCGGTGAAGCCTTTAGCCATAGCTCATTATCAGATCGTTCCAATGTTAAATGTTTAATCAACACATTAAAACTTGAGGCTAGTCATGAACGAGAATGTTTTCCGGCGGTAGGAAAATGGAATGACCTACACATGGACGAACAGCTTCTTGACGATCTAACCAAGCACCTTAATCAGGAATGTAACATTGAAATCAACCGTTCCGCCTTGGAGGGTACACTCACTACCATGAGTTACCTATTGCCTCATAAGGATGCCGAACGTTTCTTTGTTCATGATGCTTGCGGACATTCGTGGCAAGAATGCTTATGTGAATTTGAACACCTTTACAGTCATTTAGCTGAACTCATCGAGCCTTGCCCCTTAAGCCGTTATGAAGACGCTATTTCTTCTTCAAGYAGCGAGAGTAAAATTMTTGATAACTGCAAAACAACGCTTATTGAATACTACGCTTTTCAGGTCAATGTTGTAACCAATGCGATACTGTCCSAATACACGGCTGATGCTATTGAATACCATTTGCAAAAGAAGTTGGAACAGAAGGGGGAGGGAATTCCCTCCAGTAGTATGATGCGGCACTTTTCATTGTTTCTGGATTTAAGCCTACAGGACACAATCAAACATATTGGAAATGTGTTAACTGGCATCAATCAGGAGTTTATTAGTGAAAGGGCATCATCGATAGAGGCGCTGTTACTTAAACATGGCGTGTCCAGTAAAAACACTCCTGTTATAGTCACTCGTCTAAATGAGTGGTTTGATCACACAATCGTTTCAAATTTTAAATGTGGAGAAGGTCTGTCAAATATAGAGTGGAACGTATATGCACAACTTATAATGCTTTATAAACCCTTAGACGAAGCTGCGCAAAAATTTAGCGCAATGGAGTTCCAACAGTTACTGCTTTGTCTAACCAGTACCTACCAATCCGACCCGTCAAATATGTATTGGGTATTGAACCGAGTCATTAGTAATTTTCGGTATTGCTCAACATGAAGTGAACTTATCTCAGGAAAGGCCAGTTAAAATAGTTCTCAGTGCCGGGTTAATGTTCTAATCTGAACATATAGGTTAAAACAATGCCCTCTAACTCGCATCCAGTTAACTGAGCAAATGCATGAAAAACCCCCGTAAGACTCGCTCACGCAAAGCCAAAAAAAGCCAACGCTCGTATTGGCAAGGCGAGCACTTTAACGCCTTGGGCGCACTGTTAAATGCGGGTATTGCACCGGTAGAGGCGGTGGTCATATTGCGCAAACAGTATGCATGCCTTGCGCCTGAGCTGGTGCGCATGACGGGGGCTTTAAAAACAGGGCAGCGTTTGAGTCAGGCCTTTGGCGCCACTCAATTGTTAGGGCCTGTTGAACTTGAAATATTGTCTGCAGCGGAGCAGGCCGGTAAGGCGGTGGAGGCTTTGAAATTCATCGGTCAGCGCTTTGACCATAGAGCCTCACGCTTACGAAAAGTTAAAAGCAAGCTCTGGCTGCCAATGGCGACTTTTATAGTGGCCGTTATTGTAGGCTTTATTTTGCAGGTCGCAGGTAAAACCGTAAGCGTCGGTTCGGCGGGCTTACAAGCAGTGTTTTTTGTGTTTTGTTTTGTGCTGGTGATGAGGATGGTGTTGTCGGCGATTAATCGAGACAGTATTGGCTGGGTGCAGGTCTTGTCTCGCTTTGGCTTGAAATCCTGGTTTAGTGTTGCTCAGCGTAGCTTTGAGCACGTTTGGTTAACCTTACTTTTATGGCAGTATGCGGCTGGCGTAGACTGGGTGACGGCGACGAATCGTATTGCCGATTTGGCACCTATTGACGACTTTCAGCGAAAAATACGCATAGCGAGTGGCGCGTTAAAACAAGGGCAGCCACTGTCTGTTGCTTTGAGTATGAGCGGCGTGTCAATCGCGCAAGGGGCATTGTTAACCCTTCGTACTGGCGAGGCCAGCGGTAACATGGAACAAAGCCTTCAGCATTACCTAGCGATGGAAGCCGAGCGACTTGACGGGGCTATTCAAACCTTAGCGGATTGGCTGCCTAGGGTGTGTTACAGCTTAGCTCTTGTGTTTGCTATCTTTAATGTTTTTCTTAGAGCGAGTGTTTAGCTTGTTATCGTCTTTGCAAAAATTTGATCGCGAAGTCTACTTTTGTGCCTAATCTCATCTATATTAAGGGTTATTTATCAACAAAATTGGTTTGGTGATCTATGGCTGTAAAGGGCGATGAGCTGAGCACTCAGCTTCAGAAATCCAAGGTGAGAGTGTTAGTGTGCGACGATTCCAAAATCGTGCGACTGACGGCGAAAAAAACGCTTGCCGAGCGCTTTGATTTACTCCTAGTAGAAGATGGTGAGAAGGGGTGGGAGGCCATCTGTTCGGATAATACGATTCAAGTCGTCTTCACTGATTTGCAAATGCCCAACCTTGACGGCTTTGGCCTGCTTGAGCGCATACGCAATAGCGATGATGAGCATATCCGTAATATGCCCGTGATTGTAATCACGGGGTCCGGCGATAACGAAGCTATCCAGCAGCGAATTGTTGAGGCCGGTGCCACCGATTTAATTTCTAAGCCGTTTAAATCCGCTACATTGATTGCGCGTTGTGAAGCCCACTCCAGTTATCGCCAAACCAAAAAAGCGCTTGAAAAAGTCACCACCATTGATGCCGGAACCGGCACGCTTAATCGACAAGGTTTTGATGAGCAACTCGATAGAGATTGCTCGTTTGTTAATCGACATGGTGCCAGTATTGCTCTGGTCTTATTAGAACTGGAAGGTTTATTCGACCAGCTCAGCGCAAGGAATGCTGAGGTAGTTGTTAAGCAAGTCGCTAAGATATTGATGAAGTCGTTAAGGAAAGAAGACAGCTTGAGCCGAGTAGGGCAAGCGCGCTTTAGTATCGTCCTGCCAACCGCTGGTTGCGATAGCGTTGTGAAGCTAGTGCAGCGCCTGGCCAAGAAAGTGAATAGTTTGAAGATTAAAAAAGGCGCAAGCCTATTTGATGTTCATTCCATGGCAGGCATCGCCGCTGCCACAAAAGGGCAGAATGTCACGCCCGGAGCTTTGCTGGAACTCGCCGAGCAGGCGCTTGAAAGCGCACTCTTAATTGGCCCTGGGGAAGTGCAGCTGCGGACTTTTGAAGCGCCAAGCCCTGAAGCACAAACCTCTGAAGTGCAAATTTCAGAAGCGCTGAGCACCGAGGTGACGACAGCGCAAGCGGATGAGGCATGTTCTGTGGACGCTGTCTTGGCAAGTCTTGGCAGTGAAGGCTTCGAACTCGACCAAGCCCAGCTCGATGCCTTGGTGATGCGCCTTCAACCTTTGGTGGCCTTGATGACTCAGTCGCAAAAGCAGTGTTTGCTCAGCCCCTGAGCAGGGTGTCGTTGTGGGCTGGACTTACTGTGGCTAGATAGGCTGTGCTGCGTAAAATATTAATATTGCAGCTAACCTTCCTTTTAGTTTAAATACTTGTGGCTTAAATTACCTTCTGTGCGGAAGCCCGTGGCAGAAGCGTGTGCCAGCGTTTGGTTGAGTATTCTCAAGCTGTCATCTTGGTGTTTGCAGGTGAATACCTTTTGAAGCGAGGGTTAATGCAGAGTATATTGCGGGCATGAATTTATTAGAAATGCAGTTGCGACAAACTTCGCCAAATTTGGCCTTACTCGATGGTGTGCGTCAGCTTAGCTACGCCGAGTTGAATCAAGAAAGCTTGGCTTTAGCCGAGCAGATGGTATTGCAGTGCGAGGGCGATCGCCCGCTTGCAATCCTTGCGAGCCGAGGGGTGAATACGGCGATGGCGATGATTGCGGCTTTCCGTGCCGGAATCCCTTTCGTGCCGATTGACCCTAATCAGCCTCGTCAAAGGTTGGAGGTGATCGTAGCCGATTGCCGGCCTTGTATGGTCTTTGGCTCTGACGAAGATATTAAGCAGTTTTCATGGCTGGACCTACCACGCCTTTTACCCACTGAAGATAGCTTTGGTGCTTGTTCTGTCGATAGTGAAAATATCGACAAAAAGGGCTTGGCTTACATCATGTACACCTCCGGTACCACTGGCGTCCCTAAAGCGGTAATGATGCCTAGAGATTGTGTCGAGGCTTATGTTAAGGGCATTGGTGAGCGCGTACAGTATCAAGCCGATGACAAATGCTTGCATACCGCCTCATTTGGTTTCTCAGCATCTATCCGCCAATTGTTCGCACCTTTAGTGGTTGGTGCGCAGGTGCATATCGCATCCCAGTCTCAGCTTCAGGAGCCCCGAGGGTTATTAAATTTAATTGCTGAACAAGGCATCACTGTTTGGGATTCTGTCGCGCCGATTGTTGGGCGTATATTAGCGGATCTTCACACGCTTGATATTGCCGAGCGAGAACGTTTTCTAGCCAAGGTTCCAAGAACTTTATTGTTTTCCGGGGCGCCGCTGCCATGGCACTTAGTGGCTGAAATTCGTAAATTATTTAAACCTGCGCCAAGGCTAGTAAATGTTTATGGGCAAACTGAATCTATTGGCGTTTGCGCTATGGAGGTACCTGAAACACCCCTTGATACAGAGGGTTTTGTGCCCGTTGGGTATGTGTACGAGCATTGGCAAGCGCGTATTGTTGATACCCGAACCTTTTCTGAGGTGGCACAGGGTAGTGTAGGGGAGCTGTTGATCGCAGGGGAGCATTTGTCGCCCGGTTATTTAAATCAACCGGAGTTGAGTCAGACGAGCTTCCCTAGTGACGTAATAAAATCAAATGTCAGAAATACATCCCCGATACGATATTACCGTACCGGGGATCTCGCCAGAAAGTTATTGGATAAAAGTTTGCAAATTGTTGGGCGAGTTGATCGTCAAATAAAAATTCGCGGTGTGCGTATTGAATTAGGGGATATAGAAGCGGCACTGCGTTCGCACATCCATGTGCGTGATGCCGTTGTGGTGTTGGATAGCTCTGAACCTAGCGCCGATGGCGAAGCATTGATTGCCTGTGTGGTATTGCATGCCGCGCAAACGAGTGATTTTTCTGCCAATTTACGTCGTTTTCTTGGTGCGCGTTTACCACAGGTTATGTTGCCGCGTCAGTTTGTGGTGGTGGATGAAATCCCGCTTAACGCTAACGGTAAATTTAATTATCAAGCCCTAATGGCGAAAGCCAAATCCGCTACCAAGCCGAAGCGTGAATTAGAAGCTAAAAATACCGCTAGAGAGCGACTATTGACGGATTTTTGGGTTCAGGCGCTGGGTTTGAAAAGTGTAGACAGCGCGACTGATTTTTTTGATGCCGGTGGCGACTCGATAAGCGCTATGCAACTATTAAAATTAATTGAAGCTGAATTTTCTTATACCTTTGAATTTCCGACCTTATTGAGGCATCCAACGCCGATTGAATTTTCCGTGGTAGTTGAAAATGCCGCCAAAGGTATCGTCTATAAAGCTTCAGACGAGCCGCAACTTATTACCCTAAAGCGCGGAAGTGAAAAACGCCCGCCGGTATTTTGCCTTCACGGTATTCAGTTGTACCAAGATTTTGCGCATGGCCTGCCTGAGGATGTACGTGTATATGCTATTTATGCCCCTATCGAACTGGACTTAGAAGGGCTGCTCGAAAAAGATCGAGAGCAGGCATTGCAAAAATTAACCGATGTTCATGTTGATTTTATTCGCAAGCATCAAAGCTCTGGACCTTATCAGCTAGTGGGGATATCCTTTGGTGGCGGCTTAGCCTATGCGATAGCGCAATCGCTTATTGCCATGGGGGAAGAGGTTTCTTTGGTTGGCATGTTTGACACTTATTTACCCGATGCCATTGAGCATAACTTGGTAGGAGCCGCTCGCGCTAAAGTTAAAACCGGTGCGCGAAAATTATTAGCTCACGGTCAGCGTATGCTTGGTTCTGGTAAGTCGCGAACTGCCGTGGGCACAGGCTTAAGTCAGGGGGATGCTGAGACTCGCCATGCCAAGCAGCTCGACGTGGCGCAAACGCGTGCCCGGCGTATGCTCGCGGGCGCCATTGCGATGCAGCCTGTACCGCCGTCGTTATTATATGTTCGTGCAAAAATCCCGATGTATGGTGACGGCTGTGTGGTTAAGCCTTTACGGGGGTGGGAATGTATTGGCGATGCCTTGACGGATGTGCATGAAATTGATTCTGACCATCTTGGAATACTACGAAAACCGGCGGTTGTTGAGCTGAGCAAAATTGTGTCTGATCGTTTGGTGAAATAACTGGATTGCTTGTTACCCGGATGATTTCGGGTTGATTTTGATTTTTTTATTGTTGATGAATGATGATAGATGAGAAACAAAAAAGCCACCAAGGTTAAACTTGGTGGCTTTTTTGTTGACTTGGTTTTAATTGATATTAGTTATTAATCGCTGCGACTATTAGTCGTCGGTCATAGCTTTATTAATACAAATTAACAATGCGTGTATTGAGGCGCTTAAAACATCGGTGCTTTTGCCAATACCACTATAGCGCTTACCATTAATAATTGCCTGAATATACGCGACAGCCTTGGCGTCTGTTCCCTCAGCAATCGCGTGCTGATCATAGTGAACAATCTCTGGCTTAATACTCAGCTTGCTTTCTATCGCCTGACAAAATGCCGATAAAGTGCCATCGCCTGCGCCATTAATCTCATATGTTTTCTCAGCATCTTCAAGCGTTGCCGTGATACTCTCGTTGACTTCGTTTTTATTAACCTGATAGCTTTTTAAACGTAGCGTTGGAGGGGGCATATAATGGCTTTTGACAATTTGCCAAATCTGCTCACTACCGACCTCTGATTTAGACTGCTCCGCGTAGGCTTGCACTTTTGTGCTGACCTCAATTTGTAACCAGCGAGGTAAGCGTAGGCTGTAGTTTTGCTCCAATATATAAGCAACACCTCCTTTACCCGACTGACTGTTGACGCGTATGACCGATTGGTAATCTCGACCTAAATCACTCGGGTCGATGGGCAAATACGCCACATCCCAGTCTTTATCCTTCGCTTGTAGCGCAAGGCACTTACGAATGGCATCCTGATGGCTACCAGAAAAGGCTGTATAGACCAACTCTCCCACCCAAGGGTGGCGAGGGTGAGCTTGAATTTGCGTACATTCACTGACGACGCGCACAATCTCATCAACATTAGAAAAGTCGAGCATGGGGTCAATACCTTGGCTATATAAATTCATTGCCATGGTAATAATATCCATATTTCCGGTGCGTTCACCGTTGCCCATTAACGTCCCTTCAATGCGATCTGCGCCAGCCATTAAACCAAGCTCAGCCGCCGCGACGGCGCAGCCTCGGTCATTATGTGTGTGTAGACTGATCTCGATAGCGTCACGCTGATTAACCTGCTCACAAAAGCGTTCAATTTGATCTGCAAAAATATTCGGTGTTGAGCACTCGACGGTTGCGGGTAAATTAATAATGACCTTATGCTCAGGCCTTGGTTGCCAGACACCTATAACGGCATTGCAGATATCGATGGCGAAATCTTCTTCCGTTGAGGAAAAGCTCTCAGGTGAATATTGAAAGGTCCACTTAACCTCAGGGTACTTAGCCGCTTCGTCTTTTACTTTTTGGGCGCCGCGACGTGCAATATCGATAATGCCTTCGCGACCCATCTTAAATACTTTTTCACGTTGTACCGGTGAGGTAGAGTTATATACATGCACAATGGCTTGCTTAACACCGATTAGCGCCTCATAAGTCCGCTCGATTAAAGCGTCTCGTGCTTGCACCAATACTTGGATGCTGACATCTTCCGGAATTTGGTCTTTTTCGATAAGCCAGCGACAAAAATCAAAGTCCTCTTGTGACGCAGAGGGGAAGCCAATTTCAATTTGCTTAAACCCTGTTTTGACCAATAAACCCCATAGACCTTGCTTTTGCTTGACGCTCATCGGCTCGATTAGGGCTTGATTACCATCACGTAAATCCACAGCACACCAAGTGGGCGCTTGTAGGATCTGTTTGGAGGGCCACTGTCGATCGGCTTTATTGACGAAAGGAAAAGCTTTGTATTTCGTATGGTTGAACGGTTTCATTGTTAGCGTCCTGGTCGCTGGGTATTTATGCCGCGTTAGCGGGTTCTTGTTTTCGGAGCATCGGCTTGCCTCCATGAGTGTAGCAGCCGGCCTTGTGGGCCGTGGTGACGCTTGTGTTTAAGCGTGGGCATTTCGCAAGTCTACTTGTGGATGTCTTGCGCAAGTGGCTTTGGGTAAAAGCCGCTTCGGGTCTAGCCGTGATCCTTGAGTGTATTGTAGGTGTATTCTAAGGGTGAAACATTGCCAATTTACGCCAACGTTAAGTTTTTTTGCAATGATTCACTATAAAAAGATAGAATTGGGGTGAATTATTGCGTAATGTACTGTTTCACGACAAGCAACTAAGTGAGATGGGTAAAATTATGGTCAAACTTGATCGCACTGATCGGCGTATCTTGCATGAGTTACAGCAAGATGGTGGTATCAACAACTTGGAGTTGGCCGAGAAGATCGGTTTGTCGGCTTCTCCGTGTTCTCGTCGGGTTAAGGCTTTAACTGAGGCGGGCATTATTGGTCGTAAGGTGACCTTGCTTAATGCTAAGGCACTCGGTTTGAGTTTAATGGCACTCATCGATATTGGCATGGATCGGCACACCTCCGAACGCTTTAATGTATTCGAAAGTGCCGTGTCGGAATTCCCCGAAGTACTGGAGTGCTTGTTAATTACCGGCTCTGAAGCGGATTATATGCTCAAGGTAATTGTGAGAGATATGGAAAGCTTTCAGCATTTTTTGTTGGACAAGTTAACCCAGATCGAAGGGGTTAGCGGGGTGCAGTCACGGTTTGTTTTGAGGGAAATTATCAATACAGCGGCGCTGCCGCTTTAATCCCAATACTTTACAGTCAGAGCTTTCAATCAGGATTTTCGTTCAGAGTTTTCAATTAACCTTCCGCCGCTACAACCGTTAACAATTGTTACGTTTGAGATCGTTGTCACATTCCGAAACATGGGCAACGATTTTTTGTGTCTGAGTGAAAAAAAATTAGGCGTAATTTTGGATTATGCATTATAACTGCACCTGCTTTAAAAAAGAACCGAAGTTTTAATAAAAAAACAAGGGTGCACGCAATGTCAAAATCCATTTCGCTTTATATTTTAATCATTTTAATGAGTTTTTCTATAAATTCTGCGAGTGCAGATAATAAACTAGGAACGTTTAAAACCTCACTTAGCACAATGTTAGTTTTTAGTATCCCAGAAACATTAAAATGGAACCCGCTAGTGCCCAAAAATATTAGTGGTGTTGATTTTTTAGAAAATGAAATTGATGTGAATATTTCCCAGGAAGCCATTGATACTAAAGCGTTTATTTCTGAGCGTTTTGGTATTGATGTGGACTTAATGTTAGCGCAAGGTCGTGTTAATTTTGGGCTCTGGGAATTAAATCAAAATGTGCTTTGTCGCGCCAGAGTGTTGAATGGCGCGAACATTCCGGAAGAGGGCTTACCCTTGAGAGCTGGTGGCCATACACTTGTTGTCACCGACCCGGCAGGTATTGTTATGGGGGGCGAGTTTGACGGTGTCGTGCTTGAAGCCGGGGCAGCAGTAGGTAAGGGGTATTGGACGGTGACGGAAAAAAATAATCAAAAGTTACGCCTTGGTTGGAAATCAAAAATACCACTGCATCGTCCCTTATTGAAAACGCCGCTTTTTTATACGGATGTCTGGGATCTAGATAGCACGCAAGTGGGTACCGGAGCAGGGATTGATACCATCAAGTTCAATGATGATTTTACGTTTACCCCGATCTTACGCCAAGTGGTTGAGCTTCACACGCCAGAGGCATAGGTTTTTAGTCGAGCAGGAACGCTCCTCATTCTCAAACATATCACGGCGTATAGCCTGCCGCGAGCAACTTGCGACGAATAATTTTACAGTCAACTTAGCTTTTGTTTGTTGTTTTGTGCTTGTTAAATAGTCAAATAGTTGGTTTTTATAATTTAAAGTTTGGATAAAAGTATTGTTGTAATGATGTTGATGTGAATTGTTTTTTTTATTTAAATAAATTCCGAGTTACTTTACATGAGATTGATTCTTGACGAGTTTTTTTACAAAATTCAAATTCGGCGAATTGTTTTTTATGTTAATTGGCGGGTGCTTTTGATGGGGTATCGTATCGGTTGTTTTTTCTTGTGACGCTGGTCTCGTTGCTTGCGATGGCTGAGCCGTGTGTCGTGTTTGCCTATGAAAACTTAGGCGCTGCCGGAAATTCTGTATTATAAATATAATATGCCCAAATAAATATTTTCACATATAAATAACGAGATTATATGAGTGAGTATTAGATTTTTTGGTTGTTTGAACGTTTGTTCGTATTCTTGAATACATGTTCGCATTGTTGGGCGGGGGCTCGTGTATATGAGTGTCTGTTTGCATACTTGAATAGGTGCTCGTTTATTTTTAGATCTATTCGCATACCTGAGTTGAAGTTCTTACATCTGAATATGTATTCGCCTGCCCGAATAGGTGTTTACGTGTCTGAGTAGATGTTTGTCTGAATAGATGTTTGTCTGTATGAACAGAAATTCGCTTACTTTAGTAAAAGCCCGTAACTTATCATTTATATTGAAGGAATAATCTGTGTATAAAATTATTACTGTTTTTGTGTTTATGTTTTTTTTAAGTTTTTCAGCCCAGGCTGATGGTAATAAAAAGAATAAACCGGGGGTGTTTAAAACCTCGCTTAGTACTTTGTTGGTTTTTAGTATTCCGGAGACTTTAAGCTGGAACCCTGCGGTATCAACCAATATTAGCGGTGTTGATTTTTTGGAAAATGAAATCGGTGTAAGTGTTGATCAGGAGGCGCTTGACGCAAAAGATTTTATTGCTGAGCGTTTTGGCATTGATGTAGATTCGTTGTTAGCTCAGGGGCGCGTTGCCTTTGGGCTTTGGGAATTAAGGCCGGATGTGCTATGCCGTGCAAGAGTATTGAGCGGTGCTAGGGTTCCGGTGGAAGGTTTGCCACTGCGCGCAGGTGGCCATACGCTAGTTGTGATAGATCCTGAAGGTATTGTAATGGGCGGGGAGTTTGAAGGCGTTACTTTAGCGGCTGGTGCGGCTGTAGGCAAAGGCTATTGGAGCATTGAAAAAAGAAATGGTAAAAAATTACGTCTTGGCTGGACATCAAAAATAGCACTGCATCGTCCATTATCTAAAACCCCACTTTTTTATACGGATGTTTGGGATTTGGATAGTAATCAGGTGGGCACTGGAGCAGGGATAGATACTACCCAATTTAATAGTGATTTTACTTTTACACCGATATTGCGCCAAGTGGTTGAGCTGAATACTCCTGAAATTTAAAGGAGGTAGGGATCTACATGTTTAGGGGTTTAGAAGTTTAAGGATTTAACAGAGCAGGGATGCTCATCTGTTAGCGATAACCCTTCAAGGGGCTGCAACTTGTAAGTTGTGCTGGACTATAGTAGGCTCGCGCCCGCACAAGCACTTCAACTTATTTTCAGGATGTATGCCCTTTGATTTCTACCGCAAATATCACCATGCAGTTTGGCGCACTGCCCTTGTTTGAAAACATATCCGCCAAATTTGGCGACGGCAATCGTTACGGCTTAATCGGCGCTAACGGCTGCGGCAAGTCAACTTTTATGAAAATACTAGACGGCAGCCTAACCCCCTCGGCAGGTACAGTGAGCATCACGCCAAATGAGCGTGTTGGTAAGCTCAGCCAAGATCAGTTCGCATTTGAGCAATACAACGTCGTCGATACTGTGATCATGGGGCATGCCGAGCTATGGGAAGTAAAGCTGGAGCGCGATCGTATCTATAACCTACCTGAAATGTCCGAAGATGACGGCATGAAGGTAGCGGAGCTCGAAACGCAATTTGCCGAAATGGACGGCTACACCGCTGAGAGTCGCGCAAGTGAGCTCCTACTCGGTGCGGGTATTGACCTCGATTTGCACTACGGCCCAATGACTGGCGTCGCACCCGGTTGGAAGTTACGGGTATTACTCGCTCAGGCGCTGTTCTCTGACCCAGATATTTTACTACTCGATGAGCCGACCAACAACTTGGATATCGATTCGATTCGATGGTTGGAAGGCGTGCTCAACGAGCGCAAAAGTACAATGATCATTATCTCGCATGATCGCCATTTCCTAAACGCGGTATGTAGCCACATGGCCGATATCGACTATGGTGAGCTTCGGCTTTACCCTGGTACTTATGATGATTTCATGCGTGCTGCGACACAAGCACGTGAGCGTTTACACTCAGAGAATGCCAAGAAAAAGACTCAGATGGCGGATCTTCAAGCCTTTGTGAGCCGTTTCTCGGCCAATGCCTCGAAAGCAAAGCAAGCGACCTCACGCGCTAAGCAGCTTGATAAAATCAAGCTGGACGATATTAAGCCCTCTAGTCGTGTCACGCCTTTTATTCGTTTCGGCCAAGAGAAGAAGCTGCATCGCCAAGCATTGGTCATGGAAAATCTAGGCCACGCTTTTGGCGACGAGCTTCTGTTTTCTGACAGTAGTCTTATTTTGGAGGCGGGCACACGTTTGGCTGTCATCGGTGAAAATGGTGCAGGCAAGACCACGTTCTTACGCTGTTTGATGAACGAAATACAGGCAAGCGAAGGTAAATTGCAGTGGGCCGAAAGCGCGACTTTAGGTTACTGTCCACAAGACAGCACTGCTGACTTTGCTAATGATATGAATCTTTTTGACTGGATGAGCCAATGGCGTAAACCTAGTCACGGTGATCAGATTGTACGTGCAACTTTAGGGCGCTTGTTATTCTCTGCTGATGATTTTAAAAAGCAGGCCAAGGTCTGTTCCGGTGGCGAGAAAAACCGTTTACTCTTTGGTAAATTAATGATGCAAGACACCAATGTGTTGCTGATGGATGAGCCTACCAATCACTTGGATATGGAGTCGATCGAGGCACTTAACTTGGCGCTTGAGCATTATCCTGGCACCTTGATTTTTGTGAGTCACGATCGTGAGTTTGTATCGTCTTTGGCGACACGAGTGATTGAAATTAAAGGTAATGCGTTAATTGATTTCCAGGGTACTTATGAAGAGTATCTTGCGAATCAAAGTGCGGCAGAAGCGCTAGCGCGCGCTTAATTGCCAATTATGCGGTGAGGTGGTGCCATCTATCATGATAAGCGCCACCCGCTGCAAGTGAGCCTTTTATTTAAATTGGCCATTTTTTAAAAAATGTAAAACCTGCCCAATGACTTTCTTGTTTTTCATCATAAATGGGTGTGTTACCGGCATGGCGATGTGATCTTTCATGCCTGCAAGTTTGGTGCTCTCTACAGAGACTTTGCCATCATTTGGGGCTGGCAGCATGGTGGATAGTATGAGGTTGATAGTCTTGGTGCCAGCAATAATGCCTAAGCTAAAATCAGCGGGGCCCAATTTGTTGGGCACGCTCATTGTACCGGTGCCAAGTTGCAGGCCAGCAGGGCCATTGATGGCTTTAAATCCGGGGAAGTTACCCATTTTGTCTATGACTTCACTGCCGTTATTTGGTGGCCCAAGCATTACAACATGATTGAGGTTTTCAATTCTTTTGCGGCTTAAATACTGCCTTACAAGAATGCCTCCCATGGAGTGGGTGACGAAACTCACTTTTGTGGCGTCCGCGCACTGTTCTAAGGCCTTGGGGATGGCGTCGTTCGCTAGCTTGCTGATCTCGTATTTTCTAGAGGGGTAGCTATAATTTACCGTTTGGTAGCCTTCTCTTTTCAAAGACTTTTCCAGTTTGTTCATCGACGAATCAGATCGCGCTAAGCCGTGGAGTAATATGACGCACTCGTTTGAATATACTTTCATGGGTAGGAGAAGCAAGATAAGTATGACTTTAAGTGCATGATTCACGAGAGCGCCTGTTGATTGTGGTTGGGTTAATTATTTACGCGGATATTTTTATTGATCGGGTACTTAAGTTTAAAAAGTATTCGTCTATTCAAAGAAGCATATTTTGTTGCCGTCTAAATCCCTAACGTAAGCGGAGTGCTTACCTGAACGGACTCTTGGTTCGCCTTCATCGCTGCCACCTAGTTCAAGAGCCTTTTTGTGCAGTCGCTCAACTTCTGATACTGACCCAAGGCTGATGCCGACCATCGTTCCGTTGCCGACGGTAGCGTCGTTTTCGTCAAAGGGCTCGGCTAGTGCAAACATAAAGTCCTCGCTGCCCCATAGCGTCATTCGGCCTTCGTCATGCATCTTTTTGACTTCGCTACCTTCAAAGATGGCATCGTAAAATTTCGTTGCCTTTTGCATGTTGTTGGTGCCAAAGACGAAGTAGTTCATTTTCATGGGGGATTGCTTCCGTTGTTTAGTTAAGCGAAATTAGCATGGTAAAACTGAAAATGCGGAACCTAAAGTGTTTGAGTTTATACGTATAGACCGACGTTGCCAACATCAACGTGGGTTTATGGTCTTGGCGAATGTTCTCACTAACTCAACCGGCCAACATCACCTAAACGCAGGTAGCGACGGCTGCAGCTCCCGCATCTTTTTATAAACCTTTTTAGCTATTTTCTTAAACCCGTTAGGCGTGGGGTGAATCTCGTTTAGCCAGTCAGATTTTTTGCCCGGTGTGAGTGTGCCTTGAGTGTCAACGACGTGAATGTTCGCTTCGGTTTTCTCAAGCTTTAATATCCGTTTTTTTAAGTGGTTTGGTCGTGGTTTTTAGTTGCGACCCGCTCATCATATCTTTTGATGTGTCGCCGTTTGAGGCGCCCGAAAATATGAGCAATTACATTGGGTTTTTTGCTGACTAAAATCCAGCTTTTGGGGTATGCAAACCACGAGTCGCCTTCAATTAAAATGTTGATCCGTGTGTTTTTTGCGAGCCATCTAAATGCGCTCCGGCTATTTGTGAGGCCAAAGAGCTTCAGTTGCGTACAGGTCTTTCCATAGCTTACAAGCTTGTTTTATAAGCTGCACTTATTCTGGACAAAACTGCTCTGTTTGGCAAATAGATATTAGTTCTAGAGCTATTAACTATGAGGTTATAAGAAGGGCTATATGGAGGGGGAATTTTTCTGAAAGGGGTTTAACTTAAGCTCTATTCGCCACTTTTAGGCCTTAGTTTTTCCAATTCACTCTTAATAGCCTCGTTACGGTTATTCTGCTCGCCAAACACTTCGGTATTCAAGGACAGTGCCTGTTCGTAATACGTAATCGCGTTTTCGTTATTACCTTGCTCCTGCCAGGAAAAGCCAAGATTTTCCATGCGTATTGCAATGTTGGGGTGTACGGATCCAAAGATTAACAGGTCACATTCCAGAGCCTGCTCGAAATAATTAATAGCTTTGTTATAGTCACCTTTATCTCGCCAAGCGCAGCCGAGATTATTTTGATGAATGGCAACGTCCGGGTGGGTTTTACCAAAGCATTTTAAATTGTTGTTTAACGCCAGTTCAATGTAGGCAATGGCGGCATCATGCTCACCCATCAGGCCGTAAGTCAGGCCTAGGTTGTTGTTACACATCGCAACTTGTGGATGGTCGTCGCCATAGACTTTTAAATTGCTAGCAAGGGCGCGGCCTAGATATTGAATGGCCTGAGGGTAATCGCCTTTTAGTTGCCATGTTAAGCCTAGGCTGGCGTAGGTGCCGGCAACGTGGGGGTGATCCTCGCCAAAGATGGGATGCTCAATAGCAAGGGCTTGTTCAAATTGCTCAAGCGCGGCATCTTGCTCGCCGATTAATTGGCGTATACAGCCGAGGTTACAGCGGTCACGTGCGATATCGGGGTGGTTTTTATCGTGAGTTTTTAGATCGCTATCTAAGGCTTGTTTAAAGCAGTTAATAGCCTCGTCATATTGGCCTAGGCTTTGGTAGGCGATGCCGAGATGGCAGCGGTCTCGGGCGACGCTGGGGTGAGTTTTTCCGTAGTAGTTAGTGTCTTGAGTTATTGCGCGCAAGTGATAATCGCGAGCTCGTGTATTGTCCCCTTTTTTCTGCCAAACTGAGCCTGTATTGTCGAGGTATTTTCCGCTGAATTGGTCGCCAGAATTTAACCTGTTATTTTTTTTTTGGCTGTGGTCGATGGCTTGCTCAAAATAATCTTTGGCTTGATCATATTGAGATAAGGCTAGACTGACCTCACCAAGACCATTGAGGTCGCGAGCGATATTTTCCGGGGTTTGATCCTGGCTTTCGTGATCAAGTGTTAGCGCTGTTTGATAATATTTTGTGGCACCTTGATATTGCGCCATTAGTTCAGATAAACGCCCAGCCTCACTTAAATAAGTGCTGTTTTTGGGTGCGAGCGCTGCGGATTGGCAGTAGTGTTTTAAGGCCTCACGATAATTGTGCGTGTTATAAGCTGATTGGCCTAATTGGAAAGCGGCCTTGGCGGCAATTTCAGTATTTGTCGCCGTTTCAGTGCGCGAGGCGCTGTCAGCTTTGAGCATGCGGAATTCCGGAGTTGAAAGTAGTTGTTTGGTTTATCTATCGTGCTAAGTGTAGCACTGCTTGTGAATGCTGAGCGATATAGTGCTATTACACCTTGAAACAGTTGATTATTGCCCCAAATATTTGCTTTCTTGAACATAAAAACACATCAATATGAAAGCTTATTAATAAGCGGAGTTTTAGCTATGACGGATTTAGTATTAACGTATTTTGATTTCGACGGTGGGCGAGGGGAGCCAGCACGTCTCGCCATGCATATTGGAAATATTGAATTTACAGATAAACGCTTTCCAATGGCGGAATTTGAAGAAGTAAGGAAGGGCACACCACTCGGCCAGGTGCCGACACTTTTGGTCGATGAGCGCCAAGTAACACAAGGTAATGCGATTAATCGTTATGTTGGTAAATTGGCAGGCTTATATCCGGAAGATGCCTACCAAGCTTTATTGTGTGATGAGGTGATGGAAGGGATTGATGATTTACTGAATAGCTTGGTGCGTACTTTCGGTTTAGAAGGGGAGGCGCTTAAAGAGGCGCGTGAAGCATTTGTGGCGGGGCCTGTGGTACGCTACTTGGCTTGGCTAGAAAAAAACCTAGCGCAAAGCGGCGGTGAGTTTTTTGCTGATGGCCGGTTGACGCTTGCCGACCTTAAGGTGTTTGTTTTAGTCAGTAGTCTTGGGGGTGGTCAGTTGGAGCATATTCCAGTCGATGTAGTTGATACGATTGCGCCAGCGCTTAGCGAGCATCATCAGCGCATTGGGCAGACGGCGGCTATTACAGATTATTACGCGGGTCGTTAAGCCGTTTAAAGTCGCTTAAGTGCTGCTTATATGTCGATTAAGTGTCTTGTTGGAGTTTTACTCTGAGTGCTGAGTCTTTCGGCTTATCGCTCAGGAAGTGCACTGTTATGGTGGGTTTGGCTAAATAAATGCCACAATAATAACCAAATATAGCTCATGAAGGGTGCCTTTTAGTCTTTTTAACTATATGAGACTTGCGGTTCTTCTTGTTGGAGTTGTTTTGGTGTATCCTGCCCGGGCTTTGTCCAGTAGTCATGCGCTGCTGAATAATTGATTGTGCCACCACGCGGTGTAAGTCGCTCGTTAAGCTTCGTACTGAACTGCGAACCCACCCAACAACCCGAGTAAGTATTCTATATATGTCTAAGCAAACAAAAATCGTCGCAACCGTATCTGACCTTAAAGGTGATGTTGAATTCATCGGTGAACTTTACAAGCGTGGCGTAAACGTTATTCGCTTGAATACAGCCCACCAAACACCTGAAGATACTCGCAAAGTTATTGAGAATGTCCGCAAAGTCAGTGAAAAACTCGCCGTTTTGGTTGATACCAAAGGCCCTGAGATGCGCACTAACCTCAAAATCGAGAAAGATCTTGAAATCCGCACAGGCGAGAAAGTCATTTTCCGCTCTGATGGCTTGGATGTCGCCACGACTGCAAGCGCAGTTCAGGTTAACTATCTTGGCTTTGTGCAAGACGTTCCCGTTGGCGCACGCATACTTATAGATGACGGTTTGCTTGAGCTTGAAGTTGATAGTAAAGACGATGAAGCGCTTTACACAACGGCGCTGAATAATGGCAAAATCAAAAAGAAAAAGAGCGTTAACGTACCAGGTGTTGAGATTCGACTACCTTCTGTGACTGAGCGCGATAAAACGTTTATCGAAATGGCTATTGAGGCGCGCGTTGATTTTATCGCTCACTCCTTCGTTCGTAACAAGCAAGACGTATTAGACGTTCAAAATATCTTAGACGCTAAAAACTCACCGATTAAAATCATCGCAAAAATTGAAAACCGTGAAGGCGTTGATAATCTCGACGAAATTCTTGAAGTGGTTTACGGCGTGATGGTTGCTCGTGGTGATCTCGGTATCGAGATCCCAGGTGAAGAAGTACCGTTAATACAAAAAGATATGATTCAAAAATGTATCAAAGCACACGTACCGGTAATTACGGCGACGCAAATGCTTGAAAGTATGATTCAAAACCCACGTGCTACTCGTGCCGAAATCTCCGACGTTGCTAACGCGGTACTTGATGGTACTGATGCGGTAATGCTTTCTGGCGAGTCCGCTTACGGCGACTACCCATTCGAAGCGGTTGAAACAATGGCTCGAATTTGTTCACACGTTGAAGATAAAGCAGCAAGTGGTATTTATCTTGATGATAAAAAAGAAGGCAATAACCTTCAGAACTATATTGCCAAGTCTGCGGTTAAAGCCGCTCGCGATCTTGATATTAGCGCAATTGTCGTTCCGACTCGTCAAGGTTCAACCGCACGCCAAGTTGCGGCTTATCGTCCTGCTGCGCCTATCTATGCGGCATGTTATGAAGCTGGCCCTTTACGTTTGTTGTCTTTGAGCTTCGGTGTTGAAGCTTATTTGATCGACGCGCCTGGGCGTTCTTGTGTTGTGACTAAGGCGCTAGCGCCATTGTTGGAGCAGGGTGTTGTGACTGATGAGAGTTTGGTTGTTGTTGCAGCTAGTGCTCCTAACTCACCACTTGGTGAGACCAACCGTCTTGAAGTGAATACGGTTAAGTCTTTCTTGGCGAATGATTCGCTATAGAAGCTTGTTGTAAGGCACTTGCTATAACTGTCTTGCTATAGATGGTAAGTCTTAAGCGCTTAACATAGGCGTGAAAGATAAATAAACAGGCCGATCTTTTTCGGCCTGTTTGCTGTTTGCTATATGTGCTTTGTTACCTGCTTTTGTCGAGTTTTTGTAATCGCTGAGTTGATGATTAGCCGTCCTCGTTCTGTTTTAACCTCGTATCTATTCCAATCAATAGCTTCTTACGTTAGTCTCTCTGATAGATTACCCCCTCCTGATATATTAATCTTCCTGAATAACGCTTGAAAGTTCTGTCTATAGTTTAGTTATCAGCCTGCCACGGTGTATGAAACGTGTTTCAAATTTTGCTCCACTTATTACTACAAATGTTATTACAAAAAAATATGCTGCCGAAGGTGGTCGTGTGGTTTGTGTTTGCATGCTTGAGTTGTTGCGCCCAGCTCAGCTATAGCTTAGATATTCGCTTTGAATCCATTAAAAACCGACAACTAAATTCACTGACTGAGCAGCGCGCCATCATTCAAGACCCGCTAGGGTTTATGTGGTTTGGGGGTGTGCAAGGTTTAGCGCGCTACGATGGCTATGAATTTAAACGTTATTCGCATAAGTCAGATGACCCGCGTAGCTTAAGCAATAACGCCGTGACAGGCTTAATGTTGGATAATGAGGGCGAGCTCTGGGTCGCCACTGCGAACGGCTTAAACCGCTACCATACGGAGAGTGAAGACTTCACCCGTTATGTGCATGACCTCAAAGACCCTGATAGCCTGCCGAATAAATATATACTCGGTATGTTACAAGACCGCCGTGGGGCGATGTGGTTTGGCGTACAGGGGGGCATGAGCCGCTTAGACCTTAATACCGGCAAATTCCATGAAGTGCCTTACCCAGAGCATCAACCCTTAGAGGGGCGTAGTGGGCGCGATATTGCTACCGACCCCGGCGTATTGTTTGAGGATAGCCAAGGCATGATCTGGGCTGGCAGAGTGACTTCTGGTTTGCTTCGGTTTGACCCGAATACTTTAAGTTTTAAAAATTACCGCCATGATGCAAGCACGCCAACTAGCCTTAGTCACAACGACGTCTCTAGTATTTATGAAGACAGTGACAATCAACTGTGGATAGGCACTTGGCAGGGCGGGTTGAACCGCTTTGACCGCGAGACTGAAACCTTTACTCATTATCGTCACGACGCTAATAACCCCCAAAGTTTGGGTTACGATGAGGTGCATTGTTTATTAGAGGATGAGCAGAATAACTTCTGGGTAGGTACTGAGCGCGGTGGCCTCAACAGGCTCAACCGCGATACCGGTGAGTTCGATCGTATTCTGCCGCGTGCCTATGATGTTACTAGTATCGCGAGTGATAAGATTTGGACATGTTATCAAGATAACTATGGTGGCCTTTGGTTTGGTCTCTTCCCCTTTGGCGTCTCAATGGTGAACGATTATGCCTTGGCCTTTGATAACTACACCTATGACCCAGCCGATAGTAATAGTTTAAGTGATAACCAAATTTTATCCTTGGCGGAAGCGAAAAGCGGCGACATTTGGGTTGGCACGGAAAATGGCTTGAATTACATTGATCGTAAGACCGGAGAAATTACCCGTTATTTACACCGTCCAAGTGACCCTGCGGGATTAGCTGCCGACGCGATACTTGCACTCATGGTCGATCGGCAAGGCGCATTATGGGTGGGTTCTTACCTTGGTGGTTTGAGTCGCCTCGACCCTGAGACTAGGGTATTTACCCACTACATGCCAGTCACAGGAGATGATACAAGCCTTGGTGATAACCGTGTGACGGGGCTTTATCAAGATAGCCGGGGCGATATTTGGATCGGCACGTTTACCGGCATTAATCGATTGCGTGTCGATGCTAAGGGTAATGCTAAGGATAGCGGCAGGGGCTTTACTCGGTATAACCATGAGCCTGGCAACAGCCAGTCGATGTTGCCAGGTGTGGCCGGTGCGTTTAAGGAGGATAGTCGAGGCAATTTCTGGATTGGTTCATATCTGGGCTTAAGTTTAATGGATCGTGACAGGGCTACGTTTCAGAATTTTCAATATAAGGAAGGCGAGCCCGAGGGACTTGGGATTGGTTCCGTGCACGCTATATTGGAAGATAAAGATGGCTTACTTTGGCTTGGGCTCAAAGGGGGCGGTCTCAATCGATTGGATTGGCGCAGCAAAGAAAATCATACCTTTACGCATTACACCGTTAAAGATGGTCTAAGCGATGCGTTTGTGATGGGTGTTTTGGAGGATGATCAGGGTTATTTATGGAGTAGTACCGGTTATGGTATCGCCCGGTTTGACCCTGAAAATGCGCATTTTTTGAATTATTATCAAAGCCACGGATTGCCTGGGAATATTCACAATCGTACGGGGCATCTAAAAACCTCAAAAGGCGAGATGGTTTTTGGTAGCACCCAAGGGTTAACGATTTTTTCTCCGGAAAAAATATTTAACAATAAAACTCCACCATCCATTGTTTTTACCGATTTTCGTTTGGCGAATAAAAGCCAAGGGATCAATACGCCTGATTCTCCGTTAAAGCAATCGATTAGTGTGGCAAAGTCGGTGAGCTTAAACAGTCAGCAGCGCGTATTTTCGTTAACCTTTGCTGCGCTTAATTACCGTATGAGCGGGATGAATCAATACGCGTATAAGCTCGAAGGGTTTGATTCAGAGTGGACTTATTCCGGTACTAAACGGAGCGCGACTTATACTAACCTTGATCCTGGGGAGTATGTTTTTCGTGTTGTTGGGGCTAATAACGAAGGGGTTTGGAGTGAGRGTGGCGCTGAACTTGTCATTCGCATTTTGCCGCCTTGGTGGCGTACTTGGTGGGCGTATAGCGCTTATGTCTTATTTGTCGCGGGCTTTATGTGCYTGATTGTTTATACTATTTTAAATAAAAAACAAACCGAAAAAGAGCGGCAGTTAAATATCCAACTTAAAAATATGCAGGGTCAGCTGGTGCACACGGAGAAGATGTCTAGCCTCTCGACGCTAGTTGCCGGGCTTGTGCATGAGATTAATAACCCCAGTAACATGACTCAGATTAGTGCGCACAACATTGATCGTAAATTGAAAGATTTTAAAGCTTTTTTGATAGATTTGACGGGCGATGGGAATTCTGAGGTGGTTGCAGTTTTTGAGGAGAAGTTTGATCATTTTGCATCTGATTTGTCGGCCATGCAAGAGGGAAACGCTCGGATAAAAGACCTTGTTGAAAGCTTTCGCCTGTTTGCACGCCTGGACGAACACGGCTTTAAATACGACCGTCTCGAAGCCGGTATTCGCTCATGTCTCGATATTGTTAAAGCCTGTTACGGCGGACGTATTGATGTTAGGTGTGATGTTTTGGATGATCCGGAAGTATTCTGTCATGCCGGTCAACTTAATCAGGTGTTTATGAACCTGATGATTAATGCCTGTCAGGCAATGGTTGATAAACAGGGCACTGCGGGCAAGCTACTAATGGATAAAAAAGGTGTGTTGTCGGTAGTCGTACGTAAATCCAAAACATCGCTTATCGTGACGATTACTGATAATGGTTGCGGTATGTCTGATGACACACTTAAGCAAATATTCGAGCCGTTTTTTACTACGCGCGTGGTGGGCGACGGCGTTGGTTTGGGCTTATCGATCGCCTTTGGTATTGTTGAGCGCCATAAAGGCCGTATCGAAGTTACGTCGGCTGTGGGGGAGGGGAGCACGTTTAGCGTGATTGTACCTTCGGGTGCCATTCGATGATCTGTACATCATGAGTAATAAATGATGAGTAATAAATAATGAGCAGTAATTCATGAGTAATAGGCACTCGTCATTATTAGAGCGCTACCGGGATCTATTCCCGATAAATAGTCTACCGATACTTGATCTGGCTTGTGGCAAAGGTCGCAATGGTCTGTATTTAATTGCCAATAAATTACCCGTAGTATTTGCCGATCGGAGTAGCGAGGCGCTGGCAAGCGTCAGGGAGCAGCTCAATGAGCTGCCGTATAGTGAATATAAAGCACTTGCGAAGTTATGGCAGGTAGACTTTGAAGATGGCCAGCAAACCCTATTAAATGGCCAGCAATATGCGGGTATTATCGTCTTCCGATATTTACATCGCCCTTTGTTTGAGTCTATCAGGCAAGCACTGTGCCCCGGTGGGATCTTAATTTACGAAACTTTTACGGTGGATCAGCCGCAGTTTGGTCGCCCTAAGCGCGCGGATTTTTTGCTGCGTCACGGTGAGCTTTGCGAGTACTTTCCCGATTGGGAGCCGATCGATTATTTTGAAGGTGTTGTCGAACGTAAGCCTGAGTGCTCAGCGGAAAGTGGAGTTGGTGATAAAGTGAGCAAGCAAGCACTTGCGTCGATAGTGCTTAGAAGGCCGATCGAATGAGGTATCGAATTAATCCTTTAAGCTGTTAAATGGTTCTTTTCGATTGTTAAGTAACCCTTCTGGTTATTGAGTAATCCTTTCTATTGGCTAATAGTAGGTGAATTGTTGATAAATAGTGTCTTTGTGCTTTTGACATAGCCTTAAGCTCTGGGATACGATGCTCCATCTTTTTTGAACCTGATTATTCCAGTATAGTGAGTTAGCGTTGAAATTCCCGAAGAAAGAAGCCTTACTGTTTGACCTCGATGGCACACTCATCGATAGTGTTCCCGATTTGGCGCTCGCAGCTAATGTTATGTTAGAGAAGTTAGGGCGATCTACCTTTGATGAAGAGTATTATCGTGAATGGGTAGGGAATGGTGCGCGGGTCATGGTGCAGCGGGCTTTGTCTGGCGCTTCAGAGCTTAATCCTAATTTAGATAAGGCACTGGTTGATCGGGCTTTGTCGATTTATATCGAGAGTTATAAAGCCAACATTTGTGTTGAGACTAGGCTCTACCCAGAGGTTGAATCGACATTAAATAAGTTAAGATCCCTGGGTTATCAGCTAGCTGTGGTGACTAACAAGCCTGAATTTTTCATTGTGCCGATATTGGAAAGTTTGGGCGTGGCGGATCTGTTCTGTGTGAATGTTGGGGGTGGCACCGTATCGGAGTGTAAGCCCAGCCCTGCGCAGTTGTTGTATGCCTGCGAGAAAATGGGCGTGACGGTTGAGCAGAGTATTATGATTGGCGACTCTAAAAATGACATCTTGGCGGCCAAGGCTTGTGAGATGCACAGTATTGGTTTGACTTACGGTTATAACTACGGCGAGCATATCGCCATTCATGGGCCGGATGTAGTGGTCGATGAGTTTGGTGATATACTGAATTACATTCTTTAGACCGCTTGTTCTAAATCAAGCGGCTTGTCTTAAATTAGGCGTATTGTTTTAACTTGGCAAAACTCTCTTCATTTCGCTCGATCTGCTTTACTGCCCGTTTATAGTTGCTCTTGAGGTAGGACTTTAGTGAGCCTGTCGCTTCTCGTGTGGATATACCTTTTAGTTGGCAAAACAAAGCTAGCGCAAACACGGCACCATCTTCTGATAGCGAGGCCTGCCGGTTCGCTCCACCGACATGACAGCGAGCACAGCTGCCGCGAAAGGTGTAAGCAGAGTTGGCAAACATCACCCCAAAGCCCATAAATACCGCTAATACTTCACTTGCCTCTTGTGCGTAGTCTTTGCCGCCCGGCGGCAGTTGTTGTGACTGCACGACGAGGTGTTGGGCTAGCACGTGGGCAAAGCTTGCACTTAGGTCTTCAGCTTTGAGGGTTTGTTGTGGGCCGTAGGGCACGAAGATTAGCGGCTGCTCGGTGAGCATTGGCAGTCTATCTTTGCTGGAGTTACGCTCGATGCTCTGGACGTCCATAAACGGCGTCGGCATGTTGAGGAATTCTTGCGGCGCCTGTAGTTTAATCGGCCAGTGGGCAAGGCCTGCGTAGTTCTTGGTGTACTCAAAGATGCTCTCGGCTTTCTCATGTACGCTATTAACCCTACCGGGGAAGAATTCACTGCTTGGCTGAATCAGTCGGGCGCGGCTAAAAAACTCTTCTTTGTCGAAATGGGTTAATGCCCACTCAAAGGTATCAAATATCCATTGCGCGCTATTGTCGTCGATTAAGGGTTTGCGTTGAAATATGCTTAACATGGGATCTGAGCTAACCTTGTATTCTTGTTTTTGAAGGTGTGTAGTATGACTAATTTAATTAGGGTGCGTTCACTGGATTTAAACGTCTATGTTGATAATTTCTCTTTTGGGGTTCGAAACCAATGTTCGATTACGTCTCTAATTGACGTATAGAGCGTTTTTCGTGGTGACGTGGCTTTGTTGTGCGTTTCACCATAAACCTAGGATCGGGAGAGTATCGTGGTATTTTTTAAAAATAATAAACTTCTCATCGCAAGTATGACCATCTTGCTTGTGCTGAGCGCTTGTGGTGGCGGTAGCGCGGGGCGTTCTTCTGCGGGTGGCGGAAGTCAGTCCACACCAAGCCCACAGCCTACACCTGCCATGCCTGTGGGCTTTGCCTCTCGGCCTAGTAACGACAGTTGTTTTGCTGGGGAATCACCTGCGACCCCCATCGAGCTACAGCGTATTTTTAGCGGCGTAAGCCTGCTTGACCCGCTTGAATTAGTCCAAGTGCCGGGCAGTATCGACATGCCTTTTTATATCGCTGAAAAAAGCGGACGCATCCTAAGCGTTCCAGCGAACGACGACGCGACCGATGACGATATCACTGTCGCCTTACAGCTAGATGTCTATACCGAGGGCGAGTCAGGCATTGCCTCGATGGCTTTTCATCCTAACTATGCCGATAACGGCTTGGTTTATGTCTCCTACATTGCTCAGCTAAGTAATGGTGATTTAGAGTTACGCCTGAGCGTGTTTGACCGTGCGGAAGACGGCATTAGATTTGAAAATGAGCGGGTATTAATGCGCATACCGCAAGCAGCTGATATTCACTCCGCTGGCGCCTTAGCCTTTAATGCCGACGGCACCTTGTACTTCTCCGTAGGCGATGATGGCGACAACTCCATTGGTGATCCTAAACCTTTGCGCGCAGGTGACCCGAGCAACGTTTACGGGTCTATTTTACGCATTGATGTTGATAAGCCCCAGCCGCCGCTGGCCTATGGTATTCCCGCTGATAACCCCGACCTTACCGGCAGCGGAGCGAATGAAGTTTGGGCCTACGGCTTTCGCAATCCGTGGCGCATTACCTTTGATCGTGATCGGCCTGATGACCTTTGGAACTCCAATGTTGGCCTCAGTAGCTGGGAAGAGATCAACCTGGTTACTCGTGGGGGCAATTACGGTTGGCCGACCTGCGAAGGTTTTTGCGACCCATCTAACCCCGCAATAATCGACCCGATTTATACCTACGCCAATACCGCAAGTGCGGCAGTCATTGGTGGCTACGTGTATCGCGGCAGCAATATTCCCGAATTATTTGGTAAATACCTTTTTGTGGATAGACCGAGTCGTAAACTCTGGGCGCTCGACCAAACCTTAAGCCCTGGCGACCCTCTGTATGTGAGCGAGCAAGTGATCGCCACCTTTGGCGTCGCGGATTTCTCTGAAGATAACAATGGCGAAGTTTACGTGACGGGGTTTTCTGCAAGCGCGAGCGCAGGGCAGGTATTCCGATTAGTGCGTAGTGAGCGCGCTGGCGGTGGCGAGCCCCCGGCAAAACTGAGTGAGACTGGTTGTTTCTCCGAGATTAGCAATGGCGTGGCCACACCAGCATCCGGTGTTATTGAGTACGATATTGCCCAACGCTTCTGGTCCGATGGTGCGAGTAAATCACGCCTTTTGGCCATTCCTAACGGCACCTCTATTTCGGCGTTTAATCCGAATGAGTGGGTGTTTCCATTAAATAGCGTCACGATTAAACATTTTAATTGGCAGGACGAAATCTTTGAAACTCGCTTTTTTGTGCGTTATAACGATGGTAAATACGGTGGATATACCTACGAATGGGACGAGGATTTAAATGACGCCACACTGGTGCCAAAAGCCGGTAAAGATAAAAATATTAACGGTTTAATGTGGCATTACCCTTCCCAAGGTGAATGCTTGCGCTGCCATACCGATGAGGCCGGGCACCACTTGTCATTAGAAAGTCGACAGTTAAATATTGATCGACATTACCCGGCGAGTGATGTGATTGCCAACCAAATGGATACCTTTATGCTAAGCGGTATGATGCGAGGTACGGCACAGTCCAAAGTTGAGCCTTTTCCTAGCTTGGAGGCCTTGAGCGATGGCAGCATTCCCATCGAACATCGAATGCTGTCTTATTTACATGTCAACTGTGCTAGTTGCCATCGCAGTAATAGCTTAGGTGGGCGCGGTGCCTGGGATGCCAGTTTTGAGACGCCTTTTGGTGAAAAGGGTTTGTGTGATCGCCGTCCGGCAGAGGTAGTTAATGCAGCAGGGGATACCGACGAGCGCTTAGTCATGCCGGGCGACCATAACCTTTCAACCTTGTGGCAGCGTGCAAGTTTGCGTGGCAGCTCCTTAGCTATGCCGCCCCTAGCGACAAATGTGGCTGATGATGTCGGCAATGCCTTAATGGCCGAATGGATTGATGGCTTGGATGGCGCGTGCCCACCGGATGGTGATGTTGTGCCTGCGCGCCTGTCGCTGCGATCGTATGATCGCTTCTTTGAACTGACCCCTGACAACCTTGGTGGTGCATCCGTTTGTGATAGCGGTGATGGCGTCGATACCGCACAGATTCAAGACGGTAGCTGTATTGTTGGCTGGAGCATGCGTGGTGAGTGGCTAGAGTATGATATTCACGCGGAGCAGGCCGGCAGCTTTAATATCATAGTGCGCATGGCGACAGGCGTTACGCCTGAGTTTGCGATGCGTGCAAGTGTTCGAGTGGATGGTGAGGAAGTGGGCAGCACCGTGGTGGAGTCGCTTGGGTGGACGAATTTTGTGGATTATGTGATCCCCAATGTCAGTATTTCCGAGGGCAATCATTCGTTGCGGGTGGTGTTTGATAGCGGCGGCGTTAATTTTCACTACGTTGAAGTAGAGGCGAACTAATTTACTCTTTATGACTTTTAATGATTGTTGATAGTTTTGTGATAATCGCGTGATATTTGTTAGGTATATTACTTACACGCTAAGCAGTTGCATTAAGTTGAAATGTTTTAGCGGATTATCTGAGGGGATACTCAGGGAAGAGGCCAAACATGTTGGGGAGGGAGCGTTAATTTGCCACGGATGGCAGCATGTTTGTGTGAGTCACAAAACATGCTTCCGGAGAAGGGCTGAGCTTATACTGCGCGCCCATCAACCAATACTTTGCTTAACACATTGTGTGTGAATTGATGTACCCGACTTTGTAGTCGAGTAAGCAACATGCGGATAAAGCTTTGCGTTAAATCGATGGTATTCACTACCTTACCAAAGCCAATTACCTGCGCTATCTTCCGAATTAAGTAAAGTACCCACTTCGATACGTTCTCGGCCAAGTCTACCCCGCGTTGTAACATGTAAGCTAATCTATCCATCAGGGTGAACGAGGAGCTTACCGCAGAGGATATTAACCACGCCGCGCCACTTGTGATTTTATTTAATACGTAAATTAATGCGCGATTTAACCACTCTATTGAGGTAATGGTTAGGCCTAAAGGTGTGCTGCTTTTTAACCATTGAACTGTTCGGCTATCGTCTTTACTTGCTGAGCGTAGATCCGCGAGCAGATCCCAAGATTGACCCTCAACTGAGTTCAGGTACTGATCCATTCCGTGGTATTTGGCCATAGGTACAATGCCGGGGGAGGGAAGGTAGTAGTCTCGGCCGGAATTGGGGGTATGAATATAGGGCCATGTAGGGATAAATGGCACGATGTCGGTTTTATGATACGCCCGGAATATCCTGTCGGCACCGACGTTACGTGTGCAGGCTGTTACAAAGGTCTGCAAGCCAACGCGTGGGCTACCGAAGGTGTAAATGTAGGTGCCACGTTTGTAGTTGCTGGCTAGCCAATCACCGCAAAGCGTGGCGAGTGCGCCACCTAAACTATGACCAATGCAGTGGATGGTATGCACATTGTTTTTAGCGACGATGGACATGAATTCGCGAATTTTAGATTCCATGCTTTTAAAGGCTTGGTTAAAGCCATCATGCACGGGCTCGCCTGATGCCGAGCGTGAGGCGGTAATATTTAAGTTAGTCAGCCAGTCCGCGAGGTATTGCGTACCGCGAAATAAAATAACCGCTTGTCCTTTTAAAGAACCTTTTCCCAGCAGCGTAAAACCAAAGGCCGTTCGCGTTTTAATAAATCCAGGGCCTCCCGTTACGCCTTTAAGCATGTTTTTTTCGTCAAAATCGAAGATGTCACCGTGCTCACTTTTAAGGTAAGTGGTGGCTTGTTTAATACTGTTCATCCGGGTGAGGGCATAAACATCATCGGCGAGAACTGCGGCCTGTATGGCTGAAAATTCGCTCATAATTAGAATACATTCCTTTTTTTGTCTGGCTCAACATCCCAAGTGCACAAACTAAAAATGGGGGAGTTGTTAACTTTAATAAGGGTTTCTTCACTGTTAAGTTCGCAGGCAACTACGAGGGGTTTACCCCGTGATTCACTGTTTTCATCTGGCGTTCTTTTTACGGCCGACCACATTTTGTACTGTTTGCCGTTATGGTGAACAGTAATGTCTTGGTTAGAGGCGAACTCTTGTGGGAGGTGTTTACCGATACTGCGAGTGAATTTTGCCGGAAATTCAAAATTCCCCTGAGCATCTGTGTGGGTCTCGTCTGAATCGGGCTTGCTGAGCTTTACGGTCCGAACGAGTTTGGCATTAGTGACGGGTTTACCATCTAAGGTAATCACGCCATTCATTTGAGAAAAAAGGCAAACTTTAGCAAAGTCATTAATGCTCATGCCGAGTGCTCCTGAGGCAAGTAGTAGTACGATTAACGAGAAGATTTTTTTTTTGTTTAGCATAACGTAGGCTTACATCCCGCGCCAAACCGCGCGTGTCATATTGTGATAGCGGCTGAAATCGAAGGTAAGCATGGCGGATTCAGTTTTGGAGTTCAATAGCTGGAAGTGGTGCATCGTTTAGTTTGTGAAGCACTTAGCGATAAATTTACGATGTTAGCAAGCCTTGGCTTGGGTCGGGCTTTTGACTTGCCAGCTACAGGTTGTTATTAGGCAAAGTCTATGGGTTATTACGAGACAAGGCTACGGATTATGGCTAGGCAATAATAGTAGCGGGATATCGGGTAAATCATTCGCTACCTCATCATGAGTGTGATAGCGCTCCAGTATGTCTACCACAATGGCGAGTGGCTCTGACCATAATTCCGGCAAATCCCGTTCTCCTTCGTGAATGATTTCAAACGCAAGTTTCTCTGTTGGTGGGCAAAACTCGGCAGATACCGTGGCGTTATTCCCGCGTGCATCGATTCGGTACCAGCCGTAGTTTTCAAGGTAAATGGCGTTTAGCCCATGAAGGCAAAAAGGTGGCTGGTCGTTACTAATGGTTAGGCGTTGATAGCACAGCGCTGTCGGAATATCGTTAGCACGGAGCAGTGCGGCTAATAAGTGACTCTTGGCGTAACAAAACCCGGTGCCGTGTTTAAGTACATCGGAGGCCTTGCAGGTGACGGGGTTAAGGCGGTAATCCCAGCTGTGTTTTATCTCGTCACGTACAAATTCAAAGCAACGCTTGGCTATGGCCTCTGGGTCGTTTAAGCCTGTACTAAGCCCTGCGGCCTTGGCTTTTACCTTAGGCTCTTGCCAGTCGATGTAATGGCTTGATGCTAAATAGGGTGTCATGACTTTTCCTGGGAAGTGTTTTATAGTTTGTGTTTTATCGCTGCTGTTAATAGCTGCTGCCAACTCGACAACATAATACGACATTAAAATGGTGAGCGAAATACTTCTGATCTGAGTGCTGTGGCTATATTGTGGCTATACAGATGTATATGGCGGAATGTGGCGATATATATAAATGTTTTTTAGGATATTAAATAATATCCTTGCATCCTTAAAGTTTCCTGCTATTATTTGCGCAACTCAGCCGTAAAGGGCTGACCTTCTTGTTATTTTCACTATCAATTATATCTATATACCGGAGGTTTGAATGTTGAATACTAATATTATCGCGTTGAACATGGCCGCCGAAACTCCCTGTAGAAACATCTTCAGTTAACTTCGTACCTTTTCAGCTTTAACACACTCGAACAAATCAAGCTATGCACTGCTGCGTCTGGCGTATGCTTTGGTTTTTGCTTTGATGTTGTCCTGTCGTGTTTTGGTTAGATGGTTTGGGTTAAATGCTTTAGTCTAAATGGTTTTTACTTAAACAGTTTCCGCTAAGCCGTTCCTCGTATTTATCCTTTTTAACACTATTCTAGAGCGATGCTCTGGAGTATTTAAATTTTATGGCCTAAAAACCACGTAATTAATTTTTGGTGGTTTTTCAGGTATCGGTACTCACTCGCCTAAAATAAATGGCTGTTGCAGTGCCCAAATGTCGAGACAGAAACATGGGCTCAATAATTAAAACCCTGGAAGGGGATGCACAAGCTCAAATGCGCCTTATTATTTCCGATAAAAATTGGTTGGAATCTAGCGCGATTGAGCAATTAAAGAAAACCGCGGAGCTACCTTGCATGTGTTGTGCCGTCGGTATGCCGGACTTACACCCGGGAAAAGGCCAACCTATTGGCGCCGCTTTTATTAGTCGAGGGCATATATACCCGCATCTTGTTGGCAGTGATATTGGTTGCGGTATGGGGGTATGGAAGCTGAATGTAGCGGCGCGAGGGGTAAAACTTGATCGCTGGGAGAAAAAGCTCGTCGGTCTTGATGACCCTTGGGATGGGGATAGAAAATCTTGGCTGCAATATTATATTCCGCCAGGATTAGCTGATTCGCTATTGTACAAAGTGGCTGCGCGCTCGCTCGGGACCATCGGTGGCGGCAACCATTTTGCGGAATTTCAAAAAATAGAAACAATATTCGATGAGGATGAGCTAAGTAAAATATCGCTGGATAAAAACAGTGTTGTATTGTTAGCTCATAGCGGATCTCGCGGATTGGGGCAGTGGATTTTACGTGAGCATGTTGAGAAATTTGGCGAAAAAGGCTTGTCAGAATCTGATGTAGATACGCATATACGTTACATGCGTCAGCATGATTTTGCTGCACATTGGGCAAGGGCTAATCGTGCGTTAATTGCAAAGCGCTTTAGCGATTGTTTAGGCTTGCAAGCCGAGCCTCTGTTAGACGTGAGTCATAACACGGTGATGCCATTACCGGCTGAGATGGTCGAGCCGCTAGGCTTAATCGCTGGGGTTGAGTCGCGTTATTGGATTCATCGCAAAGGCGCGAGCCCGACGGATCAAGGCTTGGTGATGATCCCGGGCTCTCGTGGAAGCTTAAGTTACTTAGTTAAGCCCTGTGTCGAGGATGCCTCAGCCCTTGCTCAAGGCGCGTATTCGTTAGCGCATGGTGCTGGGCGAAAATGGAATCGAAGTGATGCTCGTGGGCGACTTGAAATGCGCTTTAAAGCGAAGGATCTTCATACGACCGCCATTGGTAGTCGTGTGATCTGCGCTCAGCGGGACTTGCTTTATGAGGAGGCTCCTCAGGCCTATAAAAATATTGATCTCGTGGTGGATGACTTGGTTCAGGCGGGCATGGTTCGTTTGGTCGCTGCGTTTAAGCCCTTAATTAGCTATAAAACAAGGAAGAAATAATATGTCTAATTTAAAAAATAATAGAGTCGATAGTGATCAAAAAACAAATGTTGTTTGGTTACAAGTATCCGCCGGTCAAGGGCCTAAAGAGTGTGGATGGGTGGCTGCAAAGCTCACCCAAAGAGTATTGGATGCGGCACGAGAACAGAAACTTAACGCTGATTTAATTGAGATATTAGCCTTTGATAAGGCTTTGCGTAAGCAAGATATTGTCGTGCCCGACGCGTACTTGTCTACGGTGATTCGTATTGAAGGTGTCGATGCGCAATTGTTTGCTTCTGGTTGGCTGGGCGGCCCTGTTAAATGGCAGGGGGAAAGTCCGTATCGTCCGGCACACAAACGCATCAATTGGTTTGTTGGTATTGAGCAAATTCACCTCACAGAAAGGTCTTGTCATGATGACAGCCTGGATCTTTCTGTATTGAGTAAAGCGGTAAGTGTTGAATGTATACGTTCAGGCGGACCCGGCGGCCAGCATGTGAATAAAACGAGTAGCGCCGTGCGTTTAACGCATCGCCCGAGCGGTATTCAGATACGGGTGGACAGCGATCGGTCTCAACATCGTAATCGTCGCTTGGCTCTTGAACGTTTGCAGTTGTTACTTGCTCAAGGGGATAAAAAAGATGCGGAGCAGCGCGAGCGTGATCGCTGGAAAAATCACTATCAAGTGCAGCGCGGGAGCCCTATTAAGGTGTTTCTGGGTTCTGGGTTTGTAGAGAAAAAATAAATTTAATTAAATTATGAGGTTTTATATGAGGTTTTATATGAGTTATTTTGAAGTGCCTATAGGTGTAAATTTTACGCATTATGTTCATGGTGTTCGCGCAGTGAAACGTGTCACGTCTTTGCTGGGGCGATACCTAGGTTTATCTATATTTCGGAACAAACACAATGAAGCACGAAGAGACAAAAGAACTGTTAAGCCTGATCGGCGATGATCGTCGGGTATTTCGTTACTTTAAAGATCGTTATTGTTTAGATTTAATCGATTATGAAATGCAAGCACGTAATGTGGATAGCATGAAGGTGTCGGAGTTAAAAAGCAGCCGCTTAAATCGTATTTTACAGAAGCCTGTAGTTAATCAAATGTTAAAAGGTTGCGGGAAGGGAAAATTACTCGCATCGGATTTGATGATGTATTGGCCGCAAGAGTGCTTGAACTTTTCGCTATCGTTTACTGATTGGGGGACTGGAGATAAAGATGGGGATCAAACCTCACGAAATCAGTCCAACTTAGTATTACAGTTAAATTTTGATCAGCAGCATACGCAGGTCTACCAGCGCTTAGTTAAGCCAGATGGTGAATGCGGGCCTTTCGAATATTGGGCGCATCCGGTTCGGCAAGATGCACGTAAAACTATGGCGTGGGTGCGCATGGATATGTGCTTTGATAGCGGAGAGGTATTAATTGAGGAGATTCAAACCGATTGGTTGAGAAAGGCGAACAGGGCTTTACAGCGTGTTGCGCATTGCCGAAAAACGACACCGTTGCTAAAACCTCGTCAGGTGATTGGTGATATTCATGGTGAATATCACCAGCTACAACAGTATGTCGAGCACTATTTAAAGCCGTATCAAAGCATTTGGGCTGAGGCTGCAATGGCTGCAGCCTTGAAGTTTATTATTGAGGAGCTTGGTATGCGAACGATTTATTATCATAGCTTTGATACGGGGCAAAAAATAAAGCGCGTTGCCGGGGCGCCGCCTCGCTCACTTTATACGCAGTTACCTAAGCGCTTTGCTTTTGAGCCAACCGAGGCAGCACCGCGTTTTTTGCAGCAGGACAAATGGGCGAGGCGTTGTATAAAAGCAATCGAGGCTCCGAGCTGGTATTGCTTGAGTTACTAAAGCGGTTGTGACTACTTAATTTGTATCCGTGTTGACTCTTCTGCGGTATAGGGCTGCTCAAACGTGAAGGCGTATTGGGACGATCCGTGCTTTTGTAGGTAATCTAAGCGGACTTTGCCCTCACTCATTCTAGGGGTGTGGCCTTTGGGCACCCACCAAAGTGCTTGGTGCATTGTTGCTACCTTGCCGAACCAAGAGGTTTTGTCGCGTAGAGGCTCCATATGCCTGGACTCGCATACAAACTGCTTTAAGCCGTCGATATCTTCCCAGACACTCATATTGATTAACATTAGCGGGTTAGCGAAGGATTGGATGGTAGGAGCCTCACTACCGTCTTCCTCTTCTATACGCCAGATAAAACCTGGGGCTTGATCTGCTTGTACATTAATCCCCTCAATTCGCGCGACAAAATTGCGCATGGTCTCACCCTCTCTTTCATTGAGTGCCTCGGCAATGTTGATCTGTGCGAGTTGTAACGCGGCCATAAATTCTCTCCTAATCAAGGCTTGGCTTATTTTCTATCGTTGGTAGCAGTGTCTAAGCAATAACTAGGGTTTTACTAATCATTGAAGGGGAAGTCAATGGCTGAATGATGCTTTTTGTCGTATAACTAAAGTATGTAAATATTGAGGCAACTTGGAGCTTGTCGAAATGGGCTGGTTTACGTAGGCTAAACATCAAAAGCGCCTGCAAATGGATGCCGCAGTTGCGGAGGGTGATGTGCGCGATGAGAAGATGCTGCAAGCGGCTGTGTCGGAATGATCGAACAAGTTGGCCTGGGTTTTTGATGCCATATCAGGATACCCTGAACGACCCGCCAAGAATACCCATACCGCCTAGGTAAAATCTGCGACTACCCGGCATGGCTAAGTTGGCGAAGTGCTGAAGCCAAAAAAATATTACTGTTTTAGCTGTTGTAACTCTCTAGCTGTTGTAAAGCTACCATAAGTCCGTCATTTGTAAAATGGCTTTGGCTATTCTTTCGTGGCTAGCATAGAGAATGCCGTCGTTGTTCATAAAGGTGGTTTCAGCGTTGTTTAGATTCAGAGGGATCCCCTGCATGTCACTCACCCACGCATCAGTGTTGTTAAAAGTGTTGTTAAATAGGGATGCACTCGCCGCAAAGTCCCAGACACTGCCACCGCCACGCTGTTCTTTAGGCGGCTTAAAATAACAGGCTGGCGCATTTTCTATGACCCAGCAAGCGTTCATCGCCGCGCCGCCATGTTCAATTTTTTGTACCCAGCTAAGCCCTAATTCATGAGCGAGCGCTGCCATCTTCTCTTCAATAAGTGGGTAATTAGGATGTGATTGAAAGCTGCGATCACTTACCCATGTGAGTGGTGTTGGCGTGCTTGGCCATGCAAGTGTGGAAACTGGCGTGTCATTAATAAAGGCCCCTTCGCCAGTGAGGCTGTGGTAAAGCCTGCCGCTGACGGGGTTATATATGACACCAAGCTGTGGTATGCCTTCACGACTGACAAGGGCGATCGATACCGAATAGCCGTCGCGCCCTTCGGTGAAGGGTAGGGTGCCGTCTAGAGGGTCAATACACCAGGAAAAATCGCGCTCAAATCGGGAGCCTGCTCCGGTGTTTTCTTTTTCGTCGAGCTCTTCACTGAGTAATCCTAGCTTGTATTCATTACAGCTAGGGAGCAGGTGCTTTAATATCAGCTCCTGGCTTAGCGTGTCTACTTCTGTGAGCACTTGCGAGGCTAAGCTGTTGTTGGGCTTATGTGAAATATTGATTTGGCTGCGATCATAATTTGCAATAAATTCACCAGCGCTGATGGCTGCCTTTTTGGCTAATTGATAAAGCGCGTATTTTTGATTTTTATCTAATATGGGCATTGTTTTAGGTA
The DNA here is from genome assembly GCA_002746115.1 of Alteromonadaceae bacterium. Classification (GTDB taxonomy): domain Bacteria; phylum Pseudomonadota; class Gammaproteobacteria; order Pseudomonadales; family Cellvibrionaceae. The sequence goes on from NVXL01000025.1 coordinate 48,283, forward strand.
TTGTTTTAGGCTTATCGTTTATTCGTTGGTGTTGCTAGTGTTGTCATCTCGGTGCTATAAATGTCGCGAGTGTTTGAAGTGTTAATTGTTCGCTATAGGCGTGTACTTTCCAGTGGTCTGGGCACCAGCCTTTTAAAAACCGATAAAAGTCAGCCCATGCAAAGGCGTACATATCGCGCCATTCTTGCTCAAGCTCGTCAAGTGGGATATTTTTTCCGTAGCTAATTATGGCGCTGCGTAGCGTGGCAAAATAATGATTAAGTAAAACCGTCTCATGTTGTGCGCAGGCTTCTGCGTTTAAGCAGCTGCTGATAAAAAGTGCAACATCCTTCATGCCGCAGCCGCCACCAACGTATTGAAAGTCTACGGCTGCAACGCGGCTCACTTCATGTGTGCTCATTCTATTGTTACTTATTTCATTGTCGATAGCGTTTAACTCAGGAGCGAAGCAAAAGTTTGCGAGCTTAGCATCGCCGTGAATCAAGGTCGTGTAACGACAATTTGCTAAGGTTTTATCTATTAATGGCGCGGCTTGTTTTAGCGGGCTATCGGGCAGGGCTTTAAATTCGTCTGGGCGAGTTTGCAGGTGCCAGTAAGTGCCTTGTTGCCACAGTCCTTTTGGTTGCTGCCCTATAAATATAGCGTGAAAATGTGCTAACCAACTCAGACAGTTTTGCATCTCCTCAAGGGTAGCGTGTTGTTTGCGTTGGTTAAAACCACTGGCATCTAAGTCTTCAAACGCCATGAAAAAAGTTTGCTCACCGGCTTCAAGTAAATAACTTTTTGCAACACGGCAGTGCTGGTTGCATTGTTTGGCGTAATGTTGGTACCAGTAGGTTTCAATTTTGTAGGAGTCTAATTTGCGTTGATGCGCAAACTCGCTGTTCCAGCCGCGCGGGTGTTGGCGTTGTTCTGGTAGTTGCACGTGTTTAATCACAACGCTCGGCACCTTAGCGTCAGACAATCGATAGCGCGCAACTTTGCCGTAGCCGCTCCATAGGCTTTGAATTTCTTCTGCCTCATTTGCGTCGCTTGCACCGCATGCGTGTAGTAAGCGGGCTTTCAGGGTTTTACTTAAGTTGTTGATAATTGAAAAAACCTAGTGCTGTTGTCAAAGGTGGTTTGGGCAAGAGCCTCTGCGGGCTGTTCGATAATCTCAGCTAAGGTATTGAGTACTACTGGGAGAAAGGCAGGCTCGTTACGACTGCTTTTGGGGCGCGGTTTTATATTTCGTGGCATTAAATAGGGAGCATCCGTTTCTATCAACAGACGATTAAGTGGGATATATTTCACAAGATCACGTAATTCCTGTCCGCGACGTTCATCGCAAAGCCAGCCGGTAATTCCTATGTAGCAGTCAAGCTCGATATACGCTTCCATCTCTTCGCGGCTACCGGTAAAACAATGTACAACGGCTCCGCTTAATTGTGGGCGGTATTCGCTTAAGCGTTCAATAAGGGCTTCGTGAGCATCGCGTTGATGTAAAAATACGACTTTATTCACTTGGGTTGCGAGCTGTAATTGTGCTTCAAAGCAGCTAAGCTGTTGGTCGCGGGGTGAGAAGTCGCGATTAAAATCAAGGCCGCATTCGCCGACGGCGACGACTTCGGGCTTTTCTAGTAAGGCTTCGATTAGCGAGGCGCTTTGTGCGTCCCAGGTTTTTGCGTCATGCGGGTGAACGCCGGCGGTAGCGCTTAAATACCCAGAGCTTTTTGCCGCCATTTGATAGGCGGCTTCACTGGCTTGTACGCTTGTACCGGTGACGACTTGATGCTTTACACCCGCAAGTTGAGCGCGGGCAACCACTTCGGCTAAATCGCCCTCAAAGCGCTTGTTGGTAAGGTTGACGCCAATGTCTATTAATTTCATGGAGAATCTCGTAGCTTCAATCGTGGCTCAGTATAGCGTGTGTTTGCGCTGGTCTGGGAGCAGAGTTGATGTCAGGGTTAGGGGAGTGTGGATTATGTCGTGCTGTCAGTCAAACCTTACCTTCTGGCTCTGGTGTTTGCTTATCGTTATAATAGGCGCTAACCGATTTGTATGATTTGATATTCCGGCGATAATTATAAGCGTTGGTTAAATGCTTATATTATGTCTCGGTAATTAATTGAGATGCTTGGAAGCTTAGGTTTAGTATGAAATTCAGGGTAATTACGGTTTTATGTCTTTATTATTGTCTTGTATGCGTTTGTATTCAAAAATAAAATACGGTTCAGCAGAGTGTTTTTCTCGCGGTGATATATTTACTGCTGATTGATATTCAAGCCTCACTTGAAACTGGTAATCCAGAATTAATGGTGGAGTTTGATCGACCTAAACT
>NVXL01000182.1 GCA_002746115.1 Alteromonadaceae bacterium
ATCGATAATTTAGTATACCTAGACTACTAAGAACGTCAACAGTGGCCTACCGACATAATAATTCAGCCTCACTCACCCCCTCATAAACCACACAACTCTACGCCTATTTTGACCTTTTTTTTGTTAAGCCCCTTACCCTAACTTTAACCCCAAATCAGAAGGTGCAATATATATAACTGTCTTCCCCTCTTTCGAACTCAAAATAAGCTTAAAATCAACCAGCTTATTTAGATAAGTCCTCGATGTGTTGTAAGAGATCGAGTAAGAAGCAGAGACTTCTTTAACAGTAAACACTCTTCCAGGATTTTTAACAGCTTTTTTCAACAGATCTTTTTGAATGAAATTTAACGCATCGCCCCATTTAGTTTTATCTAGCATTTCAGCTATCTCTTGAAACGATGTAGCTTTTTTATTTAAGTAGCTTTCTAACTCCCGAAAAGATGCGAGCATTATTTCCAACTGAAAATAGATAAAGTAGGTCAAGTCATTTTGATCTCTTTCGGTATACATAAAAGATAAACCGTACTCCTTAGGTTTTTCTTTTAACAGCTTACTAATCGACACATATTTGAACAATTGGTATTCACACTTCAACATATACCAATAAAACAGCGCTCTAGCTGTTCTGCCGTTTCCATCTCGAAATGGGTGCTCGTAGCCAATCATAAAGTGAAGAATTATCGCCTTAACAATTGGCGGAATAAAAGAATTACCCTCTAGCCCAGAATGATCGGCATTGGCAAATTCGCACAATAAAAGTAACCGATCATGTATCGAGCTGTAATCAGGCGGTTGATGGGCAATATTACCATCGCCATCTTCAACGTATATTTCATTGTCCTGTCTAAACTCACCAGGACAGACATTGTTCTCTGTGGTTCCCAAAGTCGCTATGCGATGAAATTCTAATATTTGGTCAATCGAGAGATCTTCGTCTTTTATGCTTTCCGCGTACTTTAACAATAGGTAATTATTTACGATCATCCTCTCGTCTTCATCCAGAGGCTCCCTCCCCTCTTCAAGCATCCTCTTGGCAACTTCACGCCTTGTAGATGCCCCTTCCAACTGGGCGCTTGTTATGGCCTCCTCCATAATCAAAGATGAGACCAGAAACCGGTTTTGAATTCGCTCTGAGTCACCCGAGCCGTCAAACTCACCAACATTGCCTCCCGCTAACGTTACCACCTGATGGAGCATTGCTTCCATTGAATGCGGCGTACAATAGGAGAATTTGAGGCCATTCTCATCTTTTAAACGCAAGGGTTTCATAAGCGACATTCGCTTGAATTTGACCGCCTTCCAGATATTCACCGCCTCCCCTTTTGGAACCCGCCACTTTAGCTGACTCCAATGAAGGTAGCGCCCCTTCTGGTCTGTAGCGTCATAAGCCTCAAAGTGCTTATAGATATCGGCAAAATCCGTTAAGTCTTTTGAGGGGTCAAAGGTAGGTGCTTGTTCCACAGCAGGTTTAGGCATAACTCAAATTCTGATATTTGCGTTGATAGATTTATACAGTATAACTAAAGCGCGGCTCAACGCAAAACTATAAATTTGAGTTTCAAACAAAGCGTAGGGATGACAACTTTGGGATGGGCAATACAACAAGCCATACTGGAGTGGCTTTTAGATTGGAAGTAAGTTGTTCACAACTTTGTTACAAACAGACAAGAAGGGGTGGCCCATAACGCAAAAAGCCACCTTGCGGCGGCCTAATTTTTCGATCTAAACTTGTCACTATTATTAACCAAGTCACTACTTAAGAAGATTAGCCTTTTCTTGCAACAATTAATATTTCTGTCGCAGCAATTTCTCGTTTAATCCATTTATCAAACACACCTAAAAATGGGCGGGACCACCATGGGCTCGTTTTTTGGATGTCTTTATCTTGAAAGACGAACCCCGCCTCCCGAACTAAATCAATATAGCCAGTAGCATCTTTTTGGGTAAGATCCGGATGTTTAAATAATAGCTTTACTGGTAGCGAGTGAATAAATGACTCACAAGATTCGCCGACGAGAAGAACACCGTCAGGCGCTAGTATGCGTTTAAATTCAAGTAAAGCACCCATCTGATTCTTGGTATGGTGCAGTAGTTGATGGCAAAAAATCATATCTACCGAATTATCAGGAATATCAGTATCACTGGCTTTTTGGTGTTTTATAGTGACTTCACAAGGGCAGCCTTCAGCGGCATCTTTTGCTATTTCTAAGAGCTCACTGTCTACATCTAAGCCTATTATTTGCGCTGGCTTGAAGTGCTCGTTTAAGATGTTAAACGCCGAGCCCTGTCCGCAGCCTGCATCTAATATCGTGCCTATCTTTTTGTTGTCTGAGGCAGATAGCGCCGCAAAATCCTTGATCGCAACATCTAGCACATACTTTACCCAAGTTTGAGTGCTTAAAAACCAACGCCCAAACCGTGTTTCTCGTACCCATTCGTGGTTGTCTATCCTGTTGTCTATCACTTAAAGTATACTCGCTGTCTCATGTCATGCAAAAAAAGGCGAAGCATAACAAAATTAGCGGGGTTCAAAAACACTCTTGGGTGAAATTTGAAGGATTTGCAGCGCTTAGAGGCCTCCTCGTGTCAGAGTGGACGCAAGTACTCGAAAGAGCGACAAGAAGCGGGACTGAATCGAGGCAAACCCTTGGGCGATGATCAAAAGGCGTAGAAGCCGTACCTTGAAACACATTGGAGTGAATCAGTAAATAATGTTAGTTAACGAGCAAAACAATGGGCGCCTAGCTCCAGTTGAGAGAAGCAAATACGATAGCGTATTGGAGTTTGCCCCACTATCCGTCTTCCTTTTGTATTCACGCCTGATAGGTGACCCAACAATTTCCGAAAATTGGGCTGGGCCTTATTATTCTGCAAGCGTATTTTCGTTTGTTGCGCTTTGCGTTTTCGCTTTGCGCAAAATTGAATTAAATCGCTGCTATTTAGGGATATATTTTTACTTTTTGATTGGCAGCGTTGGCTTACTCGCCAATCAGGCTTGGTTAAATAGCTTACTAGGCGTTCTTGACGCGGCGGGAATGTTAGCGAGTATCGCATTTGTTGGGCTGGTTAGCGCATTTTTCAGCGCCACAGGATTTATCGGTGTGCAAAGCGTTGATAAAGTGCGGCTACGATGGTATTCGGTTCTGTTGGTCGGCATTGCCATTGCTGCAGCCATACTTGCTTACATGAATAAAGGCGCAATTATTCTGGGGCAGTTAGTTCCTTTTATTCTGCTGTTCACCATTCATGGATTTATCAAGAAGCACCTTAGCACGCCTTAATTAGCCATAAACTTTATAGTCATTTAGTTAGTCGCTTAGTTAGGTGGGCTCGAAGACGGGAGAGCCAAGAGTAAACGACCCTCTATAAGCAGTGTTTCATCGCCATAGGCTGAGAAATCATAGATAGCGCCAGTGCTTGTCAGTAATTCAATTGTTGCCTTAATCGATATCAACGATACGCTATTGGCGATAGCTTGCTGATGCATCTCGATATTTTTTAAGCTTCCGATATAGGCGGCTTGGCTTCCTGATAAGGTTTTCCCTTGGCTCTCCTGAAGCAGTCCCTCCTGAACCAGTCCCTCCTGAAGCTGCTCTTCTTGAAGCAAGCCAGCATGAATTGCCGCACTTTGTGCCGCGTATTCCACCAAGATAATTGTGGAGCTGGGAGTGCCATCCGACAATGGATTATTTTTACGCAAGTGCGCTTTGCTAATACAAGTAATTTGCGAGTCGTCCCACTGCGTCACTTCATCAATCATCGACATCGATTGCCCGTGAGGAAGTAGCGCATGGATCTCTTCAGCGCGGATCATTTTGTTTAGCATGGCGTCACTGTCATTGCGATTGAATGGTTCTGCACGAAGTGAAGTGTTTTTGTTTCTGAACTTTTACTAGCCAAAGCCTGCAATAAGGGTAAAGCGCGCGCGGCGGGGTTATGTGTTCTCAAATGCTCAAGTTCGGTATTTTCTAAGGAGGTATCAACTTGAGTAGCCATGCTCTCATCGTTGAAAAAATCCAGTGTTAGCTTAGCCATTGAGTGGCTAGTTTCAACGGGGCTTAAGGCAAATGCGCAGGCAAAATCTTGAGGAATAGRCAGTTTTTGCAGGAGCGGCGAAGGCGGTGTTATGTCATATGCCGCTAGGAGYGTTGACTTGCCTAGGGCATGCGATAAGCAGATGGCTTCAAGTAAGCCGGTAATAAAACTGTCTTCACCCGCAGAAAGGCTGCATGAAGGAAGTGTTGACCCTGTTGCTATGCCCCAGTAGCCTGCGGCGGAATTGTGAACTGAATTATGAAACTGCGTTGGCGAAACGAGTTTTTCACTTAGGGTGAGTGCCCGCGATATTTGATCAATAATATAGCTGTCGCCGTGGCTTGAGGTAAACACCGATGCAAAGTCCGACATATTAATATGCTGCTCTGCCGCAATCGACTCGCARACCTTAAACGTTAAGCGGATAAGCTGGGTCGCCCTGCGTCGTTCGTTCGCGGGTAATTTAGTCGGCTTGTAGCGCTCCAGTGGCGTGGGCGCGAAGTCGAGCTGGTRCTGAAAAACRGCTTGRGCMAYTTCCCATGAGGCTAAACCTGGGGAACAAACGCTAACAGCGTCGATGAAAATRGGCTTCATTGAGCTGCTCCTAAAATAAGACTGCAATTACTGCCGCCAAAGCCAAAGGAATTACTTAATACGTTTTTCACTTTATGTGAAGAAGCTTGCAGAGCAATATTAATATTGATCTCCGGATCTACTGTTTCGGTGTTTAGGCTTTGAGGGCTCCAATCATGCTTAATACATAAGGTGGATATTATGGCTTCAATAATACCTGCGGCMCCTAGAGTATGCCCCGTCCAACCTTTKGTTGAGCTACAGGGCWAGTCTGAACCAAAAAGCCGACCAACAGCTATGCCTTCTGCGGCGTCGTTAGTGCGGGTTCCTGTGCCGTGTAAATTAATGTAGTCAATATCTTCTACTTTGAGCTTTGCTTGATTTAATGCCGATTGCATTGCTAAGTATGCACCGTCGCCGTTTGGGTGGGGGGTAGACATGTGGTAAGCGTCAGCGCTTTCGCCATAAGCAAGCAGTAAGACGTCGGCATCGTTAGCTTCAGTGTGCTTTTCCACTAGTGCGAACCCTGCGCCCTCGCCAATTGATATCCCTTCTCTATCTAGATTGGATGGGCGACAAATATTCTCGGCTGTGACCTGTAATGAGTGGAAGCCGTAGAGTGTTGTGTAGCACAAGGAGTCAACACCACCGACAATTGCTGCATCACAAAGCCCGGCATCAATGGCTCTTTGTGCCGAGGCGAAGACCTTGGCACTTGAGGAGCAAGCGGTTGAGATGGCTAAGGTCATGCCGTTTAAGCCAAATTGTTTTTTTACAAATTCGGCAACGGAATAAATGTGGTGTGTTTTGTCGTAATTATACCAATCGGGAAGGTTCTCACTGCTAAGCGAGTGATGCTCTTTATAGGCAAGTTCTGTTTGCTGGATGCCTGATGTGCTGGTGCCAATAAATACGCCGATACGGCTACTTCCGTATTTTTCCTTAGCTTTTAGCACGATCTCTTCAAAGTTATCTTGCTGAAGTCCGAGTGCGGATAAACGATTATTTCGGCAATCGAATTCGGTATTTTTTGTTAGCGGGATATCGAGCCCTTCAACCTCGCCTATCCAAGTCTTAAGCGTGTGACTCTCTAAAAAATCACAGGGCTTAAGTCCCGTTGTTCCGGATTGAATTTTTTGCCAGTTACTGTCAACACCCCTGCCTAGCGAGGTCGTAAGGGTGTAATGACTAATTTGTAATATGCTCATTTTTCTTCGTCTTTTTTAATATCCGGCCAATAGTCATAAAAATTAAACCAATTATAGGGCGCTAATTTTACGTAATATTCCATGCGGTCGGCATATTGCTGTATATGCTCGGCAATGACGCGCTGACGATCACGGCGTTTAGCCTCTATTTTAGTACTGACTAGCTCGAAGTGAAGGCTGTAATGGTTTTTTCCGTGATATATGCCAAAACAAAGTATTACGGGTACTTTTAGTGCGAGTGCCAAGATCCATGGGCTGGTAGGCAATTCAACGGGTTTGCCTAGGAGGGTGCAAGGCGTGCTTGGCTCCTGTTCGTTTATACGGTCTGCCATTAAACCAATCATGTCACCTTGATTTAATCGCTCGGCTAAATTAAGCACTAACGCTGCTCCGGGTTGACGAGCATCGATAATATTATTCGCTAAGTCTGGCGCTAACTGGTCAAATAGTTTCATGATTTTTGCATTGTGATGATGATCCATCACAATATGAAGCTTGATCTCTGACCCTTTGGTTGCCCGCATGGCATCGAAGTTTCCAATGTGGGTCGTCAATAAAAGGCAGCCTTGCTTTTGCTTTACGAAGTCTGTAAAGATTTGGTCGCCATATCTGGTCACCTTTAGCTTTTCAGTTCTACCGGACAGGAAATAAAGTCGATCAATCGCAACCGTTGCAAAGCAATGGAAGTGCTTCCAGGTATCCATCCATGAAGGCTTGGTCGTAAATACTTTGGATAGATAGTCTCTTGATGCTGAGGCGGGTTTTCGGGCTACCAGCATATAGAAAAATGTAATCGGCCATAATAACAGGCGCACGGCATTTCGCCCCAGGGTAAACGCCGCCCAGACTAGAATTTTCATACCCAACAGGCTTCCGCGTTCAGGCTGATCTCGCCAGTGCTTAGCTGTCATCTGGAGTCTCATCTAATAAGGCATGGTTACTCTTGGTTAATTCTAGCTTTCCTTTGAGAACGACTTTGCTATCCCGAGTACATGATAGTGAGAGTTCCTGTCCGCTTGCACGAAAATTTAATTGGAGGCTACAAATATCTCCCGGGCGTACGATATCCAAAAACTTTATCGTTTTAATTTTATAAACGACTTTTCCTTCGGGTGCTAGGCTGTTGATTTTTTCAAAAATCCAGGTCAACAGTACTGCCCCTGGCA
>NVXL01000183.1 GCA_002746115.1 Alteromonadaceae bacterium
TGCTGCCGGTAGTGTGGTATGAGTTTCTACTCCGCGCCCCAATTGATCGTAGTAATAATCTTTAATAAACCCGTCACTGCTATTACCTTCACTGGCGAGCTGGCCCACACCGTTATTGGCGGTGTCGAATTGCCATGAGGCTGAAGCTTCTAAACCGTTTGGCGATGCACAGCTACCACTTTGATAATCATTTCGGGAGGTCATTCGGCCTTGAACATCGTAAGCCTGTTTGACTATCTGACCTTCCGCATTAATTTGGCATAACAAGTTACCAAAGGTGTTGTACTCGTAGCGCCAATCCCCTTTGTCTGGATCAGACATGGCTATTTTTTGGCTAAGATCGTTATACAGAATCGTGGTGTCTTGGCCGCTTGGGCCGCTCATACGAGCCAAGTTACCGTAAACATCATAGTAATAATTGGCGATGGCACCTTGTGAGTTTCTAACCCCGACAACCTCTCCTGCGACGTTTTTGGTTTCGATTTTTTCCTGACCTTTAGAGTTCGTCAGGGTTTCTGTGTAAGCCGAGAAAGATGCATGTGATTCTGCGAAGCTTGCGAGTTCGACACCATCAGCCGTGGTCTTTTTAAAGGGATGAACAATCGTTTGGGCACGACCAAGAATGTCGTAATCGTTGAAGGCGGTCCAGTACACGGTATCAGCAGAGCCTAAATAATAAGGCTCACTCTGACGCGTGATACGACTAAGGTTATCGTATTGGGTATCGCTGGCTATCCAACCTTGATCAAAACTACCATCGCCATAAAAACCTAAAGCCAGTTTCCGTAAAGGGCGACCTAAGACATCGTTACAACTATAAGCTTCTGAGCCAACCGCTGATTTTTCGATAAGTTTGTACACGGTTCCGCTAGGGCAGTTTACGGTTTCTTTAAGCGCAGATTTTATGGTGTAAGCACCGGCACTATTTGCACTGAAAATTTCTGCACCGTAAGGGCTGTAAGCGGATTGCGTAATAACGCCGACATTATTATCAACATAACTGACACTTTCAGTGATCGCACCGTAATGGTTACGGGTGTTTACTTCGCTGAGTAAACGGACGGATGCCCCCATTGCAGTTGCTTTTAAGGTATACGCGCTATCGGCTGAACCGGTATTTGAAAGAACCCCGTTAAATATATCGTAAGCCTTATTAAGGTAACGACCTTTGCCATCGTATTCGCTTAAACTGGATAAACGTTGATACCCGCCTTTATCGATGGCATAGGTAAATATTTCGTTACCAAAGCTATCGTAGTAGTGGGTTTTAGTATGCTGCAAACCTTCTGAGGTGGTAATTGTTTCTTCGCATAGTATTCCCGCTAGATGGGGTGAACCTGAGCAATCTGCCCCCCCGCCCATTCCGTAATAACTGAAGTTTGCGGTACGTGTTCTTGATGTGCCAAAGACGGCATGCGCTTCGGAATCAGGGCGCTCCGTGGTGACCACACTTTGCGACAAGCGTCCTAAGAATTCACCGTCRTTTGCACTGAGATACTGGTTGTTGGTATCTAATTTAGAAAAATAAACACCACTCGCCTCGCCTTGATAGGTCACAGMTGAGGTATTTAATACATTGCYTTCAGYATCAATRGTGGTGGTATTTACAAGYGTGGAAAGCGCAGKGCCTTGTATTGCGCCGTTACCGACTAAGTCATAATTAATATCTTTTTGTTCGGCGGTAAATATTTTAAGTGGCCCCAATRCTGCAGAACCATTGGCKGCGGCCAATTCRGCTTGGRTTTGCGCTTGAGCTTGGGTGTCGATTCCCCAAATACCTTGTTTATTCCAAGCTTCTTTTAATAGATTGCCCTCTTTGGTTTTTACCTCGGTTTTTAAGGGGTGACCAATAAAGGGCCAATCTTGTCTATAAGTCGTGGTCGTACTAACAGCCGTTTGTAAATCCAAGCTTGTAATTTTTTTGTAGCCTAGTGAGCCTCGTCCACCCGCCTGTAAACGTAGTTGATGATAGAAATAGGATATGCCCGACTGTGCATCGGGGTCGCTTGCAGTGGGTGCGTTACTGAATACATCTGTCACGACAAAGGCAGGTAATGCGGCCTCCAATACCGGTGCAACATTTGAACTGCTTAGATGAATCGTATCTGCTGGTAGATCATAAAATGGGTCATTAATGGCGCGATAAAAATCATCCTGGCTTAGCTCAGAGGTATCAAAGCAATAAGGGACGGTTTCTGAAGATCCGTTAGGATAAGTAATCACGCGCCCTTCACAGGTCTCACCAGTGTCGGTGGTATTGTATGCCTCAATGGAGGTATATCGCTCTGAATGAATCAAGGGCTGATAGGTAATTTGTGTTTTTGCACCAAGCCCATTAGTAATTTCATGGATTAAGTTCGGCCTGTCTTTAACTTCACCTTGACGACCATAATACATCCCTAGGCGCCCACTTTCGCCATCAAAGTGCATCACGTCTAGCCAGCCATCGCTGTTAGCATCGTAAAAAGAATAACTTTGATTTAGGTCTCCGGCTCCCACGGCTAAAAACTGATCGCTATCAAATGACAGAGTATCTGGGTTCCAGCTTTGATAAAGGAGCCGCCCAGATGGCGTCTCGGCAAAGAGTAATCGTTCATGCCATATCACTTCGAGCGTTCCGTCTTGATTTAAGTCTACCCAAGATGGATTGGTATCATTGGGTTTATCAATATCAAAGGTTTTAAAGCCTTGCTCAGGCTCAAACCCATTTCCGTTATTTAACCTTAAGTTCCAAATGCCGCCGTGTTGTGTTCTACCTAAAATGGCATTGCCATGCTCTAAATCACCATCAGCGGTATAGGTGAAATACACGAGGTCTGTTAATCCATCGGAGTTAACATCGACACTTCTAAGTGAATGTAAGTCATCATCGGCCATTATCCAGCTTCTTGGACTAAGCGCCGTGTGGGAGCCGGTATACATCGGGCCGGTGGATAAGTATTCTCCACCGGCTTTGAATGTGTCGCCGTCTTTTAATAAAAGAAGTACAAAATCACGATGTATTTCTTGGCAATTATTAATTTGTTCACTTATTGACGTAGTCTCATCGGTACAGTGCGCAAAAAACGGTCCATTACTACCGAGATCGACTAAATGCTCTCTTACGTTAACAAGAATATCCATTTGACCGTCACCATTATAGTCACCGGTGGTCATATTTCTCGTATTGTAATACCAATTAGGATTCTCCAAACTGGCACCACCCTCACCCACAATAGGATAAATCGTTGCGTGCGAAGTGTCGTAATGATAATAGCGTGAGCTGGTTACTGGCTGCGATGGGTCATGCTCTAGGAAATAAACCGCAACACTGCCGTTATTAACACTAATTTGATCAGCTAAGCCGTTACCATCCACGTCACCAAATAGAGCATTCGTCCCAAAAGGTAGGGGCGTACCTTCAGACAATCGCCATGAACCATTACCTTGAGGTTCTGACACATAAAGCATACCTTTAAAAAATAAATCTTGGCGACCATCGCCATTATAATCAATAACATGTAAAGTCTCGCCGTGATTAAATCCCGGTGTTGTAAATTCTAGCCCTTGTATTCCCGGCGCATTTAAATAATGCTCGTAAGGCCCTTGACCACTCGCATTTACCATTGTGGTAATTTGTGCAAATTCTGGTTGACCATCTCCGTTAACATCGATAGGTCGAATACCGTTTAGTCGGCTAAATTGGCTAGAAGGAATTGGTGCTCCGTATGCTTCGCTGCTATCGAATTTAAAATAAGGGTTGCTGCTTCCTTCGATATTTGCCGAGGTTTGTTGTGGCTGTGTCGGTGTGGGAACGCCCCAGCTGAAAAGGGTAGAAATGTCGTTTTCATGACAAACGTTATTTTCAATACATAAGTCTAAACGATACAAGCGTGACAAATTACTGTCGGTGTAATCTTCAGGCGCGTGATAATTTAGCTGATAACGACGAAGCAATTGGTTTTCATTAAACGAACTAATCGCTGAAAGCCGCCGGGTTAAGGTAAATTCATAACCAGCAACAAAACTACTAATTGTGTCGGGGCGATTTTCGTAGTCAAAAACCACCGTCGCCGAAGGTGTTAAGCCTAAACCAAAGCCGTATTCAATATTTTCCAGTAAATGGTTATCTGCGGTAAGAGAATAGTTATAAACTATTTTATTGCCAACGCTATCGTTAAACTCGCTTATAGCCCAGCCAACCACTCGATCACTTTGCCAAACACCTTCTTGATAGGCTGACTTTTCAGCGTCATGCTGCCCGACACCACCGTATAAGGATGTAGAACCATCTTTAGCAGTAACTTCGAAATAATCCGGGTGACCCAATGAACCGCCCACGGCAGTAACGCGCACTTGGCTATCGATTTCTGTTCGGTAGGTACTCCCTGGTGTGCCGTATTCCCCACTTGTGACGATAAGACGTGAACCATTTAAGCAAAAACGATCATCCCCACTCCAAGATAGTGGCATGGGATTTTGGTCCTGATGCATGGTTTGTCGGCATCGGGATATAGATCTTTGCCCACCGAGAGTCCAACCCTGCCCAGCTAAACCATTAGGTGACAAACTCGCATAACTTAATGATATATCCGGTACAACACCCGCGGTACCTGCGGATAGTTCGATAGGAATGCCATAGGTCGCCGCGCCAGATTCATCAACACGGAAGCTCCCTTGAATGGTATTGACTTTATCGGTGTCGATACGCGCTTCCATTGAGACAAGAGTATCGTCTTGAATAGCCGGTGCTAGGGGTAACTCCATTCCATTGAATACCCCACCAGTATCCGTTAGAAACTCCTCAAAATTAGAAATTCCATCGCCATCAAAATCGCCATCGCCGTCTTGGCTGAGATCACCAAAGTTTTCTACTTCCCAGACATCGGCTAAACCGTCTTGATCACTATCCAACTGTTCACCGACGACGACATAAAGCACATCAGAATATTCGCCGCATTCGTCGCTTTCCGCTAGGCACACGCGTGCTTGGTACTGGTATACCCCTTCAGGTTTTTCCTCAAACCGTATATAAAACGGCGGCGTATCAGCATTATCGACACTTCGTACCACAAGCGGCAGCAATGGCCAAACATTTTCACTTTCTAGCTTTTCATACAACTCATAGATGTGATTATAGGGCACGTCTTCAGGTGCATTAAAACTCAGCGAGTACTGATTTTCGCCAGATAATTCGGTGTTTTGCGGGTCATCCAATGCGCTACTGCTAAGTACGGGGGCAAGCAGTGAATCACAATTTTCAGCGTCCCCTCCTAACCCTTGAGGCACAGAGGCCATCGCGGAAATAGCAATCTTGTCAAGCTGGGTACCGTCTTCACGGAAGGCAATAGTTAATGTGTGCTCGCCAGTCGCCAGCTGAAAAGCCTCAGGATTAATGGCGCCGCCGGTGTGGTGAACCGCCCGCCATTCAAACTCATCACCAGTGAGTCTTATGCTCCAGAGAAAAAACTGGCCGTCGTCGAGCTTAACCCAAAAAGAATTGTCACTACCGTTTGGTGCCATCACCCGCGCATTGAGATGATAAAGACCGGCCGAGTTTAGCTCAAAGGGATACACCAGCTGACCTGCGTCGACAGGAACCTCGCTTCGCGAATTGTTGCCCTCCATAATTTCAACAAAACTGCCGCTGTTACTTGCCGTTGGTTCAAACGTATTCCATAAATCACCGACGGGACTGGCACACTCGGCTTCAAGCCACACTTCAGAGTTGCCGGGTATGGGAAGAGGCAAGATATCGACCAGCGATAAATCACAACTTTCAGCTTCCCCTCCCAGACCTTGAGGCATGGAGGTCATCCCGGAAATGGCAATCTTGTCAAGCCGGGTACCGTCTTCAAGGAAGGCAATGGTTAAGGTGTGCGCGCCAGCCGCCAGCTGAAAAGCCTCAGGGTCAAAGGCAGAACCGGTTTGGTTAACCGCCCGCCATTCAAACTCATCGCCAGTGAGACTTATGCTCCAGAGAAAAAACTGGCCGTCGTCGAGCTTGACCCAGAAAGAATTGTCATCGCTGTTTGCTGCCATCACCCGCGCACTCAGATGATAAAGACCGGCCGATTCTAGCTCAAACGAATACTCCAACTGACCAGTGTCGGCAGGAGCCTCACCGATAGAATTGTTGCCCTCTATAATTTCAACAAAATTGCCGCTGCTACTTGCCGTTGGTTCAAACGTATTCCATAAATCACCGACGGGATCGGCACACTCGGCTTCAAGCCACACTTCAGAGGTGCCGAGTGTGGGAAGAGGCAAGATATCGACCAGCGATAAATCACAACTTTCAGCTTGCCCTCCCAGCCCTTGAGGCAAGGAAGTCATCGCGGAAATAGCAATCTTATCAAGCCGGGCACCGTCTTCACGGAAGGCGATGGTTAATGTGTGCGTGCCAGCCGCCAGCTGAAAAGCCTCAGGACTAGTGGCACCACCGGTGTGGTGAACCGCCCGCCACTCAAACGCCTCACCCGTGGGGTTTAAGCTCCACAGAAAGAACTGACCATCGTCAAGCTTGACCCAGAAAGAATTGTCACTACTGTTTGCTGCTATCACCCGTGCACTCAGATGATAAAGACCGGCCGAGTCTAGCTCAAACGCATACTTCAACTGACCTGTGTCGGCCGGAGCCTCGCTGAGCGAATTGTTGTCCGCTATAATTTCAACAAAATTGCCACTGCTACCTGCCGTTGGTTCAAAGGTATTCCATAAATCACCGACGGGATCGGCACACTCGGCTTCAAGCCATATTGGTTCAGGCTCGGGGCCCGCCTCACAGGCTTCTTCACTCACCACGTGAGCGGAATCACCAAATATTGCAGGCTCACTACAATTAAACCCCTCAGCTGCACAAGCTCTAACAGTTCTACCCGGCGAATCATCGCTGATAATGCTGGTTCCGTATACGGCTTGCTCACCTCCACCTTGCCAATTTATCCAGTAAGAGTGCGCCCCTTCAACAGCGCTCCAACTTGATTGATAACCACCT
>NVXL01000026.1 GCA_002746115.1 Alteromonadaceae bacterium
TGATTCTAAGCCCGTAATATCAAGATAAGCATTATTGACGTTATTTATGCGTCCGTTTTCATCAGCAATAACGACGGCTTCTTTCGCATAAGTAAATACTGCCGCAGCTTGCTCAAGCTTTTGTTCATATAGAGTACGTGCCGTAATATCAGTAGATGTTAAGTGTAAACATACATCGGAAGGCGCGTCATTAAGCTTTAAGGCTCTGGTTTCAAAATAGTAGTGCTTACCGAGAGGACTTGTATATTGAGTCTCATAGACCCCCATTTTTCCGGTAGTTAAGGTGTCATTGAGTTTTTTTGCAATATATTCGTTATAACCCGGCGCTAAGTCGGGTAGGTAGGCACCAAGCATGTCATCAATCGTCACGCCAGCTAGGGTGTGATTGATATAAACCACACGTAAATTCCTATCGAGTAAGAGCACATGATCGGGTGCATGCTCGGCGTGTGCTTTAAGTAATGTTTGATTTTTAAGTAATTGCCCTTGTTCAAGGACGCGCTTGCTAATATCCCAAAAAACACCTTGAATGGCGACAACTTCTCCACTTAAGTTTAGGATCGGGGTTTTTATGATTTCAACATGTTGCCGTCGTTTCGCACCAATTTGAACACTTTCCAATATAGTATGGAAGGCCTCTTGGCTATCGACAACCTGTTGATCATTATCTAGATATGTTTTAGCTTGCTCAGGAGGGAAGAAGTCGTAGGCAGTTTTACCCAGTAGATTCTCTAGACGAGTATCTAACATCTCAATTAGTGCATTATTGGCATAGGTAACTCTACCAAGTAAATTCACACGGTAAACAAACAGCGGCAATGCATCTAAAACATGCTGATATAATTCCTTTCCAGACTCGCTTCCATGATGTTGATTAGCTGGTAATATTTCAGCTGTTTCTTTAACTTTCACTGTTATCGTGCCGAACCTCGCACTAAGTTTACGACGAAAGACGTTATCATATACCGATCGCTAAGGCTAGCAAAGGGCTCCGGTCTATTCAAATGAAAAAAGTAATTAGTCACACACAAAGCCAAGCTATCACCACATTCCAACCAATGAATAATCCATTATCGGACAACAAGTTAAATCGAAAAAAAGTATCGCCCGGTACTGTACTCAAACAACGTTACGTCTTAGAGCAATTGCTCGGTAAAGGCGGCATGAGTGACGTTTTCGCTGCCAAAGACCAAAGTAATGGCCAAAACATCGCGATTAAAGTACTTACCGGTGACTTTAGAGATCACCCTCACGCACCTATAGTACTAAAACGAGAAGCAGATAAAACTCGGCAATTGGCACACCCTAACATTGTCGAAGTTTACGAGTTTGACGTTGAAGATGGCTTAGTATTTTTTACCATGGAGCGCTTAGACGGATCAACCTTAAAGGAAATTTTAAAAAAACCTGCCGATCAAACATTAATGTACGATCAGGCAATTGCCATTATCCAACAACTCGCTTTAGGTCTGGCTCATGCGCATAGCAAAGGGATCGTTCATTGTGATTTGAAACCCGCCAATATTTTTCTCACTCATGACAACCAAGTTAAGATTTTTGACTTTGGAATTTCACGTGCAATCAACGACAAACTTGGTGCCGATATATACGATACGGCTCAGCTTGGCGCAATCACTTTAAGTTACGCCAGTCTAGAGATGATCAATGCCGAAACACCCCACCCAAGTGACGATGTCTATGCTTTAGGCATCATCGCTTGTGAGTTACTTGGAGAAGACCATCCTTTTCACTGGGAAGACGCCAAAACTGTTACGCGTAAACAACTCAAAGCCAAGTTACCCAAAATCCCTAACCCGCATTTGATCGCCTGTATTAACAACGCTTTACAGTTACACAGGCATTCTCGTATTGCAAACGCAGAGATTTTTTTAGCCGAGCTAAATCGAGCATTACAATTAAGCTAAAGGTAAGCCTGAAGGTTGACTTGAGGTTCACCTCACTTCACATAAAATATATACCATACATTGAAATAATGACTCCTCACACATCTAAAGGATACAGTACCATGAAAAAAGCCCTTGTAATATGCGCCGCAGCCTTGCTTTTTGCCTGTGAATCACCCTCAAAAAGTGACATTGATAATCAAAATCTCGCTCAAGATAGTCTCAACGAAGAATTGAAAAATACTCAGTTGCTAGAACAGGCGTTAGCGATGCAAAGTGCCGAAAAACAAGCACGTTTCGTATGGCGTAACCCGAAAGAAACTTTAGAATTTTTCGGTATCAAACCCGGCATGAATGTACTTGAGGTACTCCCTGGGGACGGCTGGTATACTCAGATTCTTATCCCTTACCTAGGTAAAGAGGGACAACTGATTGGGGTCGATTATGATTATTCTATTTGGCCGCATTTTTCTTTCGTAACTGATGAATTTCTTAAAGAGAGACGTGTTTGGAGTAAGACTTGGCTAAATGATATGGCGCCATTCGTTAACGAAACGAGTGCAAAAGTCTCTGCGTATTCGTTTGATATGATTGATCAACAGGAAAGTAATAGCGTCGATGCGGCATTGTTTATACGTGCACTTCATAACCTTAGTCGGTTTGAAAGCAAAGGCGCTTATATGAGCAAATCAATTGAAGCGACTCATAGAGTGTTAAAAACCGGTGGAATTTTTGGGGTTGTCCAGCATCAAACTGATGAAAGTAAAACGGATGAATGGGCCGACGGTTCACGCGGTTATCTTAAAAAATCTACATTAATCCAATCGATCGAAGCTAAAGGGTTCAAGTTTGTTGCTGAAAGCTCTGTTAACGCAAACCCCGCGGATCAACAAGGTGAAGATGACATTGTGTGGCGCTTACCACCGTCCTACGCAACGAGTAATGGCGACGACACCATTAAAGCTCAATACCAAGCGATTGGTGAATCTAACCGTATGACCTTACTATTCAAGAAATTATAAGGAATATATAATGTTGTTTGGGTTCGTACGCGTATATGGCGAACCCAAACAGTATTTTCAATAAAGAGGTTGTTCAAGATAGGGGCTTTTCAAGATAATCAGCATAAATTAGAGATTTTTACTTTCACTTTTCCTCATGCTCAGTAAAATCTCACCAGTATTTATGCGCTGACTTTCGATATAGAAATTCTTTTCCAGTGCATTAAGCACACCGTCTACATCCCCAGCTTTAAACCTTCCATAGATTTTCTCATCTTTAACTTGCTTATCGACGAAGGTAAATGTCACGTTGGAGTATCGACCGATTTCTTCGAGAGCCTCTTCCAAAGATTCACCATTAAATATCAAATGGCCACTCTGCCAAGAAAGCTTACGTGCCACCTCGCCATAAGCAACATCCAATATTTCAGTGCTGTTTTCCGCAAGTATGGCTTTTTTACCCTTATCCAAGATTACCGTGGTGCCGGTTAAACGACCAAGTTCACCATTCAGTTCAGAAGGATTAGCCGCTTTTTCAGCTAATAAAACACGACCATTCGCTACAATAACTTCTAGTACAGCATTATCTTGGAGTTGCACATTAAATGCTGTGCCTACTGCCTGTACAATAGAGTAATCGGTAATAACGCTAAGCGGGCGCGAAGTATCATGCGCAACATCAATATATATTTCACCTTTTTCCAGCAGTATTACACGACTATTGAGTAAAAACTTAACCTCGACACGACTGTTGGTATTGATAAATAGCTTGGATCCGTCAGGCAGCTTCATGCTTTGAACTTCACCCACACTGGTCTCATAAAGATCATTAGCCGCCATGTATATGGCACTCGCTTGCTGATCTTTTACATTCTCTTGGTAGGCCCAAATCGTACCGAAGATCCCAATCAATAAAGAAGCTGCAATAGGCAAGCACAAGCGTGGCCGCACATATTTTATGGTTCGCTTCGTTTGAAATAGACCGATAAGCGTATTGAGCTGATCCATTTTGTCCCAGAGCTTCGCAAACTTGAATAAAATGTCACGATTCAGCGGAGCCTTGTCTATCCATGCCTTTATCTCTCGTTCTTCCACTTCGCTCAGACCACGATCGATACGCGTAATCCATAGAGAAGCCTCTTCTTCTGCATGTTCTTTATTGGGTAGTTCATAGACATCATTCATGACCACCTCCCGTTGTTTTAAATTTTGTTACGTTATTAACGGATTTACCATTTTCAACCTTGTCCATATATGCCGAACATCGGCGAACCCCGTTCGCAATATGTTTCTCAACGGTGCTTTGAGATATCGACAAGTCGTCAGCAATTTCACGCTGAGAGTAACCGTAGACCTTTTTTAATACAAAAACTTTTCGACACTGGGTTGGTAACTGTCTAACAGCCTGACAAAAATGACTAAACTCCTGAGCGGAGGCGGCCTCATGGTAGATCACGTCTTCTTGATCATTGTTGGGGGAGGGGATGTCTGATTCGGTATCAAACTCATCTTCATAGCTAACGGATAAACGTGTTTCAGCTCGCTTACTGTAATCTAAGGCTAAGTTACGTGCTGTTCTAAGCATGAAGGATTTAGGATGGAGAATATCCTGTTTGTTTTCGACTTGGCACACTCTCACGTAGGTTTCTTGAACGATGTCCTCAACCTCACGGGGCGGTACAATCCTCGATACTGCACGAGATAACATCGACCTTATGGAAACAAATATAGTATTGATATTATCGTTATGCGGCATCGCTTAATATAACTCAGGCGGGAAATTAACGTTCAACTGGCTCAACGAGAAGACGAAGAACAAGACGTTTTCCGCCATGGAGGCTTAGAAATTTTAAGCGCTTATTCTGCGTAAATGTGTGGTGAAATGATGGTAAYAACGCTGCTCCCTGCWAATATTTGAGCCAANGCTAAGGCTTATAGCCTAAATGCTCCAAAATACCGTCGAGCTCGTCTAGATTACTATACTTAAGTACAAGTTTACCTTTGCCTTTAGCACTGTGCTGAATCATAACCGGAACACCGACATGCTCTCCCAAACCTTCTTCTAGATTCTTAAGATCTGGGCTTCTGGTCACTTGCTCGGGTTGTTTTATCTCTTGCTGTGCTTTTCTAACCAAAGCTTCTGACTGCCGAACAGATAAGCCTTTAGCAACAATAATACTGGCGATTTCACGCTGCTGAAGCTCTTCCAGTGTCAGCAAACAGCGCGCATGACCCATTTCCAAATCCCCGTGCTCAAGCATGGTTTTAACATCATTGGCAAGGTTCAGTAAGCGCAATAGGTTGGTAACGGCTGTTCGAGATTTCCCGACGGCTTCGGCAACTTCTTGCTGCGTGAGCTCGAACTCTTCTTGCAAGCGTTTAAGCGCGAACGCTTCTTCAATCGGGTTAAGATCCTCGCGCTGAATATTCTCGATTAAGGATAGTGCAATGGCCGTTCCATCAGAGACCTCACGAATAATCGCCGGAATGGTATCCAATCCGGCTTGTTGACTTGCACGCCAACGACGTTCACCTGCGATAATTTCGTAAGCGTTTTCCCCGATTGAACGTACCACAATCGGCTGCATAACACCTTGGGCTTTGATTGAGTTAGCCAGTTCTTCTAGCGCTTCTTGGTTCATGTCGCGTCGAGGTTGGTACTTTCCTCGCTGCAAGTACTCGATCGGGAGTACCTTCAAAGTCCCATCCTGCTCGGGATGTTCTTTATCACGATTAATCACTTCCGTTGCCGCTTTAATAGCGTCAACTGAACTAATACCTGTAGCACCAGAGATGAGCGAATCGAGGCCGCGTCCTAAACCTTTTCTTTTCGCCATTAACTATCCACCTCAAAAAATTTCAAATAAAGCCCGTCTAGCTTGATTCTATATCAAAGCCAGGACAAAGAGTTAGTAATATAAAACGCAGGCTCACCGCGTTTAACTAGCCGTCGCGAGCGCCTCGGTCGTGTCATTTCGACGAATAATCTCACCTGCTAGAGCAAGGTAGGCAAGTGCACCTTTAGATTGTTTATCGTAAGCGAGTACGGGTAAACCGTAACTTGGCGCTTCGGCCAAACGGACATTTCGCGGCACACAAGTACGATACACACGATCACCAAAGTGAGTCGCAAGCTGTGCTGATACATCGCCTGTTAAGCTATTACGTGGATCAAACATTGTGCGAAGAATCCCCTCAATCTTTAAATCGGGGTTAAGCACACTTTGAATCGTATTAATCGTGTTGACTAAGGCAGACAGGCCTTCCAGCGCATAATACTCACACTGCATGGGTATAATCACACCGTTACATGCTGCAAGCGCATTCACAGTAAGCATGTTAAGCGAAGGCGGGCAGTCGATAATCACATAATCATAAATATTATCAATAGTTTGTAGAGCACGTCGTAAGCTGCGCTCCTTATCTTGCACACTGAGCAGCTCAACTTCAGCAGCGGTTAAATCTCCATTAGCAGGGACAACATCGTAACGCCCTTCTGGTGAAGGTTTGATCACATCCGATATGTTAACCTTGCCTAGCAATACATCATAGATTGTCTGTTCAAGTTCATTTTTGTCAATGCCACTACCCATTGTCGCATTGCCTTGCGGATCAAGATCCACAAGTAATACCTTACGCTTAGTAGCGGACAATGACGCTGCCAAATTGACGCTGGTAGTGGTTTTACCCACACCACCTTTTTGATTTGCTACCGCGTATATTTTTCCCACTTTCAAGCCTACAAGCAGTTGGTTAATTTTGATTAAAAACGATCAAACATCGCTCACTATCGTCACCTGGAACTGCGATCTCATGACAGGACTCGACGATATAGTGTTTTTCTATTTCCCTCAACTCATCTTTGGGAATAACACCTTTCATTGCCCAAAACTTCCCACCCTCTCGCAGCAGGTGTGAACAGCCGCCAGTCATATGAGCCAAGGTGGAATAGGCACGGGTAATCACGCCATCGTATAGCTCGGCTGGCTGAAAATGTTCCACACGGATATTTTCAATCGCGACGTTATCCAAAGATAAGCTTTGTTTAACTTGAAAGAGAAAGCGCGTTTTTTTTCCAACGGAATCAAGTAAGGTAAAGTGACGTTCTGGAAAGCAAATGGCCAATACAACCCCAGGTAAACCACCACCGGTGCCTACATCAATAAACCGTGAGCCGGTTTGCTTATCACTTAAGAATGGCACAATGCTTAAACTATCAAGCAGGTGTTTATTCAACATCTCATCCAATACTCGGATAGACGATAAGTTATACGTTTTGTTCCACTTCTCAAAAATATACAGATATTCAAGTAGGCGTGTTATTTGAGCGCTTTCTAAACTAAAACCGAGTGCTTGAACGCCTTGCTTTAAACGCAAGACAAACTGTGCATGCTGTTTGGGGTTGGACTCAAAACTCATATGGATAACGACTGCTTGCTTATTAGGCCACGCTTTTTCAAATAAATCAGCAATAAACTAAGTGCTGCCGGTGTGACCCCCGGAATGCGAGCTGCGCGGGCGATGGTCTCGGGCAACGCGGATGAGAGTTTTTGCTTAAGCTCATTCGAAAGCCCTTCAACGCTATCGTAATCAAAATCTGCTGGTATTTTAGTCAGTTCATTGGTGCGTAAACGATTGATTTCACCTTGTTGGCGGTCAATGTAGCCAGCATATTTGGCGACAATCTCGACTTGCTCAGCGACTTTTTTATTCGTCACAGCTTCGCCTTTGAGGGAAGCAATATCGTCATAACGTAATTCCGGACGCCTGAGTAGATCCAGCATGGAGTATTCACGAGTGATCGGCGTYTTAAGTTTACTAGCCAAAGCTTCAGCTTGGGGTGTGTCAGCTTGAATCCAAGTTTCTTTGAAGCGCTGTGTTTCTTGCGCAACGGACTCCCTTTTTTCACAAAAGGCTTGCCAGCGCGCATCGTCAACCAAACCAAGCTCTCGGCCTTTTTCGGTTAAACGCGCATCGGCGTTATCTTCTCGCAGTAATAAGCGATATTCCGCACGGCTGGTRAACATGCGATAGGGCTCYTTGGTGCCCATGGTAATCAAATCATCCGCGAGTACACCGATGTAAGCTTGGTCACGCTCAGGGCACCATGCCTCTTTGCCTTGAACTTGTAAGGCGGCATTCGTTCCAGCTAGTAGGCCTTGCGCTCCGGCTTCTTCGTAACCGGTGGTACCGTTAATTTGGCCMGCGAAATACARACCATTCACGTGTTTGTTCTCAAAGCTGTACTTGAGRTCACGAGGATCAAAGAAGTCATACTCGATGGCATAGCCTGGACGAATAATATGTGCCTGCTCAAAACCTTTAATCGATCGTACAAATTGCATTTGCACATCGAACGGCATACTCGTTGAGATACCGTTCGGGTATAGCTCAGGGGTATTTAGCCCTTCAGGTTCAATAAATATCTGATGGCTGTCTTTATCCGCGAAGCGGTGAATTTTATCTTCGATAGACGGGCAATAGCGCGGACCTACGCCTTCAATCACACCAGAGAACAAGGGTGAGCGGTCAAGGGCGGTTCGAATAATTTCGTGGGTGTTCGCGTTGGTATGGGTGATCCAGCAGCAGGTTTGTTTCGGGTGTTGATCCACACTTCCCATGAACGACATAACCGGCGTTGGTGTATCTCCCCATTGTGCTTGTAGTCCGCTGAAATCGACGCTGCGAGCATCAATTCGAGGAGGTGTACCGGTTTTGAGGCGCTCTACACGCAACGGTAATTCTCGCAAACGGTCGGCAAGGGCAATTGAGGGTGGGTCACCTGCGCGGCCACCAGAATGACTCTTCATCCCGATATGAATTTTTCCACCGAGAAATGTACCTGCTGTGAGCACAACGGTTGGAGCAAAAAATTTCAAACCCATTTGCGTTATCACGCCTTTCACTTGATCGCCCTCGACGATCAAGTCATCCACGGCTTGCTGAAAGATAAACAAGTTTTCTTGCGATTCTAATATTTCGCGAACGGCTGATCGATACAAAACGCGATCAGCTTGTGCACGTGTCGCTCGTACCGCCGGACCTTTACGGCTGT
Source organism: Alteromonadaceae bacterium (assembly GCA_002746115.1). Taxonomy (GTDB): domain Bacteria; phylum Pseudomonadota; class Gammaproteobacteria; order Pseudomonadales; family Cellvibrionaceae. The sequence goes on from NVXL01000026.1 coordinate 8,961, forward strand.
TCAAAGTACGAAATTGAATTCCCGCCTTGTCGGTCGCTAAGGCCATTGCTCCGCCAAGTGCGTCGATCTCTTTGACCAAATGGCTTTTGCCAATTCCCCCAATGGCTGGATTACAGCTCATTTGACCAAGGGTGTCGATGTTGTGAGTGAGCAATAGTGTTTTACATCCCATTCGGGCTGAGGCTAGGCAGGCTTCGGTACCTGCGTGGCCGCCTCCAATCACTACTACGTCAAAGTTTTCAGGGTAATTCATTCAAAAGTCATTTGTTGAGTTTGTGGTATGCCGGAAAGCTGCGGTGGGCAGTATAAGCGTTGTTGTTTAAAAAAAGAACCGTTTTAATTAGGCCCTAATATAAGCAATTATATAGTTATACTTTTTATGTATGTATAGAGATATTTAAATATTACTGATGTAATAAGGGAAGCAAAATTCTGTTGATAAGCCACTTTTTCCCTTTTAAATCATTAATTTACAGCTGTTTAAACCCTTGAATATAACCCCCCGATACCTGCTTAAGGTATGTGTGGTGGCTGTGTTCAAAATGGCACTTTATCCCCAGGGCCAAAACGCCTCTCAAAAAACACTAATTTAACTACAGGTAAACAGTCGTCAAATTAATAGGATATTCAATGCTTATCCAGGACCTTTAACAAGTAGGTCTTAAAGTCCTGATTTTATTGTGAGTGTCCTGTGGATAAGTCTTGATTTTTAACAACTCATTCACATTTTTGTGGTTAAGCTGTGGAAGAAGGTGGATAAGTCGGTTTTTTAGCCTAAAAAACAGGCAGAGGTGTAGGGCTTTAACCCTATTGTGGATTACTTACCAATACAAAAAGAGGAGAATATTTTTCCGAGAAGGTCGTCTGGGGAGAAAGCGCCGGTGATTTCTCCTAAACAGTTCTGTGCTAAACGTAAGTCTTCGGCAAGCAGCTCACCTGCGGTAAAGCCCGCGAGTTGCTCAGCACCTGCAATAAGATAAGTTTGGGTGCGCTTTATAGCGTCGATATGGCGTCTTCTAGCGATGAAGCCGCCTTCGGTCGCGCCTCGATATCCCATGACTTTTTTTAGGTGTTGACGGAGTTGCTCGATGCCTTCAGATGTATGCGCTGAGATTGCGAGTTGATAGGTGTTTGTAGACTTAGTATTACTGTTTTGATTGTTTGTGAGTGATAGCTGAGACAAGTCAATTTTATTAAATATAACGCTGAGTTTTTGCAGGTATTTAGGTTCTTGAAAGAATTCGGGCCAATGGTTGTAGGCATCTATTTGGTCCGGATCTGTGCTGTCGATCATGAGCAAGATTCGGTCAGCTTCGTCTATTTCTTGCCAGGCACGTTGAATCCCAATTTTTTCGACCTCGTCAGTACTATGATGTAGACCAGCCGTGTCTATTATATGTAGGGGCATACCGTCGATATGTATCTGTTGACGTAGTACATCACGTGTCGTACCTGCTACGGGCGTTACTATCGCTAGGTCTTGCTGAGCTAAGCGGTTTAGCAAACTTGACTTACCTGCGTTAGGGCGACCTGCAATGACGATTTTCATGCCTTCGCGCAATATGGCGCCTTGTTGAGCTTGGTTGAGCAGTTGCTCGGTGGTTTCAGTGACCTGTTCAAGCTGTGCAGCAATTTTGCCGTCGGATAAGAAATCTATTTCTTCTTCTGGGAAATCAATGGCGGATTCTACGTGTAGCCTGAGATGTATCAGCTGTTTTAACAGTGAATCAATTTGATTTGAAAACTCACCTTTTAAGGTGTTAATTGCATGTTGGGCGGCTTGCTTGGATGTGGCATCGATAAGGTCAGCAATAGCTTCTGCCTGTGCGAGATCGATTTTGTCGTTGAGGAAGGCTCGTTCACTGAACTCGCCAGGTTTGGCGATGCGGGCACCATAGTGAGTGCAGGTCTCTATCAAGATATCTAAGACGACTGAACCACCGTGACCTTGTAGTTCGAGCACGTCCTCACCGGTGAAAGAGTGGGGATTTGGGAAATATAGGGCGATACCACTGTCAGCCGTATCGCCATTTGGAAGCTTAAAGTCGCAATAATGTGCGTGTCGTGGCTTGGGAGTAAAGCCCAGTATGTGCTGGGCTAGCACTAAAGCTTTTGGGCCTGAAATCCTGACGATACCTACACCAGCACGGCCTGGGGCGGTGGCAACGGCACATATCGTATCGTCAGTCATAGGCCTGCCTTTTTTAGCTATTCTCTATTCGTTTGGTGATAACGTATTGCTGGGTGATGGATAAGGTATTGTTGGTTATCCAATACAGTACTAAGCCTGCAGGGAACATAGCAAACAAGAAGGAGAAAAAGTAAGGCATCATTTTCATTACTTTCGCTTGCATCGGATCGGTGGGCGGTGGGCTGAGTCTTTGTTGCAGCACCATGGTAATACCCATCAAGATCGGTAGGATGAAATACGGATCACGTGCGCTCAAATCGTTAATCCATAAAAAGAAAGGCGCGTGTCTAAGTTCGACACTTTCCATCAAAGCCCAGTAAAGTGCTAGAAACACTGGCATCTGCATGAGCATCGGCAAACAACCGCCCAAGGGGTTCACGCCTTCTTTTTTATAGAGCTTCATCGTCTCTGCGCCCATACGCTGACGATCATCGCCATAGCGCTCTTTCAACTCTGCCATCAGTGGCGCGACTTTACGCATTTTTGCCATTGAGCGGTAGCTCATAGCAGAAGGGTAAAAGAAGACCAGCTTAACAAGGCAGGTAAGTAAAATTACAGCGACGCCCCAGTTGCCAACGTAAGTATGAATAAAGTCCAAAGCAGAAAATAATGGCTTGGAAATAAACCACAACCAACCCAAGTCAACGGTTAGATCCAGGTAGGGAGCTATCTCTTCAAGGTCCTTAATAATTTTAGGGCCAACATAGAATGTTGCGCCAATTTGACCTTCACTGTTAGCGGGTACCGTCGTGACACTATCGGTAAACTCTAGGATGTAAGTGTCTTTTTTCCGGCTTTTGCGTATGGAATACTGGTGAGGTTGGTCGGGGTCAGGGATCCATGCGCTGACAAAGTAATGCTGTACCATCGCAACCCAACCACCCTTAGGTTCGCTTTTACCTTCTTGTTTGAGTTGTTCTTTTAAGCGCGGGCTGGGGTATGAGAAGCTTTCATCGTCTAAATCATCGAAATCGAATTTCTTGTAGTTTTTGTCAATAGTGGTAATCGCAGCGCCTAGGAAAGGGCTGGGACCCATACTTGAACCTGTTTCGAGAATAGGCTTGTAACCGTTGCGCACGATCTGGCCATACATAGCGCCTTGCCAACTTTGGTTGGATCGGTTGACGATACGATAGTCAATTTGTATTTGGTGGCTGCCTCTTGTAAACAAGAAGGTCTTTTCAATCAAGGCTTGGTCTTGCTGTAATTGCAGTGTCACGCTAAGGGTGTTTTSACCATCGCGGAGTACGTGCGATGTTTTACTCACCTTAAATAGTGGGCGACCCTTGGCGGTGTCTGTTCCGTTGGGACCGACTAAACCTGATTTCGCGATATAAGTGTGCGATGCGGTTCGCTTGAGCAGCTCGTAGGAGTTACTGTTTTCTTCGTTAAGAGCGAGATAGTTTTGCAATGCGGCTTTAACGATATCACCACCTTGTAGATCAATTAGAATATCTAAGGTGTCAGTGCTAACGCTGATATAAGAAGTTGTAGAGGGTTCAGCAGCGGTTTTTATATATGTAGAACCTTCGTCGTCTATCAAGGTTGGCAAGTCAATGTTGCCTTCGCTTACTTGAGCGATTGTCTGTGTTGGGATATCTAAATCAACAGCTGTGTTGCTTGGCGCTGGGAGATTTTGAGGGGCAAATGGCGTTACCTGCATCTCTTCAGCTTGAATGTTGGCGGAAATGTTTTTTGCTTCGAATTCATTCCAACGAAGTAATAGAAGGAAAGCGACGAGACAAATCGCTGCGATCAAGCCTGTGCGAATAGGATTCATAGTAAGTTAGTTATCAATGAGTTAAATATGGTGATTTTTAGGTTCAGGTACTGGATCGAATCCATCACCCTTATGCCAAGGATGGCATTTGCTGAGACGTATCAAAGCAAGTCGGGAGCCGCCGAATAGACCGTGCATTATCAAGGCTTGTTCAGCATAGGAGGAACAGGTCGGATAAAAACGACACTTAGGGCCTAACATAGGACTGATAGCAAAGCGATAGAAGCGCAGCAACGAGATGGCAAAATGTCTTAAGGAAAGGAACTTTGATGGGTTCGGCTCGGTTATTTTGGCCTGTCGGCTTTTATGACGACACGTTTCCATAAGTTGTTCAGTATCTCGATGAGTTCTTGATTGCTAAGGCTTTCTGTGCCCTGACGGGCCAGAACTATAGCATCTATTGAAGGCATTTTGTGCTGTTTCGTTCTGAATGTATCGCGTATCAGGCGCTTTAAGCGATTTCGTTTAACGGCGTGCTTGACGTTCTTTTTGGCTACGACGATACCGAGTCGAGGGTGTGAGCGCTCAGTTTTGCGAGCAAGTATGAGGAATCGTTGATGGGAGACTTTTATTTGAGCTTTGTCAAATATAGGGGAGTAGTCGCTGGAGGAGAGCAAGCGATTGCTTTTAGGGTGAGTTAAAGCAAGCTTTACCTCACTTAATGTTTCTCCAGCGATAATGTTTACCGTCGATATTAGGATAAAAGATAGTGTTACGAATTAAGCCGACAATTTTTGACGGCCTTTGGCACGACGACGAGAGATAACGTGACGGCCGGCTTTTGTTGCCATGCGCGAACGGAAACCATGAGTACGTGCGCGTTTAAGATTGCTTGGTTGAAACGTTCTTTTCATTTCAGGACACCTATTGTGTTGAGTTCAGTCAATGCTGACGCTAGCCCTTGAAAAGCAGTGCTTTACGGAAAACGTCTCGCTATAAAATAGAGCTGGTTCGATCCACAGTTGCGTGATAATCGACCTTAGAGCTTCAGAGAACGCGCGACTATATACATCTTCGCCCTAAAAATCAATAACTACGTGTCTTTGCGTTACTTATGTTTGGTTTTTTCGCCCCCTCTCTACATATTATTCGTAGAAGAGAGAGGGTGAGGGCTGTGTCAGTATTAAAGTTAACAGGTGCAAGTATTGAAGCAAAGCGTCGACCTATCACACATTTGCTGCCTAATCGATTTGATGTCAGCTTAAACACATATGACTCATAAGTTATAAGTTATAAACAGGTTTATACACAATCGCACTTAATCTTTAGTTGATTTTGTATCTGCCTACATATAATTGGAAGTTATCCAAGTGTGATTTAGTAGATAGTATATAGACTACTGAAATACAATGATTTTTTTGATTTGTATGGCGCACCTAGGTGAAAATTGCTGTGGATAACTGCACTCTATAGGAGTAGAATACGCGGCTATATTAAGCGTTATGACGCTTGTATCCACACTATCCACAGTGTTCTTGTCATCATCGACAAGATGTTTTTCCATCTTATACGTACAGCCGGGGTTGTTAGTTTGCCAAACTCAATTTGGGATAATTGTGTGTCTTATTTGCAGGGCGAATTACCTGCACAGCAATTTAATACATGGATCAGGCCGTTACGAACCGAGTCGGGTGATGACGACAGTAGTTTGATATTAATAGCGCCGAATCGCTTTGTATTGGATTGGGTGAACGATAAATACAAAGAAAGAATCCAAGACATTATTAACGAACAAGCTCAAGTTTCTGGCGAAAAAAAATCCGTGGAAATTGTAGCTGCTGCGAGAGGCGCTAGTGCTTTTCAAGCGGATACCCGCAATCCAGCGCCAGAGAGCAATCGTGCAGACTCAAACTTTACACCGAGCTCAGCACCCGATACAGATAACAACGGTAACGGTGGGAGCATAGATTCTCCGAGACCCGATACTGTTAGCAGTGGGCCAGAGCGAGGCCAAACTGACACCCAACCGATACCCGATAATTTTGACATTCCCGCAATAGGGGATTCAAGGCATGGTGGTCGCGCTAACAATAGTTTTAGTAATAGCGGAAATAGCATGTCTCAACTCAGTGTTGGGAAGGGTTTTGGGTCTTCCAACGATATTTCTTTAAGTGAACATGCTGATAGCACAAATTTTGATTCAGCCAATCGTCGTGGCGGTAATCGTGGTAATTCAAGAGTAAGTAAAACCGATGTCGAAGGGGGCTTAGAACATAAGTCCAACTTAAACAGTAGTTTTACCTTTGATAACTTTGTTGTTGGTAAATCAAACCAATTAGGCCTAGCAGCTGCAACACAGGTAGCTGAAAATCCAGGCGGTTCGTATAACCCCTTATTTATTTATGGTGGTGTTGGCCTAGGGAAGACCCACTTGATGCATGCGGTTGGTAACGCATTGAGTGAGAAGATTGTTGATTCCAAGATTGTTTATTTGCACTCTGAGCGATTCGTTGCCGACATGGTAAAAGCCTTGCAGCTCAATGCTATTAATGACTTTAAACGTTACTACCGTTCAGTTAATGCCTTGCTGATTGATGATATTCAATTCTTTGCTGGTAAAGAACGTTCCCAGGAGGAGTTCTTCCATACCTTTAATGCCTTATTAGAAGGCGGCCAGCAAATCATTGTCACCTCAGATCGATACCCGAAAGAAATTGATGGTTTAGAAGAGCGCTTAAAATCTCGTTTTGGCTGGGGTTTAACCGTAGCGATTGAGCCACCAGAACTTGAAACTCGTGTCGCGATCTTAAAAAGAAAGGCGGATCAGGCCTCTGTTTATTTACCAAACGATGCAGCGTTTTTTATTGCCCAACGAATACGTTCAAATGTTCGCGAATTGGAAGGGGCTCTAAAGCGGGTAATAGCTAATTCCCATTTCACCAATCGTGAGATTTCAGTCGAGCTAGTGCGAGAGTCGTTAAAAGATCTGTTGGCGCTACAAGATCGCTTAGTTAGCATCGATAATATACAGCGCATCGTGGCCGAATATTATAAAATTAAAATTTCTGATTTGCATTCAAAGCGACGCAGTCGTTCGGTGGCAAGACCGCGTCAGGTTGCGATGTATCTCGCTAAGGATCTTACTCACCATAGCCTCCCGGAAATCGGTGAAGTATTTGGTGGACGTGATCATACGACGGTACTACACGCATGTCGGAAAATAAAAGAATTATTAGAAAGTGATGCCGATATACGAGAAGATGTTAAGAATCTATTACGGACATTGACAACATAAACTTGCAGAACCTAAACCCTTAGTGCGGATTTACGTACGGATTTGAGTACGGACCAAGAGTTGGAAAATAAAGAGACGATAAAATGAAATTTACAGTTGCTCGCGAAGCGATTTTGAAACCATTACAGTTAGTCGCCGGTGTTGTGGAACGACGTCATACTTTGGCAATTTTAGCGAACGTTTTAATCGTAGTTGATGATAATCAGTTGTCTATTACAGGTACCGATTTGGAAGTAGAAATTGTCGGTAAAATTCCTTTGGAAGAAGGTGCCGTTTCCGGCGAGGTCACTGTGCCAGCTAAGAAGTTTTTGGACATCTGCCGAGCCTTACCTGATGGTGCTGTAATTAATTTTAGTTTGGATGAGCAAAAGGTCACGGTTAAAAGTGCCCGAAGTCGTTTCAGTTTGTCTACCTTGCCGCCCTCGGAGTTTCCCTCGGTAGAAGGTGGTGATAACGACTTATCGTTTAGTTGTGCACAACGCGAAATTAAGCGCCTGATTGAAAAAACGAGCTTTGCAATGGCTCAGCAAGATGTACGTTATTATCTTAACGGCATGCTTTGGGAAGCTCGCAACGGTGAGCTACGTGTTGTTGCCACAGATGGTCATAGACTCGCGATGTGTACTCGACCTATTAATTTGGAGTTGGCCGAAAACCGTCAGTCCATTTTACCCAGAAAGGGTGTGATTGAACTTTCACGTTTAATGGAAGATAGTGACGAGTTGGTTGAGATTGTTTTGGGGGCCAATCATATTCGTGCATTGACCAAGTCTTATTTGTTTACTTCAAAATTAGTTGATGGCAATTTTCCGGATTATCAGAGAGTACTACCTGTTGGTGGCGACAAAGAAATTATCGGCGATCGTGAAGTACTTAGGCACGCCTTTACACGCACAGCTATTTTGTCGAACGAGAAGTATCGCGGCGTGCGTATTATGGTGGACGAGAACTTGTTAACGATCGTTGCGAACAATCCGGAACAAGAAGAAGCAGAAGAAAAGGTTGAAGTAGAGTACGACGGTGAACCACTCGAGGTAGGTTTCAATGTTAGTTACTTAATGGACGTGACTAGTGTTATTGATACCGATAAGATCAAGATTACACTTTCAGATTCGAATAGCAGTGCTCTAATTGAGCAGACAGGGGATTCCGACTCGGCTTATGTTGTTATGCCGATGAGGCTTTAATTGTCACTGGTACGCGCGCGTGTAGTAATAGTAGTGGGGGCAGACGGCACTCATGTCTGAAATCACTCGACTCACCATAATCAACTTTCGTAATTTAGTTGCGGTTCAACTAGATCAGTTGAAGCGCATTAACTTTTTTTACGGGTTAAATGGTGCGGGTAAGTCTAGTTTACTTGAAGCTATATCGGTCATTGCTTTAGGCCGTTCGTATCGTACTCGAAAGACTAAGCTATTGATTAATCATGGCGCCCAGAAATTTGTACTCTTTGCGCAAGTAAGCGAACTCCAGAGTGACGGTGAAAAGCTTAGTAAGGTAGGGGTAGAGAAGGTTAGGCACGGAAAAGATACAGTTAGAGTTGATGAGACGACTGTTAGCAGTGCTGCGGAGCTGGCTGTAATTACTCCGATAATCGTTATCAATTCTGCTTCTTTTTGTTTGTTTGAGGGTTCACCGAAGGATCGAAGGAAATTTTTTGATTGGTTGGTGTTTCACGTGAAACATGACTTTGGTGATTTGTGGCGAGATGTTACTCAATGCATCAAACAGCGAAATGCACTGTTACGAAACCTTTCGAGTGATGCTAGCGAACTTGTCCCTTGGGACGAACAGCTCGTCAAACTTGCCTACAGAATTGATGAGCTTAGAGTAGGTTGTTTTAAGCTTTTCCATTCAGCGTTTAACCGAGCGATTGAAAAACTCGGGTTTTGTTCTGAAGATGTAAATCTTATCTATGTAAGCGGTTGGCGCGATGACGGGAATAGTTATGCTGAGCAGTTACATCAGGCCTACGATAGAGACCGTAAACTAGGTTACACAAGTTTAGGGCCGACTAAGTCGGAGTTTAAGATTTTCTATAAAGGCTTAGCTGCGGTCGATGTACTATCCCGAGGGCAGCAGAAACTACTAGCTACGGCTATGTACTTTTCGATAGCCTTAGTGTTTTCAGAGCTAACTAAACGTCTGCCGGTATTTTTGTTAGACGACATACATTCAGAAATGGATCTGGTTAACCAACGCAATTTAGGAAAGTGGATAAGCGAACTGAAAGCACAGTGTTTTGTTACGGGAGTCGACCAAGAACAGTTTGAGTCTTGGTGGCCAGCAGACGAAGTGCAACAAAATGATAGAGCCATGTTTCACGTGAAACATGGTGAAGTAACAAGAAATGCTGTGATTAGCGAGGAAGATATCTTGGATAATCATAGCTCGAATAATCATAGCTCGAATAATAATAGTTTGACTGGTTAAGAGAACATGCTAATACCATTGGCTCTTAGTTAAAATACGACTAAAATTTTTTAAGAAACTAATTTTTTATAAAATGGATGTTTCAGAACTAAAACATATTAATAAAGCGACTTATCTATGACTGAAGAAAATACGAATTACGATTCATCTAGTATCAAGGTTCTTAAAGGATTAGATGCTGTGCGTAAGCGCCCAGGTATGTATATCGGTGATACTGATGACGGCACTGGTTTACATCATATGGTGTTTGAGGTTGTCGATAACAGTATTGATGAAGCACTTGCTGGTCACTGTAGTGAAATCAATATACGTATTCACCCAGATGAGTCGATCACCGTTTCGGATAATGGTCGTGGAATTCCAACAGAAATGCATGAAGAAGGTGTTTCTGCTGCTGAGGTTATCATGACAGTGTTACATGCTGGTGGTAAATTTGATGACAATACTTATAAGGTTTCCGGTGGCCTTCATGGCGTTGGTGTCTCGGTTGTTAACGCCTTATCTGCAGTACTGAAACTGACTATCCGCCGTAAAGGTGAAGTCTTTGAGCAAATATATCACCACGGTGTACCGCAAGCGCCGCTAGCTGTTATCGGTGAAACGGAAGACCAAGGTACTGAAGTGTATTTTAAACCTTCAACGGAAACATTCACAAATATTAAATTTCACTTCGAGCTACTCTCAAAACGCTTACGGGAATTGTCTTTTCTTAACTCTGGGGTTCGAATTGTTCTAAAAGACGAGCGCAGTGGAAAGGAAGAAGTTTACGAATATGAAGGTGGTCTACAGTCGTTTGTCGGTTATCTAAACCAAAATAAAACACCAATCAACAAAGTGTTTTACTCAAATACCCATCGTGACGATGGGGTTGGTGTTGAAGTTGCCATGCAGTGGAATGACAGCTTCCAAGAGAATATTTTTTGTTATACCAACAATATACCTCAGCGAGATGGCGGAACCCATTTAGCGGGCTTCCGTGGTGCACTAACGCGTTGCTTGAACAACTATATTGAAAAAGAAGGTTTTGCTAAAAAGGAAAAAGTAAACACTATCGGTGATGACGCACGTGAAGGTTTAACTGCGGTTGTTTCTGTGAAAGTACCAGATCCAAAATTTTCCTCTCAAACTAAAGACAAACTGGTATCTTCCGAGGTAAAAACCGCTGTTGAACAAGAGATGTTTAACGCGCTTAATGATTACCTAATGGAAAACCCGCAAGAAGCAAAAGCAATTGTTGGTAAAATGATAGAAGCCGCGAGAGCACGTGAAGCCGCCAGAAAAGCACGGGACATGACCCGAAGGAAAGGTGCTCTCGATATTGCAGGTCTACCGGGTAAGCTTGCCGATTGCCAAGAAAAAGACCCTGCGCTTTCTGAAATATACCTAGTGGAAGGCGATTCTGCGGGTGGCTCGGCTAAACAAGGGCGTGATCGTCGTACTCAGGCGATTTTACCTTTGAAAGGTAAAATATTAAACGTTGAAAAAGCACGTTTTGACAAAATGCTTTCAAGTGCAGAAGTAGGCACACTGATCACCGCACTAGGCTGTGGTATTGGCACTAGTGAGTTTAACGCGGATAAGCTACGTTATCACAGCATCGTTATCATGACGGATGCGGACGTGGATGGTTCTCACATCCGTACTTTATTACTGACTTTCTTCTTCCGTCAAATGCGTGAGCTGATTGAGCGTGGTCACATCTACATTGCTCAACCACCGCTTTATAAAATAGCCAAGGGCAAACAAGAGCAATATCTAAAAGACGATGAGGCACTTACCCAATTCCTGACCAATACCGCTGTAGAGACGTCTGCCTTGCATGTTACGGCGGATGCGCCTGCATTGTCCGGTCAGCAGCTTGAGAGCTTGGTGAAAGAGTTCAGAATGGTCATGGCCAATGTTGCAAAACTTTCTCGAATTTACCCTGAAGCGATTTTGGAAGCCTGTATCTATCATCATCACCTTGATGCAACACAGCTGGGTGATCAAGCTTACGTTGAAGCTTGGTGTGCGAGTTTCTCTGAAGCTGTCCAGCGGATTAACGAGGTCTCAAAGACCCATCAATACAGTGTTGCAACCGTTGAAAATAAAGAGCGCCATCAGTTTATTCCTGAAATTACAATTACAGCGCACGGAATTCAGTCGGAAGTACGTCTTAATCAAGATCTCTTTGCCTCAGAAGACTACAAGCGAATGAGAGCCCTAGGCGATAAACTGGATGGCCTTATAGAACCCGGTGCCTATGTCGCCCGAGGTGAGCGTAAGCATGAGGTTGCTAGTTTTAAAGAAGCACTCGAATGGATTATGAAAGAGTCCAGGAAAGGCTATAATATTCAGCGCTATAAAGGACTAGGGGAGATGAACCCCGAGCAGTTGTGGGAAACTACAATGGATCCAGAAAACCGACGAATGCTACAAGTTACCGTAGAAGATGCGATTGGTGCGGATCAGATCTTTACCTGCCTAATGGGCGATCAGGTTGAGCCACGTCGTGAGTTTATCGAAACTAATGCCTTGTCTGTTGCTAACTTGGATGTATAGAGACTAAGTCTTTGTAGCTAACTATTTTTAGATTAGCTATAGAAAATAGTAAGTCAATTTGGGGGGTACGATGTCAAAGCTACGTCGTATCCCCTTAGTTTTAATTAACATTCAAATCCGATCCAACAAAACCTGCCGATCTCTGTATTAATAATTGCTTTAACAGGACGATAACACCCAAATGGTGATTACAAATGGATAAGCCAAATAACCTGCCTACAAAATTCATGAYTYTACTGGCCTTATTACAGGGTCTGGGATTGATGGTATTACATCAGTCGCTTAAGTTTGAATTCTGGCCCGATCAATCCCCTCAATGGTTACTGCCTTTTTATACCTTCGCACTGATTTGGCCGACAACAGTTCTTCTGAGTATTACTCACGACAATTATAAGCAGGTATTAAAATATTCATTAAGCTTCGCACTCATCACAAGTATTGTCGGATATTACATTGGGTATCAAGCATTGCCGCGGGATTTTGTTAACATAGAATCAATTCTATTCCCCTACGTATTAACCTTGGGCATCGCAGCATTTAAAGCTCTAATGTACCTGCAACAGTTCACTAGTGGCGAACRTTTTACATACAGTGCGCTGTTTAAATGGTCTTGGCGAAATTTTCTGACTCTAGGGTTGGCGATAGTTTTTGCGGGTGGCTTCTGGTTAATACTTACCTTATGGGCTGCGTTATTTAAAGCTATCGGAGTATCATTTTTCGAGACTCTATTTGAGCGGCACTGGTTTTTTTATCCGGCAATAGCCATCGCTCATGGCTTCGGGATTATTATATTTCGTAACCTTAGCCATGTAATTGACACGATAACGCGATTGCAACAAGCGTTAATGAAGTATCTACTTATTGTTTTGGTACTTGTTTCGATTCTGTTTCTGTCAGCATTACCAATGACAGGCCTAACACCACTTTGGGAAAATGGTGGAAGTACACTTATTTTGTGGATGCAGGCTTTGATGTTATTTTTTATCAATTCCGTATATCAAGATGACTCCCATGTTCGACCCTATCCAATATGGGTGCATCGCTTCATCTATATAGGTGTCGCTATTTTACCGATATATAGTGCGATTAGTTTTTATGGCTTAAGTTTACGTATTGAGCAGTATGGGTGGAGTTTATCAAGGTGCTGGGCCTTCCTGATTTGGTTTTTACTAATGTTATTTTCCCTAGGCTACTGTTGGGGAATTGTTAAATTAAAGGACAACTGGGTAGCCCAGTTGAGTCGGGTTAATGTTGTAAATGGGTTAATTGTTTTAGCTGCGATGTTATTAATAAATACGCCATTGATAGACTTCAGGAAAATTTCTCTCGATAGTCAATTAAACCGATTAGAAGCTGAAAAAACGTCGCTAGAAAATTTTGATCTTAGATATCTGAAACGTAGTTTAGCAAGGCCAGGTTACTTAGCGCTGATTGACTTGAAAGATACCCATAGCGAGTTAAACCCAAAGTTTGGTTTACGTATAATAGCTGTTCTTGAAAATGGTCGTCGTGGCAGAGATGACAAAAAAAGCAAAATTACCTATGAAACCTTTGTGGCAGCAATCGAGTCAATTGGTGACCCGGCTCCAAAGTTACTACTAAATAGAATATTTGAACAAGAAAATGAAAACCACTGGGGGATAGAAAATACCAAAGCCTACTATCTTTACCAGATAGAGCTTAACCGGGATGAGTCACCAGAGTATTTGTTGATACGACATAAAAATTACCGCAGTGAACTGACTCTATTTTACTTGGAGGGTAAGGTCTGGATGGATCTTGAGATTGCAGATCCCGATGCTCTCTATGAAGGTCATCAGCTAAATGAGTTCATTAATACCTTAAAGAAACAGGGTGTTTCAATAACAAAGCCAAAATGGGACAATTTTGAAGTTAACGGAAATGTATATAAAGTAAGATAGTAGTGATAAAAGATAGCAATTAAACCAAATACTACGGGCCAAAATTATGATGAAAGTCAGTAACTATATTAGCAATTACCTTGTTCAAATAGTCAGCTGTGTATGTATAGCTTTATTTTCCTTGCAAGCGTCAGCGGCTGACGCTGAGCAAAAGATTACATTCTCCAAAACTGAGCTGGCCGCCGGCCTATATATGCTAAAAGGCGAGGGTGGCTTTACCGGAGGTAATATTGCATTGTCAATTGGCGACGATGGTGTCTATATGGTGGATGACGCCATGGAGTCGATGTTGGGTTTACTGCAATCGACGATCAAGACATTAACCAAAGAAAATATCGATTTTTTGATTAATACCCATGTTCACTTTGATCATGCTGGTAACAATGTATCATTTGCGAAAGCAGGAGCTAAAATTATTGCTCATGAGCACATGCGTGAGCATCTTGTATCAAAAGGCATGCCTACAATGGATGGGCCAAAACCGGTCACTAAAGAAGCATTGCCAGTGATCACTTTTCATAAAAATATGACCTTACATATGAATGGTCAAGACGCACGCCTGATTCACTTGCCGCACGCACACACCAATGGTGACGCGGCGGTACATTTCAAACAAGCTAATGTTATACATATGGGAGATACATTTTTTAATGGCATGTTCCCGTATATTGATTTGGATTCAGGTGGTTCCATTGGTGGTTATATTGCTGCACAGCGTGTTGTTTTGAATATGTGTGATGATGACACCAAAATTATTCCAGGCCATGGTCCGTTGGCGACTAAGATGGATCTAGAAAAATCACTTGCCATGTTGTTACGCAGTCGAAGTCTAATCAAGACTATGATCAAAGCGGGCAAGAGTGAAGAGGAAGTTGTTAAAGCGAATCCCTTAGCGGAGTACGATAAAGATTGGAGTTGGAATTTTATTTCTACTGAGAAGATGACACGCCAAACTTTCAAAGCCTTGAGTAAAAATTCTGGTAATAAGCATAATCATCATGGCCATCACAACAATGGCCATAAAGATCACGGTCACCACGGACATAGTCACTAGTAACATATGATTTAATTCCGCACGCACTTTATGGTTAATTAAGTGCGGAATTAATTGATCTCCCTTGTTCCCTCGCGTTCCCCTTTCTTTATATCGCTGTAGTTTTTCCTAAGGTTCTATTTAGGTTTAGCTTTTTTCTTGGGTCGTTCCCAGCCCGAAACAGTACGCTGTTTAACTCGCGTCAGCGCAAGGTTACCTTCATCAACGCTGGAATTGATAACAGAGCCTGCGCCAATAGTGACTCCGGCTCCCAGTGTTAGGGGTGCCACTAGGGCTGTGTTTGAACCGACAAAAACATCGTCGCCAATTTCGGTAATATGTTTATTTACGCCATCGTAGTTACAGGTAATCGTACCTGCACCGATGTTGACATCGGCTCCGACTTTGGCGTCACCAATGTAACTCAAATGGTTAACTTTAGATCCATTTCCAATTAGGGCTTTCTTGGTTTCGACAAAATTACCAATCTTGACCCCGTTGGCCAATTTCGTTCCGGGCCGGAGCCGTGCGAAAGGACCGATGTTACCTTGTCCTAAAATAGTTGATTCATCGATGATGCTGTTGGCATGCACTGTTGTACCAGCACCGATCTGACTGTTCGAAATATAACAATTAGGACCGATTTTAACGTCATCACCAAGTACAACATTACCCTCGAAAACACAGTTAATATCGACGATACAATCTCGACCAACCGTGAGTGTGCCTCGGCAATCGAAACGCTCAGGATCTAACAGCGTAAGCCCGTCGTCCATTAATGATTCAGCGAGGCGGCGTTGTACGATTCTTTCAACCTCAGCTTGTTGGCGGCGGTTATTAACCCCCAATACCTCACAAGCTGAATTGGCTTGGGCGGTATATACGTCTATTTTACTTTCGCGCGCGATGCTAATAATATCAGTGAGATAGAATTCTTTCTGTGCGTTGCTATTGTCGAGCGTCGGTAAGCACTGTTTTAAATAGCTGCCGGTAGCTGCCATCACTCCGGTATTAACCTCACGAAGCTGTAGCTGTTCTTTAGAGGCATCTTTCTGTTCGACAATAGCCGTCACTTGGCCCTGATCGTTACGAATAATACGGCCATATCCGCTAGCATCGTCGAGGACAACTGTGAGCAGACCCATGCTATCGTTACTGACGTATTTAACCAGTGTTCTAAGCGTATTAGCTGAAATAAGTGGAACATCGCCGTACAAAATGAGAATATCGGAGCCGTCTTCGATGAATGGCAATACCTGTTGTACCGCATGCCCAGTACCGAGTTGTTCTTTTTGCTCGACGAAACTAAGTTTCTCGTTTAACTCGAGGCTGTCTTTTACCTGGTCACTACCGTGCCCAACCACAATATGTAAGCGACTTGGATTGAGTTGATAGGCGCAATCGATGACGTGCTGTAGCAAGCTTCTGCCGGCAACCTTATGTAATACTTTAGGGCGATCCGAGCGCATACGGGTGCCTTTTCCCGCTGCCAAAATGACTATCTCTAGCATTAATTAATCTCCAAACTAAAAATACGATTATGTAGCACGCACAAAAAAGGGTAGCCTAAACTACCCCTTCATAAACATGTAATACGGCATCATAAACGATGCCCAAATCACTATTTGCCGTGCTTTTTACGAAATGCTCGTAAGGTACGAAGTTGAGCAGTAGCTTCAGCAAGCTGCCCAGCTGCTTTAGAGTAATCAATACCCTGACCGCTGTGACTTAAGGTCTCTTCTGCTAATTTCTTAGCTGCAAGTGCCGCCCCTTCATCAAGATCGCCTTCACGTAAGGCAGTATCAGCCAACACATTAATCATGTGAGGTTGTACTTCTAGGTAACCACCTGATACGTAAAAGACTTCTTCTTCACCGTTTTGTTTTCTTACACGTACGGGGCCGGGTTTTAGACTGGATAGAAATGGCGCGTGACCATAACGTATACCAACCTCACCCTCACTGGCAGAGGCAATGAGTATCTCTACCAAGCCGGAAAATATTTCCTTTTCCGCACTTACAATGTCGCAATGTAATGTTAGTGCCATGTTCGTTTGCCTCCAGTAATTGAGTGCAGTATATAACTGAGCGGCTAATTAAGCCGCTTTTTCACTCATCTTGTTGGCGCGCTCTACAGCTTCATCAATTGAGCCTACCATGTAGAAAGCTTGCTCTGGCAAGCTATCGTAGTCACCAGCAAGTAAGCCTTTAAAGCTCGAAATCGTATCTTTAAGTGAAACGTACTTACCAGGTGCACCAGTAAATACTTCTGCCACGTGGAACGGCTGCGACAAGAAACGTTCGATTTTACGTGCGCGGTATACACTTAGCTTATCTTCTTCAGAAAGCTCGTCCATACCCAAAATAGCAATAATGTCTTTCAACTCTTTATAGCGCTGAAGAACAGTCTGCACACCACGAGCAACATCATAATGCTCTTGACCGATGATCAACGGATCCAACTGACGAGAAGTTGAATCTAGTGGGTCAATTGCAGGGTAGATACCTTTTGCAGCAATATCACGACTCAGTACAACGGTTGAATCCAAGTGAGCAAAGGTCGTTGCTGGTGATGGATCGGTTAAATCATCCGCAGGTACATAAACGGCTTGTACAGAGGTGATAGAACCTGCCTTAGTAGAGGTAATACGCTCTTGCAGTACGCCCATCTCTTCAGCTAATGTTGGCTGATAACCAACCGCAGAAGGCATACGACCCAACAGTGCAGATACTTCAGTACCAGCCAAGGTGTAACGATAAATGTTATCAATGAACAACAGTACGTCACGACCTTCGTCACGGAACTTCTCAGCCATGGTAAGACCGGTCAAAGCAACACGCAAACGGTTTCCCGGAGGCTCATTCATCTGACCATAAACCATCGCCACTTTATCAAGTACGTTGGAATCTTTCATTTCGTGATAGAAGTCATTCCCTTCACGAGTACGCTCACCAACACCTGCGAATACAGATAAACCACTGTGCTCTTTAGCGATGTTGTTGATCAATTCCATCATGTTTACAGTTTTACCAACACCGGCACCACCAAACAAACCAACTTTACCACCCTTGGCGAAAGGACATATCAAGTCGATAACCTTAACGCCAGTTTCAAGTAGTTCAGTAGAGGCTGATAATTCGTCGTAAGCAGGCGCTTTACGGTGAATTGGCATACGGACTTTTTCACCGATCTCGCCAGCTTCGTCGATTGGGTTACCCAATACATCCATAATGCGGCCAAGTGTTTCAACACCAACGGGTACTGAAATAGGCTCATTAGTATTATTAACTACTAAGCCACGGCTGACTCCTTCAGAGCCTCCCATAGCAATAGTACGAACGACGCCATCACCTAATTGCTGTTGAACTTCAAGGGTAAGCCCTTTATCGTCAACCAATAATGCGTCGTAAATTTTGGGCACTGAGTCGCGTGGAAATTCCACGTCAATTACAGCGCCAATAATCTGTACGATACGTCCGCTACTCATTTTCGCTTCCTCGTATACTTAAATTTTAAATCTATAAATTCGTCAATCTTGCAGGTGCTGGCTGTTCTTATATAGCGAGCTATAAAAAATCTAAACAGCAGCGGCGCCGCTAACAATCTCTGATAATTCTTGGGTAATCGATGCCTGACGCGCCTTGTTATAGGCCATCTGCAAATCATCAATCATCTCACCTGCATTGTCTGTTGCGCTTTTCATTGCAACCATACGAGCAGCTTGTTCACAGGCGACGTTTTCAACGACCGCTTGATAAACTTGTGACTCGATATAACGAACCATGAGTCCATTTAACAATGAATTTGAATCAGGCTCGTAAAGGTAATCCCAAGCGTGCTTGTTGAGTTTTTCATCATCATCAGAGACCAAAGGTAGCAATTGTCGAACTGTTGGTGCTTGCGTCATGGTATTAACGAACTCATTACCGACCAAAAACAAACGGTCGATTGTTCCGTTAGAGAAACCATCTAACATGACTTTAACGCTACCTATGATGTCAGTTACTAATGGGCGTTCGCCTATATCGCGAGTGCTTGCGACAACATTGCCACCAACACTTTTGAAAAAGGACGCGCCCTTGGCGCCGATCAGGCAAAGATCGACAGGTATGTCTTGTTCCGCCCAAGCTTTGCTGTGAAGCATCACAGCTTTAAAGGCATTCACATTGAGTCCGCCACAGAGGCCGCGATCGGTGGATATAACAATGTAACCCACACGTTTTACTTCACGGTCTTGTAGAAACTCATGTTTGTACTCAGGATTACCAGCAGCGATATGCCCGACCATAGCGCGAATCCGCTCGGCGTAAGGCTTACCTACTTGCATGCGCTGTTGAGCTCTGCGCATCTTGCTCGCAGCAACCATTTCCATAGCGCCGGTAATTTTCTGGGTATTTTTAATGCTACCGATTTTGGTGCGTATTTCTTTTCCGCTAGCCATTGTTATTCCCGCTATTTAAAGGCGGCGATTGAGTGTAGTTGCTTAACTAAGCACTCGCTGCGCCGCGTTTAGCTTGATGCACCTGCTTACCAGGTTTGCGTTGCCTTAAAGTCTACTAAGGCTGCTTTGAAAGCATTCGCAATATCGTCATCGTAAGCGCCAGTGCTATTTACTTTAGTCATGAGTTCCGTGTGTGAACTGTTCATGTAAGAAAGCAAGGAGGATTCGAAGTCACCAATTTTAGCTACTTCAATATCTTTGAGGTAACCTTTATCAGCAGCAAAAACCACAATAGCCATTTCAGCAATGCTTAAAGGCGAGTATTGCTTTTGCTTCATTAGCTCGGTGACACGCTCACCGTGATCCAACTGTGCTTTCGTAGCTTCATCCAAGTCGGATGCAAACTGCGAGAACGCCGCCAATTCACGATATTGTGCCAATGCAGTACGAATACCACCAGAAAGCTTTTTGATAACTTTAGTCTGAGCAGCACCACCTACACGAGATACCGAGATACCGGCGTTCATTGCAGGTCGAATACCCGAGTTAAATAAATCGGTTTCAAGGAAGATCTGACCATCAGTAATCGAGATTACGTTAGTCGGTACGAAGGCCGATACGTCACCCGCTTGGGTTTCGATAATAGGTAGCGCGGTAAGCGAACCTGTTTTGCCTTTAACAGCACCCTTGGTGAATTTCTCTACGTATTCAGCGTTCACACGTGAGGCCCGCTCAAGTAGACGGGAATGTAGATAGAAAACATCACCGGGGTAAGCTTCACGACCTGGCGGACGACGAAGAAGTAGAGAGATTTGACGATAAGCCCAAGCTTGCTTGGTTAAATCATCAAAGATGATCAAAGCGTCTTCACCACGGTCGCGATAGTATTCGCCCATGGTGCAACCTGCGAAAGGCGCAAGAAATTGCATCGCAGCAGGGTCAGAAGCGGTAGCAGCAACAACAATGGTATGGTCCATCGCGCCGTGCTCTTCCAATTTGCGCACAACGGCAGCAACAGAAGAAGCTTTTTGACCGATAGCGACATAGATACACTTAATGCCGGTGCCTTTTTGGTTGATGATGGCATCAATAGCGACTGCGGTTTTACCGGTCTGACGGTCGCCAATGATCAGCTCGCGCTGGCCACGACCGATAGGTACCATGGTATCGACGGCTTTAAGACCGATTTGAACGGGTTGGTCAACTGACTTACGTTCAATAACGCCCGGCGCAATTTTTTCGAGTGCATCGGTGAGTTTAGCGTTGATCGGACCTTTACCGTCGATAGGAATACCCAAAGCATCGACTACGCGACCTTGTAGTTCCGGCCCGATAGGTACTTCAAGAATTCGACCGGTACATTTACATGTTTGACCTTCGATAACGCCTTGGTAATCACCAAGAACAACTGCACCGACAGAGTCTCTTTCAAGGTTAAGAGCGATACCGTAAACGCCGCCTTCAAACTCGATCATCTCACCGTACATAACTTCGGCAAGACCGTGGATGCGAATGATACCGTCAGATACGGATACGACGGTACCTTCGTTTTGTGCTTCAGTCGCGACCGACAGACTGTCGATCCGCTGCTTGATTACTTCACTGATTTCAGAAGGATTCAGTTGTTGCATACTGTAATTCCTTATTTAATTAGACGTGCAAAGCTTCGGTCAATCTCGCCAAACGGCCTCTTACCGAGCCATCAATGACGGTATCACCAGCACGAATCAACGCACCGCCTAATAAACTTTTATCTACGGATGTTTGAAGGTTTACTTCGCGATCCAGCTTTGTTGTCAAAGAGTCGACGAGCTTTTTCTCAAGCTCAGGTGACATCTCGAATGCCGATAGAATATCAACATCGACTACTTTCTCTTGTTCCGTTTTATACAGATCAAACAGTAGTTGAATCTGGGGAAGTAACCCCAGGCGTGAATTCTCTGCGAGGACTTTGACAAAGTTTTGTTGCTTGGCGTCGAGCGCGTCGCCCAAAAGATCGGTAAATGCAGCACCTTTACTCTCGGTAGTGAGATTCGGTGAAGACAAAAACACTTCGACTTTTTGCTCTTGGCTGACCGCAGCGGCCAGCTCAAAAGCCTTCGACCAGCTCGCGAGCGCTTTAGCGCCACGAGCAAATTCGAAGGCGGCTCTTGCGTAAGGCCTAGCGAGTGTATTTAATTCGGCCATAAAGCCCTCGTTATAGTTCTGAGGCCAATTTATCTAACATAGCGTTATGGGAAGAAATGTCGATAGAAGTACCGAGAATTTTTTCCGCACCGCTTAGTGCTAGAGAAGAAACCTTGCCGCGCAGTTCTTCACGCGCTTGACTAATCTCACGATCAATCTCTGCGTGGGCGCCCGCTTTAATGCGTTCGCCTTCAACTTTGGCTGTTTCTTTGGATTCCTCAACAATTGAAGTGGCGCGTTGATTCGCTTGTTCAACTATTTTGGCTGCTTGTTCTTTTGCTGCGGCTATACGTTTAGTGGCATCTTTTTGAGCGAGCACTAAGTCTTTATCCGCACGATTGGCAGCGTCAAGGCCTTCGGCAATGCGCTTTTCGCGCTCTGCCATGACGCCAATTAAAGCTGGCCAAACGTACTTCATGCAAAAGAACACGAATATAAGGAAAGTCAGAGACTGTCCAAAAATCGTGTAGTTAATATTCACACTTACACCTCTTTAATGTTCAATGTTGCCGTGAATGGCAATGGCTATCTAAAAAGAAGTGTAAATTAAGCGCCCATACCAGGAGCTACAACAAAGATAAGGTACATGCCGATACCAACACCAATAATAGGCACAGCATCAACTAAACCGGCCATGATGAACATTTTGCCTTGTAGTGCAGGTGCTTGCTCGGGTTGACGAGCTGAAGCTTCAAGTAATTTACCACCTAAGTTACCAAAACCGATTGCTGTACCCAATGCTGCGATACCCATCAAAAATGCGGCTGCGAAGTAGACGACTGCTTGTTCCATAATAATCTCCTGGAGATTGATAAAGTTAAAGTTAAAAATGAAAACGTTAAAAAATAAAATTCTGTACTGCTATTACTAATTTCGATCTAACTGTTCCGGCTCAAGCTGTATTACTAGTGAGCTTCGTCGTGATTGTCGAATGCCATACCCATATAAACAACGGTGAGAACCATGAAGATAAAGGCTTGTAATGGCACAACCAAGATATGAAATATTAACCATGACAACTGCATGAGACCACCAAGTAAGCCTAGGAAAAGACCGGCGCTATAGGTGAGGGCAATTAGAATGAAAATCACCTCTGCGGCATACATGTTTCCGAACAATCGAAGACCGAGAGAGAGCGGCTTAGCCAGTAGGCCACTCACTTCCAAAATCACATTGAATGGGACTAAGATGATGTTAAGAAACCACTTATCTTTTGGCGCAAAGAAAGGATGACAGGTGAGCTCTTTAATAAAGCCCCAGAGGCCTTTTTCACGAATACTGAAAAAGATCATTAGCCCGAAGACAGTAAAAGCCATGCCCATAGTGGCATTGGGGTCAGTTGTAGGAACGACTTTGAAGAAGAGATGGGCATCACCCGTGGCAACTTGCGCTGCATGTGGTAGCCAGTCAACCGGGATTAAATCCATGAGGTTCATCATGAATACCCAAGAGAAAACCGTTAAGGCCAGAGGCGCAACAAAGTTACTCTTGAAGTGAAAGAGCTCTTTCACCATACCGTCGATAAACTCGACGAGCAGTTCTACAAAGCTTTGTAAGCCGCGAGGCGTGTCAACGCTTGCTGTTTTCGCTACGCGATGAAAGATAAAAAGTACGATTACTCCGAGCACAATGCCCCAGCCTAAAGTATCAAGGTGGAATGCTTGCATGCCCATTGATTGAGCTTCTGTTGATGAATGCGCTAATGTCCAACCACTGCTTTCCATTACAGTTCCGTCTGCACGTACATAGCCTGCCGGTAATTTACCGTAGGTCATGTTTTGCAGATGGTGTTGAATATAGTCGATTGTTGTTACAACTTCGCCATGTTCACTTGCCATTGTCGTTTATTACACCCGTATAAAATAAAAATTCTGTTTGCGCTGCTAGTGTTCGAGGGCTTGCTCGACCGGTTCACAGGGAATTGCTGCGGTTATTTTCGCAGCGATGAACCATTGCAACGCTATCATGCAGGCAAAGCCTGCAAAAAAAGATTGTATATGCAACGCTTGGTTAAAGCGGTATACCAAAGCGAAGCCTAGACCCGACAATACCAATTTGCCGTACTCGCCTTGATTGAAAGACTTTATTACCCATAAAGAAGCATTCGCGCCTTGGTAGCGAAATGCATAAATTACGAAGTAAAGATTGGGTAAGATAAAAACCAAGGCTCCTAGTAAATATGAGGAGACGTAGGTTTTGTCTATGTACATCAATACGCATGCAGTAGGTAAAAGCGTGATAGCTTGATATTTTAAGCTTGTCCAAACTGGGGAGTTCAAATCGTTAWCGCTCTTTTTGATTCTCTGGTTTCTACGTGCCGGTTTCTACGTACTTATTTCTAAGTAGTGGGTCGGTGKTTACACGACCATCTATCCGCAACCTATTTATGACCGCGAAGACTTCAGCGTTCGACTGAGCTCTTCACTGTCGGCATGTCTATTTTTTCTATCAGTAATTGTCATACAGATTTGCGCTAATACTGAACTCAATCGCTCTGTCTATAGCTATAAAGTTGACAATAGCAAAACCGGGCAGATTATAGTGATAAAGCGGCACTGGATCAAGCAATGAAACTAAGCTTAGTAGATTTAAATCAGACTTGCGAACGCCCGATCCATGCCGCTTAGCTCTTAGCGTGGGTGTAGACGGATGGCGATCCGAATAAGCTGAGCTAA
Source organism: Alteromonadaceae bacterium (assembly GCA_002746115.1). Classification (GTDB taxonomy): domain Bacteria; phylum Pseudomonadota; class Gammaproteobacteria; order Pseudomonadales; family Cellvibrionaceae. The sequence goes on from NVXL01000026.1 coordinate 33,402, forward strand.
GCTTATATTATGTTGACGCCCATAGATACACTTTGGCTTATTTTTTGTACATGTTTGTTGTTCTTACAACAGGCAGGGTTTTTGTGCTTAGAATCGGGTCTTACTCGAAAGAAAAACAACATTAACGTAGCTGTCAAAAATTTCTGCGACATCGGGGTTGCCTTCGTGACCTTTTTTGCCGTAACCCAGTTATTTGATCTTGATTTTGTTGTCTTCCCTTCTGAAAATTTAGTGGGTTCAAGCGCCGTTGTTGACCTTCAGAAGGAACAGATGCATGGCTACGCCATCTTGACTTATCAAGCTTTATTGTGCTGCACGACTGTCAGCATCATTTCTGGCGCGGTTGCAGAGCGGGTACCTTTTATCGGCTACCTTTGCATCGCTTTACTGGTTGCAGGGGTGATCTACCCCACTAGCGCGAATGCGATTTGGGGGGCAGATTCGTGGCTCAAATCGATGGGTTTTTACGATTTTTCTGGCGCGACAGCCGTTCATAGTGTTGGTGGTTGGGTGGCCTTAGCGGCGGTGTTTGTGATTGGTTCCCGTATTGGTCGCTTTGATACCAGTTGTGATATTTCGACACGGAAAACCAATACTATCCAGCCCTCGAGCCTTTCATCTGCGTCGCTTGGAGCGGTATTGCTGTGTATTGGTTGGTTAGGTTTTAGCTCTGGTCATACCGGTATGTTTCACGATCGAATTCCACTAGTCATCTTAAATACGATATTGGCAGGCTCAGCGAGTTTAATTTTCAGTATTATATCGCCGCTAAGTCGTGGTGCTGTTGTCGAGGTGCCGGTTGCGATCAATGGTTGCCTGACAGGCTTGGTTGCCATAACGGGTTGTGCCTATTTAACCACACCACTAGAAGCGATTGCCGTGGGGGCTAGCGGAGGGGTACTGGCGTGCTTTATTCATATGTGGTTTGAAAAACTACGCATTGATGACGCCGTAGGGTCTATTGAGGTTCACCTTGCGGGCGGAATTTGGGGAACCTTGATTACAGCTTTGTTTATGGATGGCCCCTTGCTTAGCAATCTTGCGGTTCAATTAATAGGTGTGCTTATGATTGGTGCTTGGACGTTTTGCTTAGCTTTTGCCTCGTTATACCTTATTAAGCATTTTGTGACTTTACGGGTGAGTGAGGCTGACGAAGCTTTAGGCCTAAATATTAGTGAGCACAATGCTCGCTCTGACCTTGTTGATTTGGTAGACCACATTCGTGAGCATGCTAATACGGGAGACGTGAGTCAGCGATTAAGCATTGAGCCCTTTGGTGAAATGGCAATGGTAGGGCTTGAATATAACAATTTACTCGATAAAATTGAGAAAAAAGAGCGGGATGTTAAAGGCTCTCATGAGATTGTCGAGGCTTATTCCAAGCACTTGGCTAAGACCTTAACGGAAATCAAACAGAAAAACTGCGAGCTCGAAAAAGCTACGAAAGAGGCGAAAAACGCCAATAGTGCCAAAGGCGTCTTTCTTAAAAATATGACGCATGAAATTCGTACGCCGCTTAACTCAATTATCGGTTATTCCCAGCGCGGTATTCGGAAGAACTATCACGACGTTGCGACCAGTAGTTTTGAAATTATCAACAATGCCGGTAAGCATTTACTTGAGATTATTAACAATATTATCGATATCTCATCAATAGAGTCCGACGAGATCGGTTTGTTCTATAAGGAGATGGAGCTAGAGGGCTGTCTTGAGTCGATATACTCTGTGGCGAGTGCACAGGTGATTGAGAAAGGTTTAACAATTCACTATTCAAAGCCTGATGCGCTACCGTTAACAGTTTTCGGCGATCAAATCCGTATTAAGCAAGTCTTTCTAAACTTGCTGAATAACGCGATTAAGTTTACCCGTGAAGGCCGTATTGATATTGAGATGAGCTTTCTTCCAGACGGGGATCACAGCGGTACACTGTCGTTTTCGATTAGTGATACTGGCATTGGTATTGCCGAGGAGAATCTAGAGCTTATCTTTGCTTCGTTTAAGCAAGTGGATGAACTGTCCACACGTCATTATGGTGGCAATGGTTTAGGCCTTTGTATCGTTAAAAGTTTAGTGGAAAAAATGAACGGCGAGATTGCTGTTACATCGAACCTAGATAAAGGCAGTTGTTTCAGCGGCAAGCTGTATTTTCCTCCGCCGGAGCAGTGCATGCCGCGTTTTAGTAGTTCTAAAAATTAGCCTAGATTTTTTGTTTAAGAATTACTCACTCACCGTAAACTGACAGCGTAACTGCTCTTCACCGTTAATGTGTAAAGCCAATATATGTTCGCCAGGGTAGTACTTGCGTGTACTAATTGGCTTGAATGAGTGAGACTTATTCAAGCTTAAGCGCTCGCCCTTGTCGAGCTGATAGTTCCCAAACTTGAATACTTTAGCTGCAGTTTTGCCATTGGCTTTGGTGAAATGTACGGCATAATCCAAGACGAAACTTTGCTTATTTGCATCGCTTTCAAGCTCGAACGAGAACTCTAAACGCTCATTGAGGCTATTCGCTAACGAAAGCACGTCTGGTGTGGCCTTAAAATGGCTAATCGAAACCTTAGGTTTGTTGCTATAGCCGAGTAAGCGAAACACCTGTGGGTGGCCACTTTTAACTAAGCTGCGTGTCGCGTGTTTAATAACCCAGTCGCTTGAGCCGGTATCCTGTTCCTGCCATTCAGCACAAATATCAATCAACTTCTCTGGGTGATCTTTCCCGATATCATTAAGATGATTCGCTACTGAGCGTTTAACATATTGACTATTGTCGTGACGTAGAGCAGCTAGCAATGGGATTACAGGCGTAGGATCTACGATAAAATCTTTAAGTTGTCCAGCCCAGGGTAGCCTAGGGCGTGTTCCCTCTGATACTAAGCGTCTAACATGTTCATCGGGGTGAGACAGCCATTGGTTTAAAAACTCGAAAGTGATTTTAGGATGTTGCTCGATAAAGGGCCTGATAGCGAATTCTGCACTAAAAAGGTGAGTGAGCTTCTCTAAGGCTAGCAAGGCAAGTTCAGGCTCATCGATACCATAGATACCGACGTAATCAATGACAGGCCAAACCGCAAAGCCTCGGAATTTATCATCCGGATCGCCTCTATCCCATACCTCAGCAAGCGCACAAAAAGATTTGGCTGTCTGAGCGAAGTCGCTTGGTAAAAAAGCATGCATGATCGTGATGATATGAGTGATACGCTGTTTGAGTTCTTGACCCTCAAGACCCTTAATTGCATGTGAAACAAAAGCATTGGTATCAAAATCCAACACTTTGGACAGGTTATCTGCAATTCGGACCAAGGTGTTTTCGTTTAGATTTTCTTTCATTTATACGTATCTCAGAGGTTTCTTCCAGCAGGGTGTTTCCCGTAAAACGAGGCTTACTTAGTGCGTCAGTATTTTTTGTACTAAGATTGTTCTGTAGGATATAGATATAAAATCTAAGGTAGATTCTGCGTCGATAATCTATGCTTATACTTAGTGAAACTGTGTTTTACACACCTTTAATTGTGATTTAGATGATAATCGCTAGGACTATTTGTGGATAGCACTACGGCCAGTAAAGTACTAATTGTTGAGGACAGTAAGTCCTTCTCTGCAATTCTTAAAAATCTAATTACCCAAGCGCACGGTTACGAGTGTGACGTCGTTGAAACGCTTGCGGATACTCAAAAATTACTTGAAACCAAAGCAAGTGATTACTTTGTAGCAACAGTCGATTACCACCTTCCCGACGGCCCTAACGGCGAAGCCATTGATGTGGTTGTCGATAACGGCATTCCCGCTGTGGTATTTACCGGTAAATCGAACGATTCGCTTAAGGAAGATCTGTGGAGCAAAGGCATTACAGATTATGCCCATAAGAGCGGTAGCTACAATTTAGAGTACGTTGTTTGGTTGGTGCGACGCATTCACGAGAATTATGGTATCGAGGTGCTAGTGGTTGATGACTCACTAGTGGCTCGGCGAAACATGTCACGCTTGCTGCTCACCCAGCGTTTTGTGGTACATAGTGCCAAATCTGGCGAAGAAGCTTTATTGCGCCTTAAAGAGTTCCCCAACATCCGTGTATGCGTACTCGATTGTTATATGGGGGGCATGGACGGCTTTGAGTTATCGTCGCGTATTCGAGAGACTTATTCCCGAGAGACCATGGAGATTATAGGCGTCTCAGCCCAAGGCGGTAATAACCTTTCAGCCGAATTTATTAAATCCGGCGCTAACGACTTTATTTTAAAACCTTTTATGCCTGAAGAGTTTTTATGTCGTGTTAATCATGCTGTTGAACGTGTAGGTAATCATTTTGAAATCGAACGTCTGAATCAGCTAAAAAATCAATTTCTCGGCACTGCCGCGCACGATATACGCGGACCTATCGCATCGATTAAAACGGCAGCCGATTACTTACTTGACCGCTCTCCCACACCTGAGCGACAAGATCGCTTGATGAATCTGATACGTAATAGTAGTACGGATCTAATTGACTTATTAGAGACCTTACTGGATATTTCTGTCATTGAAAGTGGCGTACCAAAGCTGTCTAAAACCGATGTTAACGTCGCTAAAATAGTGGTAGAGCGCCTGGAGCTGTATCAAGCTGAGGCGGTATCTAAGGGGCTGACTGTTAATCGTAACTTACCTGCTGAGGTTTTAGCGGTGGTAGATCCGCTTAAAATGAAGCAGATATGCGACAACCTTATTACCAATGCGATTAAGTACTCGGAGATGAATGGCAGCATCGAAGTGTCGTTAGTGCAGAGTAACGATCGCTTTATTTTTTCCATTCGCGATGCAGGACCTGGGATTTCCGAGGATGAGCAAGAACAGCTATTTCAAGCCTTCTCTGTGCTCAGTACCAAAACCACTCGTGGAGAAAAGAAAACCGGCTTGGGGCTTGCGATTACTAAGAGTATCGTTGATGCCCACGGCGGTAAAATCTATTATAAGCACTCTAAAGGTATGCAGTCGACCTTCTTCGTCGAGTTGCCTTTACTTGACCATACGCTTAAATAGCGATAATTTGATTGTAGTTTTAGCTTAGTTTAGCTTTAAGCCGCACCTTGGTAAGTTAGCTCGGCGGTTTTAAGCTGATAATCACTTTGTAACATCTGCGGTATGGCGTGGTTAAACGCACCAAGTAACGCCGCCTTCCCAATACACATCTCTTTGATAAAACACTGTATGTTCCTTGCTCCGAGCAAGAGCTCAAGCTGCTGATCGCTGAGGGCAATATTGGGGCTGCTGCCTAGCCATGAACCCAAAACCGGAATCAGTGCTTTATGATGACGAAAGTTGTTAATTAAGCACACTGTGGCCGGTTGCGACTGCTGTGCGCATAGCAGGCCATCAAGCGCGATCACAATGCTATTGACGTGCTGATCCAGCTGTAAGCGCTTTTTCAATAGACTCGCGCCCAGTATGAGTCCTTTCATGCTTGTTGATTTCCTATTTTTTGTCGAAGGAAACTTAATTAAACTCTGGTACATCATTTTACCTCGGAGTTTTATCTCGGCTTTTCGTTCAGGTCTAAACTCAGGTTTTAGCTCGGGTTTTAGCTCAGAATATACAAAGTATTTAAAATTGTGGGGAGAGAACAATCGGAGAAGCCGTCTGGGTGTTATCGGTAGCGGAGAAACTAGCTTTTGCGATATTGCCGATAGGCACGCACAATAGTAATAGTACGAGAATAATTAAAATGAGCTTTAACTTACTTAGGTTGTTAACCACGGTCATATCCAAGATCGAATTGTTAATGTGTGAGTGATCTAAGTAGTATCCTCTTTTTGGGTTAAAACGAATGTAAAACCCTGTAAAATGTAGCGCTAAGCATCAGTAGGTAAATCGTATAGCGGTAAACTCAGCTCAAATACTGAGCCTTGCTCTGAGCTACTCAGAACACCCACCTTGCCTTTGTGTTTTTCGGCGACAGTTTTGACAAAATATAAACCCAAGCCTGCGCCACTTTCGCCGTGACCTTGTTCGCCGCGTTTAAAGCGTTGGAATAGTTTGGGAATATCCTCTGATGCGATGCCGTAGCCTTGATCCTCAATACAAAAACGCGCCTGTGTCTGTATTCTTTTTAAGCTCAATTTAACCTGAGTTTGAGCGGGGCTGTATTTGATGGCGTTACTCAGTAAATTGACTAAAGCACGTGTTAACAAATCGCCGTCCCCCCAAGCCCAAATATCGCAGTCTTCTTTGTTTGTCATCACCTTAATCGATTTGGTATTTGCAAGCGTATGCACTTGAATCAAAGCATCGTCGGCGATGGCGTGTAAATCACAAAAGTGAAATGCCGACGAAGGGATATTTTCCGCCTTACCCAACTGCAATAAGCTCTCGGTATAGTTTAGGTTGGTTTTGACATATACCTCGATATCATCAATGGTTTTTTGAACCGTCGAATTGATAGGTATCTCGCTTGGACGTAGTTTTTCTATTAGCGCCAAAATCGAAATCAAAGGTGAACGCAGGTCGTGGGAGATGAAGTTAAAGGTCTCGACCCTAGAGCGCTCGCGCTCTTTTACCAAGCTTAAATCGGTAATAGATAAGACGATAATATCGTTCAATAACTGTTCATGCTGCTTATCGTGTAAGGATACACTGCGGGCGTGTAATAAAATCGCGCGCTGCTCGTATTGGGCAGTCGCCTCGACTTCGAAAGCTTCGCCATGCTGAACCAGTTGATCGATATAACGCTTCCATGAGCGATGCTCATCAAGGGCTATTTGCTCATCCAAGTTCGACAGAGTTTTAAGTGTTTTCGCTGAACTTCCCCCTTGGTTATCCTGCTCGTGCCAGTCCGGGAAAAAAAGCTCAAACTTCTTATTTAATAAGATCAGCTCGCCTTCGTGGTTGAAGATACCGACGGCGTCTTGTAACTCCGATAGGCTTACCCGAATGAGTTGCCGACTGTAATCCACATCGCGATTGGTTCGCGCTAGCTTATCCAAAGTCTTCCCGACGATATCGACACTAAAACGTGAAATACTATCGCTTTTGTCAGGCGATCTTGCGCCACCTTGAGTTGAGGATTGAAATAGAGAGGCTTCGTCATGGCTCTTAGCGAGTGCACGCTTCAGATAGCGCAAAGCCATCTCCAAGCGGAACCAATTCCATAAAGGGTAAAAACAAATAATTGTGACGACGACAGGGGCTACCGGCAACCAAAAGTGCCATTTTACGATGCTTAGCTGAGCTAGCTTGAGCAGTAAAAAAGCGGTTGCGGCATTGGCGAGTAATAACTGGAATGGCGATAAAAACGTAAAGCCAAACAGGCAGGCAAAGACTAAGGGCACCAGTAGCAAGATAATAAGATAGCGCTCGGGCGAGGAGATAAAGCTATTGTTGCGCAAGGCGTTGTATATCTGTGCGTGGATCTCCACTCCAGGGATACGCCCTACCGGGGTGACCAAAATATCGTCTAAGCCGGGGTTGGTGGCGCCAATAAAGATAATCTTGTCTTGGAAAAACGACTTGGGTATCTGGCCCGTTAGTACATCGACATAAGAGGCTTTTTGCAGCAAATTCTCATTGGCAGAGAAGGGAATAAAATTGTGATAATCCTGATAAATTTGAAATGGTGAACCCTTGGCGTGATTGGCGCTGCGCCGACCGGGGATTTCTAAATGTGACTCGCCGATGAGTTGATAAAGCGATAGCGCCAAGTGCGGCAAACGTGCCTGCTCTAAGCCGACGTGTAAATGCACTGAGCGGCAGACGCCGTCATAGTCGCAATCGAGGTGGGCATGCCCGGTCGCGGCAGTGGATTGTGCAAGCTTTGGGAAGGGGTGAATCTCAAGCAGTTGGCCTTTGTAACGCAAGGGCTCAATGTGCAGGGGCAGTAGGGTGCGCGCATTATTTTCTAAGGCTTGAGCAAAACGTGCATCGCTTTCGGGGTCATTGGTGTCGGCCTCGGCAAAGATAATATCAAATACGATGGCTTTCACTTGAGCCTCAGTGAGGACATCGAGCAACTCTGCATGCACGCGCCGAGACCACGGCCAGCGTCCCAAACTTTGTAGGCTTTGCTCATCTATGGTGATGACAACGATATCGTCTGGCGGGTCGATTTCTAAAGACTTCTGTGCCTCGTCGTAAAGCAGGAGGTCTAAGGCGTAAAACCAATCATAGTGATAGGAGAAGCCGACAAATACCGCAAATAAAAGCGGCAGGGCAAAGTGCAGTAAGCGTGTCATAGCGGTATTAAAGCAGTCCGAACAACGCGACAAGGATAAAACTTGTGATGATCTTCCAGGTTCCCTTTTTGCTCTCTTTCCATGTTAAGTGTTCACTAGGACTGTGTTCGGTTTGATATTGATCGAGCGCTCTGACGCGGATGTGTACGGTTTTGCCTGTCATTTGAGGTAATGTGATTTGCGTATCAGTGGTTTCGATGCGGTGAGCCAAGTTTGAAAAGTCACTCTTTCTTGATACTTCAACAACATAAGCGCTGGCTCGTTCTGTGCTTTGCCATTCGAGCGAGATATGTTGGTTTTGCTTGCGTAGTGTTTTGTTATTTAATACTGGTGGCGCGATGGCTTTAGCTGCGCAGATACGCTGTTCTTGTGGCACACCCTGAAGCTGATTGGCGGCGAGTGCACTGACGCGAAAACGGAAACAGCCCGGTGCTAAGGTGTCGAAGTTGTTCTGGGTTTCCTGTGTGTTAATACTGTCTATGGTTTTATCTATAGTTTCAGCGCTGCTTGTGTCAGTGGCTTTATCCGAGCTGTTATCAATATCCTGAAGTACCAATAGTTGATATTGAATGGCGCCTGAGAGGGCTTGCCACTGGAGTTTAACCGGCCAAATTTGAGCATCTGATGTATTGATGAATTCAGGTGGACTTAGCAAAGGCTCTGGTTGCTTCAAGGCTTTACCTTTTTCAGTACGAAGGCCAAAACCTTCGGTTAGCGTAACACTAGAAAGCTTATCGCTATTTTGTCTTTGTTCGCTTGCTTCTACAATATTGGTGTCAACAGGATAAATCTGAACGATACCTTCAAGTACACCCGTTAAACTCACATCCGCGTCTTTTCCCGCGACTTCCATACGAAACACGGTTCCGCGCACTGCGGCAACTGCAGAGGGGGTTGAGATGCGGAATTTAGAGCGTGGGCTGCGTTTAGGTACGCTGACCTTGCCTGCGCCGCGCCGTAGGTTAACGCGGGTATCCACAATACCTTTGCCATCAAAAGTGGATAAAATATCAAAGTCTAAGCGACTGTTTTGCTCCAGTACCATGATAGTACCGTCGGCAAATTTTATAGTTGCCGAGCTATTATCAAATACATCTATGCGTGAACCGATGCCGAGTTTTTCGCCCATTTTGCCTGGATGTTTACTGGCGGATGTATTCGTTCGCGTGTTAGCCAGTTCTGATATTTCGACTGCGCCACTAAAAAAGACTAACTCGACCGGTCGAGGTGGGGTTTTTAGCCAGCCGAGCGGAAATTTAATTTGTATTCCCGGCGCCATCGTTTTGGGGTAATCGACGTTGTTGTATGGCCCAATTCTCACCCAGCAATCTTTGACCGAGGTGTATTTCAAACATAGGGACCATAAAGTGTCCCCCGGGCGTACGCTGTATAGCCAATCCTTCGCGAAGCTTTGGCTACTGGCAAAGAGGCTGATGACAATAATAAGCGCCAAAGGTGAAAATTTCATAAGCCTGCTATCCGCAAAAAAGTTGATAAGAATTGATACAAGTTGATAAAATCTGATGCCAATTAACAGGTATCGAATTGATATCAGCTTAAATATTAACGCTGTTTAAGCGTACTGAAGAGGGTCTAAAAAGAACCTAAATCGCTTCAAGTCGGTAGCCATGTTGATAAACCGTCTTAATAATAAAACCGATGTCAGGACCTATACCCAGAGCGCGCCGTACACGACTCACATGCACATCAACAGTGCGTGTATCTAAACCTGAGTCGACTCCCCAGACCTGTTTTAATAGATACTCTCGTGAAAGCACTTTACCTTGGTTGCTGATCAGGCAGTGCGCTACGGCGTAATCTTTATGGGTGAGCTTTGCAGGTTTACCATCGATGGTAATGGTCTTTTTTTCGGTATCAACACAAATAGGACCAAGGTTTAACACGCTATCGGGTTTTTTAAAACCGGCGCGGCGGCCTAAGGCTTGGATGCGAGCCATCAACTCTGCGCGTCGTAAGGGTTTGGTGAGGTAGTCATCGGCGCCGAGTTTAAGGGCTTTGACAATGTCTTCTTCTGCGTTACGTTGAGTACAAAATATTGCAGGGACTTTACTTTCGAGGCGACCGCGAATGGTTTCTAATACATCGATACCACTGCCGTCGGGTAATTGCCAATCGAGAATAATAAGATCAGGAGACTCACGCAAAAACATGTCGAGAAACGATTTACAGCGATCGGCATGGACCACTTGATGCTCCTCTTCTCTTAACCAAGTGGTGATAAGTTCCGCTTGCGCGGGATCGTCTTCGAGCACGGCTATCTTTAACAAAAGTCTTACTCCAAACAAATTTCGGCAGCCGCTACGCTACCACCAATGGTAATCGCAATTCAAATGTTAGCGATGTTATTGGCTGTGTTTTGTCGGACTAGCCTTCGCATACTTGGTTACGGCCATTTTCTTTGGCTTGGTATAAGGCTTCATCGGCACGTTTGAATAAGCTGTCGATAGACTCATCAGCGAGTGTCGCAAGACCGAAGCTTGCAGTGATTTGCATATCATTGTGAAAATGAGCGTCTTCCAGGGCTTTGCGAATATGTTCAGCAACCTTGAGAGCATTTTTATTGTTGGTATTGGCGCAGACGAGCAGAAACTCTTCTCCGCCCCATCGAGCTAAGGTATCGTTTTCACGGGTATTTGTTTGGAGAACGTTGGCAAGGCCTTTTAGAATCTCATCGCCGACATCGTGACCATAGGTATCGTTAACCGCTTTAAAATGGTCGATATCGATTAATATTATCGTCAAAGGTTCGTTGTCATTTTTGGAGTTTTCGTAACCGTCCGACAGCGCGTCACGTACACCTGCGCGATTCTTGACACCTGTTAACGGGTCGGTTTTGGCTTCAGCTTTGTATTGCTCGCTTTTGATATTTAATACGGAGTTGATGGCAATTAAATCAAGTTGAATGATCTCGCGATTTTTAATCTCGGTACTCATCAATATTACCCGCTGTGAGATATATATTAGAATTGCGATCACCCAGAGGATAATGATGCCAAAATATAATTGTTCAGTGGATAGTATTTGGCCTTCAAATTGTATTTTGATGAATTCAAAGGTGTGTCTATCTGAATGAAGACCTGTACCTGTCTGCAGCTCAATAATATTGACGTTACTAAATTCAGACTGTGAATGTTCGAGTGGAATTTCATGCTGTAATAACCACCACTCCGCGACTCGAAAATCCTTCAGAGTGACTTCAACAGGCAGATTTAAGTTGTTTACGTCCAACTCCAGAGTATTGTATTTAGAGGTGCTTAGGTCGAAGCTATTGGTATAAGCCGGGTTGATATTCTTGAGAGTTAGGCGCATGGAGTTAGCTGGGCCTTGGTACTTTAGCCAAATTTTTACGTTAGGGTAGCTGGATAAATTGATGCCTTCGGTTGGCGTCTTATTTAGGTACATTTGGGAAAGGCAAAAAGGGTATTCGTATGCGCTACCAATATCGCAGCTCCAAGATGCGGTGCTTTTATTGACCCACCGAACCACGCTATTTCCGCCGACGCTTTCATCACTAACAATATCGATGTGTTTAACTGTTTGGGGGGTGATGGTGACAGTTCTTTCGAGTAGTTCTGGCCCCAAGGTAACAGCAAATAATGAGCCTATGGCTAGGACAAGTAACAGCTTGTCGTATAAGGTGATTATTCTTGCTTTCACAGCTCTTTCCCGAATGTTTGTATGAGTTATCGTGCTTTACTTACTATCAAGGGTAAAGCGCCGGGCGCCATCATTTTACTATCACGTTTAGCGTTATCCGATAATGTAATTATAGGAAAGGATAACGTTGTCTGGGGTTTACCTCGAGATATAATTAGCCCAATAATGAGTAAAGTTTATGAGAAATATTTGGCTTTTGTTTGTGCTGTTCTTTTTCTACTCGTACGCCCATGGGCAAAGCGGCGTTGTTGAGCCCGGCGTAGAGAGCGGGAATATCCAAACACGTAGTTCAATGGGGATGAACCTTAACCGTGTTGCAGATTGGTCGAGTCAATTCCCCTTTCTGAACTTGATGCGTTGGTCGCGTGAATGGTATGACTGGCCGCGTAAAAGTGATCAAGGCATTGAGGTAAATGAGCACGGGCAGTTGACGGGTGTTGCCGAAGGCGTGATCGCAGGCACGGTGTTTTTGAGTAATCGCAAAGGTTACCCCTTGGCTTACACCCACTATATTGTGCGTTGGCAGGGCAAGGGCAGCTTAGATTACCGCTGGTGCGCCAAAAAAGTCGGTCGAGCCCATAAGGGGGATCGCATTCAAGTGAGCCATGGTAGCTGCTTATTAACCGTGCTTGGTTTCGACCCTAAAGACCCCATCCGAAATATCAGTGTGGTACCCGAGAAGCATATTGCCGCCTTTGATAGAGGGGAAGTGTTTAATCCTGACTTTATTGCCCGTATAGGCGATTTTCGAGCCTTGCGTTTTATGGGCTGGATGCAAACCAATAACTCCGAGCAGAAGACTTGGGAGCAGCGTCCAGTACCAGAAGATCGCAGTTTTGCTGAGCAAGGCGTCCCGTTTGAACTCATGATTCAACTTGCTAATCTCGTCGGCGCAGACCCATGGTTTAACATCCCTCATCAGGCTGATGACGCCTATATCAAAGCCTTTGCTCAGATGGTGCACAAACAGCTCAAGCCAGAGCTAACAACGTATATTGAATACTCCAATGAAGTGTGGAATTCGGTGTTTAGGCAAAAACGCTTTGCCCGTAAGCAAGCGCAACAACGTTGGAAACAAAAAGACGGTAATGCGTTTTATCAATGGTATGGCCTGCGCAGTGCAGAGGTTTGCGATATATGGAAAGGTCAGGTATTTACCTCGCAATCGCAACGCGTGCGCTGTGTAATGGGTGCCCATGCGGCATGGTTTGGCCTAGAGAAAGCCGCATTGGATTGTCCTTTATGGAAGCAGGCAAAAGGCGGCTGTTATCGGCATGGCTTTGATGTACTTGCTATCGCTGCTTACTTTAATGGCTGCCTGACCGGTCACAAACCGGAAGACCCGGGTGTTAAATATACTCGCGAATGGCTTAAACTTCCGGACAGTGGTTTAACTAAAGCCTATGAACAAGCCTTAGATGGCCGTCACTTTCCATGTAAATACGATGCAACAGCGATGGAGAATGTGTACCGCTATCACGCGGATGTAGCCAAAAAACACGGACTTGAATTAGTCGCCTACGAAGGCGGCCAGCACATTACCAACAATATGCAAAACAGCCAGAATGAGGAGGCTTTAATTAAGCTCCATACCGGCCTGAACCGTGACCCTCGCATGTATGACTTATATCAGCGTAACTTTGCCAGTTGGCGCAAGGCAGGGGGCGGTTTGTTTATGCATTTTTCAGATGTGGGCAGGGCGGGTAAGCACGGTAGTTGGGGTGCTTTAGAGTATGTGACCCAGCCGACATCGTCTAAGTGGGAGGCTATTTTGAAGCAAAATAGTGAGCCGTGTTGGTGGCCAGGGTGTGATGGGAAGCGGGAGTAATCTTGGGTTGAGATCTAGCTTATAGCCGCTGTTCTACATTCATGGTTTTATGAAGTACTCGGATGATTGTAACTGTGTCTGCATCAATGGTGTAAATGATGATGTGGCTTAGGTGTGGGCAAATACGAATTGGCGGGTTAAATTGGCTTCTCAGGGGATATCGCCCAGCGAACTCTCTTAACGAATTGATCTTTGCTTCTAACAGCTCAAAATAGTGATCGGCTTGATTGGCACTCCATGTTTCACAGCCGTATATCCAAATAGCAATTAAGTCTTCTTCTGCTAGTGGGTGTTTATTAAGACTTAGCATTTAACGCCATTCTAGCTTTTTGCTTGATCTCATCCATATTTAGCGGGGTCGGCACGCCGCTGTTTAATCCAGCATCTATCGCACTTTGTAAGCTTTTGACTTTGAGGTCTTGATAATCCTCCGAAGAAAGGAGCACACCCTTTTCTTTACCGTTTCGAGTGATCGATACTGGGTGACTCTGCGCGTTCATCAAGAGATCGCCGAAGTTATTTTGAGCCTCAGTGGCTGTTACGGTCTTCATGTCGTTACATTACTCATATGTTTAGGTTAGCTAATATAGCTATATTAGCTAACCTACGACTGAATAGCGAATACTCTGGTTAGCGACAGCGTTATCACTCCAAACGGATTTTGCTTGGCTCAATTGTTGAGCCTGAGCTATGCTTGCGACCCATTTGCACAGGCGCTGACTGCAGTCATGACAGACGAAGTACTTTATACCGACCTCACCAAATACTATGAACTGATGTGCTCTGGTATCAATTACCAAGAGCAATGCGAATATGCGCAGCGCTTGCATCAGCTCTTCGGTATTGGGGGTGATGAGTATCTGGATTTAGCTTGTGGTCATGGGCCGCACCTAAAATATTTTGCTAAGTATGGCTATCGCGCCACTGGCTTGGATGCGAATCAGCAAATGTTAGATCGCGCCGCGGAATCCGGCATTGATGTTGAGTTCTCATGTCAGGATATGAGTTGTTTCAGTTTCGATCGCCCTTTCAATTTGATTACCTGTTTTCTCTATTCGATCTTATACGCTTACCCACAACGGCAGTTTGAGAATACTTTAAAGTCGGTTTATCAAGCTTTGAAGCCGGGTGGCGTGTTTTGTTTTGATGCGGTGGATAAAAACCAAGTAGCCAATGACGAGGGTTTTAGCCACCAATTGCAAGATGGCGATGACAAGCTGTTGTTTCAGTCGCGCTGGCAATACTCCGGGAGTGGGGAGCGTTTAGATTTGCATATTGATATTGCAAGAGAGGCGGGTGAGGAGATAAACCGTTGGCAGGATAAACATAGCATGCTGGCGATTGATATCCCGACCATTAAGCACCTGCTCGAAGCGCTTGGTTTTGAGGTCCATATTATGGAGCGGGATTTTTCTAAGATCGTGGAGTGGCAGGGTGAGAATGGCAATGTGTTTTTTGTTTGCGTTAAAACTTTGTAGTTCTGATGGGAGGGTCACATTCGTCGCGACCCTCTCTAGAAAACTCTACTCAACCGTCACCGATTTCGCCAAGTTTCTTGGCTGATCCACATCCGTACCACGCATAACAGCCACATGGTAAGACAGTAGCTGTAGCGGCAGGGTATAAATGATGGCTTCAAGACTACTGGGGATATCCGGTAACGTTAATACGACGGTATTCTCATCCGCTTCAAAGCCCGAAGAGGTATCCGCAAATACGTATAACTTACCGCCACGCGCACGCACTTCTTCTAGGTTGGACTTAAGTTTCTCTAGCAAGGCGTTATTCGGTGCAACAGCAATTACTGGCATATTGTTGTCGACTAAGGCTAAAGGTCCATGCTTTAACTCGCCAGCGGCGTAGGCTTCTGCGTGAATATAGGAAATCTCTTTGAGTTTTAACGCGCCTTCGAGTGCAACGGGGTATTGGACGCCGCGACCTAGGAATAGGGCGTGCTGCTTTTTCACAAAGGCTTCGCTGATCTTCTCAATGCTTTTATCCAAAGTGAGTACCTCTAAGCAAAGAGAGGGTAGTTTTTTGAGTGCGCCGACAAGTTCGGCTTCTCGCTCGGTTGATAGGCCTTGTTTCTTCGCTAATATCAGGGCAAATATCTGTAACGCGACGATTTGGGTGGTGAAAGCTTTGGTGGATGCGACGCCGATTTCGGTGCCTGCACGTGTCATCAGAGAGAACTCAGACTCGCGCATCAGTGAGCTGTTGGCGACGTTACAAACGCTTAACGAAGACAGGTAGCCGGATTCTTTGGCTTTACGTAAGGCGGCTAAAGAATCAGCGGTTTCACCGGACTGCGAGATCGTGACGAATAAGGCGTTTTTAGGTGTGATGACTTTGCGGTAGCGATATTCCGAAGCGATATCGACAAAACACGGAATGTTCGCCCATTCTTCAATCGCATATTTAGCGATTAAACCGGCGTGGTAGCTGGTACCACAAGCAACGATTTGAACATGCTCGACTTGAGCTAACATTTCCTCAGCACCGGCACCTAGAATATGCTCGAGCACGGCGTGTTCACCGAGTCGGCCTTCCATCGTGTTGGTGATGGCACTTGGTTGCTCGTAGATTTCTTTGAGCATGTAATGACGATAGCCGCCTTTGTCGGTGCTATCGGATAGCTCGGTTATTGCGACTTCATCGCGCGATACGGGTTCGAAATTGGCATCAAATATCTCGACTTTACTGGTGCTGAGTCTAACGACGTCGCCTTCTTCTAAGTAGATGAAGCGATCAGTGACTTGGCGTAATGCGAGGACGTCGGATGCGAGAAAATTCTCTTCAATTCCGAGACCGATAACTAGCGGGCTGCCGCTGCGGGCGCCGAGTAATACACCGGGTTGGTCACTGCAGGTTACGGATAAGCCGAAGGCACCACGCAAGCGCTTAATGGCAATTTGCAGGGATTTAAGTAAATCACCTTCTTTGACAAAAATGGAGTGAAGTAAGTGCGCGATGGTTTCTGTGTCAGTCTCGGAGTGAAACTGGTAGCCCATTTCTTTGAGCTCAGCCCGCAGCTCGCGGTAGTTCTCGATAATACCGTTGTGAACGACGGCAATATTGCCGGAGTT
>NVXL01000184.1 GCA_002746115.1 Alteromonadaceae bacterium
TTTCGATCCTGCCAAAAAGCAAGCATTACCACAATCAAACTAATTAACACCGAACTCAACAACAATGACAATGACAATGACAATGACAATGACAATGACAACCAGCGTAAGGGCTGCTTAAAGATGAGTCAGGTAAAAAAGACACTAAACATCCTTATCTTGCTAAGGAATTGGGTTTGAACCGTTATGAAAAAATCATTAATTATGATTTTTCAGCGGGAGATCAATATTGGCAAGAAACTCAAGCCTACTGGCAAGATGTTCGCCAGGTATGGGCAAAATTGGCTCAGAAAAATAAGCGCTTTAAAATAAAGAAAAAGGTGGATAATCAAGCGTTATATCACTCTCTTTTTTCAGGAGCAGATAAATTCAAGGGCGAGCACTATAAGGCGAATGCGAGCCAAGCTTACATCACCGAAGTGATTGCAAAGTACGTCGTCCCGCTACCTTAACATTCTACTTAAATATGGCAGAGAGCCGCTGAGTTAGTGCCTGCAGCCCTTTGCCTTTATTGCTTATTTTCCATGCAAGAAAATTGTCCACGGCCGTATCCTCCTTCAAAGCCAGCGATATCAGTTTGCCATTATTCAAGTGCTTCTCAATACAATGCCGCGGCAAATGACCGATCCCAATCCCTGCCAGAATCGCTTCGATTTTTTGATTGATATTTTGCACGTAGAAAACTCGCCCGTCGCTGCTTAAGCCTTTACTGCGTGCCACGTCAAAAAGCGAAGTATCATGAGTGATGACGCGCCGCAGTTTGGGGAACACCGTATTTAAAGTTTCAGGGTTCGCAGCGAGACTGGCCTTCACATGGTGACAAGCAATCACTGGCACCAAATCTGTGGGCGCCAACGGTATAGCGCGATAGCCTTTTTGTAACGGGACGGGCCCTGGCGCGCCTACGATCAAATCAACACGACCCTGCTCTAGAGCCTCCCAGCCTCCGTTGAGCACCGACTCACATATATCGAGTTCAATTGCCGGGTATTCGTTAAGAAAGCCCTGCAGTACGCCAAAAAAGTCCGGGTAGGACTGCAGTGACTCCACAGCGATACTAATACGAGGCTCCCAGCCCGTAGCAACCTCCTTCGCTTGGTTCGCCAGTCGCGCCGTGGCTTGGAGTATTTCCCTACCCTCTACTAAAACTAAGCGCCCCGCTGGGGTTAATACCGAACGACGCCCCTGACGTTGAAACAGCGCGATATCTAACTGCTCCTCCAACTTTTGCACCGCGTAGGAGACAGCCGATGTGGCTTTGTTAAGCTCCTCCGCGGCTTTGGCAAAGCTTCCACGTCGCTCTATGGCATCGAGCGTCTCCAGCACTTCTATGCTTATTGGGTTTTTTGTCATTTTTTGCATCTCTATATTGTTCTAAATATTAGATCATTCTAAACATAAAGTAGGTCTTTTTCCGAATTTTGTATTCATTACAATAGCTCCATCACTTAAACGAATCGACCAACACAGCCTTGGAGCAATAACATGAAATCACTTATCAACAAGATCACAACGACAACCCGCGGTCTGGATACACTGCCTATTCGTGTAGGCGTAGGTGTAATCTTTACAGCACACGGTGCACAAAAACTGTTCGGCTGGTTTGGCGGTTACGGCCTAGAAGGCACCGCAGGATGGATGGCATCCATAGGAATTGAGCCTGGATTAGCAATGGCGGCAATGGCTGGTAGTGCGGAATTCTTCGGTGGTTTGCTGTTAATTGCTGGCTTACTTGTACGCCCGGCAGCATTACTTTTAGCTGTCACCATGATGGTTGCGATCGCCAAGGTTCACCTAGCAAACGGGCTTTTTATGTCGAATAACGGCTACGGGTTTGGACTGGCGTTATTGGTGGTCAGTATCAGCTTAGTATTCAGAGGTGCTGGTAGCCTGAGTGCGGATCGTCTACTGCAAAACCAGCTGGCAAATTAAGTGCCGTGGCCGATGCGGCCAGCAGGTCGATGTTTATTATCAACTTTTTAACTTTGTATTTCGGGAGCAGTATTATGGGATTATTACAAAAGGGTAAATGGGAAGACCAATGGTACGACACCAACAATAACGGTGGTGAGTTTCGTCGCCAAGATAGTCGCTTTAGAAATTGGCTAACACCTAAGGGAGAAGCCGGCCCGAATGGGGAGGCGGGCTTTAAGGCAGAGAAAGGACGCTACCATTTATATGTGTCCCTAGCTTGCCCATGGGCGCACCGCACATTGATTTTTCGCCAACTAAAGCAATTACAGGATTATATCGACGTCACCGTGGTCGAGCCGATTATGCTAGAAAACGGCTGGGAAATGAACGACCCTCTTTACGGTTTGGATTTTCTTTATCAGCTGTATTTAAAAGCTGATGCTAACTATGAAGGCAGAGTCACAGTACCGGTATTATGGGATAAGCAAACACAGACCATTGTCAGTAATGAATCATCGGAGATTATTCGCATGTTCAATACCGCGTTTAATCATTTAACTGGCAATACCACTGACTACTACCCCGAGACCTTGCACGAGACAATCGACAGTTTGAACGAGCGAGTTTACGACACTATTAACAACGGTGTTTACCGAGCGGGCTTTGCAAGCACACAGCAAGCTTATGAAGTAGCATTTTACAGCCTATTTGATTCACTTGATTGGGTCGAGAGCCTGTTAACTCAACAGCGTTACTTAGCAGGAGCTCAGTTGACAGAGGCGGACTGGCGTTTGTTTACCACATTAATTAGATTTGATGCCGTATACTTTGGCCACTTTAAAACCAACCGTCAATTATTGGCTGATTTTCCCGCCATTAGTGCTTATGTACGGGAGCTATTCCAAGTGCCTGGTGTGGCACAAACGGTAAACTTTGATCATATTAAAACGCATTATTACGCCAGCCACCTGATGATCAATCCCACTGGGGTAGTCCCCCTAGGGCCTGCACAGGACTTTACACTTACACATAACCGAGAACTGTTGGAGGCCTCTTCACTAGTGTAAAGCTCACCCGCACACTGCTGATTTAGCCCGCGAGCCAATCGCGGTCTTTTAATACTTCTTCGGGGTAAAATAGTATGCCGGAGGGAGCCTGGATCAACCAACTAAAATAGGTTTCTTTATTAGTATAAATACCCCGTGATACGCAATTGACACAGACTTGACACACAACACAAATTATCCTGCCACAAAGCTTCGCTAAGATGATACCTCGAATAAATCACAATCGAATAGTACATACGCGATGACTTGAAAGAGGATACAAACTCAAAATGGACTCTAACATTGATGAGGAAGAAAAAAATAAAGATCTTGAAGAAGCATTGAATATCTTTAAAAAGTTGAAAGCCACTAAATTGGTGAAAACCGAAGATGACTACTGTCGTGCAATAAACCCCTGCCTGTGATGAAGCTTCACGGAATCCCTACGAAACTGAGTAAACAGTACGTACATCTGATGGAGTCAGTAATGACTCACTTGCTTAGAAATTCAGTGGTAAAGGGACTTACCCGGAACCCACCCGGGCAGGCACATCAAGCGGTTCATTCTAATCAGTGCCTGTCCGAACTCGGGACAAAAGCTAAGACCTTAAAGTTTTGCAAGATACCCTGCAAGTAGCTCAAAGCTACCACCCCAACCTTTCCCATGCTGAGAACGCGATGCCTCCCAAGATTCCGCTTCTTCCTTTGTGGGGTTAATAGGCTGCCAAATAAAATTCATATTTGTAACGCCATTAGTTTCACTAAGTTTAATAGTAGCTCTAACTTCTCTTGGCCAATTAGGCATTGAAGGCGGCACAATGTCACCATTTTCGTTTGATTGGTATTGAGTAAAAACAATGGTGGTATAGGGGTTCAGCTCTTGATACTGAGTCAGTAGCCACATTTCACTCCCATTTGGCATAAGCATTTTATGTAGCGCTGAACCGCCTGTTCTGATATCAGATAATTTGTACTCACATACAACCTCTGCGTTAGGCACCTGCCAACTACATAGATGATTTTCTTGAGTCCATGCCTCATACACTAATTGCATGGGTGCATTAAAATCCCGGCTTAAGATTGATGGCTCTACTGTAATTTCACTCACTTTTTTTTCCTTTATTCTGTAATTCGGATAAATATTCATCTAGCTGGTCAAATTGAGTATTCCAATATTTTTCAAACTGTCGCACCCAGATTTGAATAGGCTTGAGTTCACTAGCATTTACTCGGTAAAACCTTTGCCGCCCATCTTTTCGTTCAGACACAAGGTTTGCCTCTTTAAGCACGCGCAGATGCTTGGAAACCATAGGCTGGCTCCAATTTGTTATTTCTACTAACTGGCTAACACTCAACTCATCTCCAATTAGTTTTTCAATAAGCTCTCTACGCTTGGGCTCAGCGATAGCGGTAAACGTGTCATATGTATTTGAAGTGCGTGGCATAGAATCATTATATGCCTATATAGGAATATGTAAAGGGGAGTTTTCTGATAGACTCAATATGCAAGAGGATGAATGGCTTGATGGCGCCCTGTCGTTTGAGCGTATTTACCGGCAAAGGTATCGAAAACGACCGCTGTCAAAAGCGGCCTAAAATTGCACTCAACTTTTCACTTCACAGTTAAAACCTGAAAATTCCGACGCACGGAATATACATATTTCTAAACGCCACCCGTCAACTTTATTTTTATCGCTATTTTTTGATGTTTTTCGGTTAAAAATAGTATTTTACAGCGGCCTCTTTTAATGCTTTTTCACTCCTCCAGTTCGTGCCTGCCCGAACACAGTGCAGCCTGATGAGGGTTATAGTACCAACATGAATAGTGGGTATTTTAAGATGTATCGTCATTACAAGTAACTATTAATTGCACATTGTCGTCAAAGTCAACCAAATAAGATTAACAAAGCAAATTATCTTCAACAGAAGCATATTTTTCAACTACACTATTTCCAGTAACTGAACACCTTCAACAAATTTTGGTTAATTGCCATAGCATTTACAGGTAACACTCTATGCCCACAAACAAGAGTGCATATTAAGTTTTAATAGATTCGCCAGAAATAAATAGCCCCCTAGCACTGTAGGGTTGAGCGACATCATGAAAAACAGCCTGTAAACAGAGTGTTCTTTATAAAACATAAAACCAATATTTACATTAACCTAACATAGCAACAAGTCTAAAACCTACAAACAATCCAGTGGTCAACAGGGTCAGATAGAAGACCATTTCTTATGGCTATTGTTTGTTGTTAATTAGTTACCAACAATTACTTTAGGGTGTAATAATATGACTAAATCACCATTTTTAAAAGCACAAAAAACAACATCTACAAGCTTTGTAAGATTGTTTTTAGTTGGTAGCATTTTATTGTCACCTAACTTAGCTTTTGCTAAACCGATGCCAATAAGCAAAATTGAAACTGTGCAGGAAACTTCATTTTACGAACGGGCTGCGCAAGGGCCTTATTCTGAAATGGGCTCTTGGCAACAGATTGCTATTCCGGTGGAAGCGGATCGTATGCAAGGTGTTCACACTTTACTATTACCTAATGGTAAAGTCTTGCTCGCTAACGGAAGTAGTAACCGTAATCAGCTTGTTGATGGTCAGATCCAAAACGGCGTTAACATCCGTAATTACTCGGTGATCAATAACGTTGGCCTGTTTGACCCCGCACTCGCATCCGAGACCAACTCCGGCTTTACCCGTATCCCTGCGCCTCTTGTACCTCAAGACCCAACTCAAAGTAACGATCTATTTTGCTCTGGCCAATTACACCTACCCGACGGTAATGTGTTATTTGCCGGTGGCACACAGAGCTATTATGGGCAGGAACAATTTCAGGGCTCGCCAGCGATGCAAGTTTATGACTGGCAAACTAATGCATGGAGCGATGTCGGGCCGGGTAAGGATGGCCATTGGTACCCATCCGTAATTCCGCTGGAAAACGGCCAACTTATGGTGATCAGTGGTTTATCCAGCAAAAGTAAGATCAGCCCGTGGTTAGAGTTTTATGATTCAAGTAAATCAGGAAAGTCCGCTTGGAAAGCCGTTGATATTAGTAAGTTGGAAAACAGTCCGTGGAATACCTATATCATCATTGATGGTAAAAAAACACGGCTGCTGGACGGCTTACAAATGTACCCGCGAATTTACCCGCTACCCAACGACAAATTTCTGCTAACCCATGACGGCGTAGGCTGGGACTCCGCCAGTGGTAGCGAGACCTCGCAAACCTATATCATGAGTGTCACCTTTTCAGGCGATCAACCTCAGGTTAGCTTTGAACCAGGCCCCACCCGCAAAGACATTAACCGGGTCTACGGCACCGCGGTACAAGAGCCGATCACCGGCGATATTTTATTATTTGCAGGCCAAGAAGGTGAAAAAGCATTTAATAACAACGATTTTGGCCCTGGCCCTTGGGGATTTAGCGACAACACACCGAAGCCGGTGACGGTCACGCCCTCCTTCTCGCCCAGGCGCAGCACATCGGCGTTGGGCTTGGAGCCCACGATGGAGAAGTGCACGTCCGGGAACTCGGCGCGGATGCGCGGTAGGATCTCCGCCACGAAGTGTTGGCAGCCGTCCACGTCGGGGTAGTAGTCCATCACGCCCGTGAAAACCAAGTGTCGCGGCTCAGCCAGCTCCGGTGCCGGGCGGTAGTGTTTCAGGTCCACGCCATTGCGCAGCACCATGGAATCGCAGCCGGGGATCTGCTCCTCGAAGATCCTCAACTCGAGCGGCGTGCAGAAGACGTTGGTGATGGCGTCGGCGGCGATGCGCTGCTCGAACTTCAAGAGCGTGTGCCACTCGCGCTTGTAGA
>NVXL01000185.1 GCA_002746115.1 Alteromonadaceae bacterium
TTCTTGCTATTAACGCCCATCCTGTTTGACAGAAGGGTCACCACAAGCAACAATACTTCAATAACAGAGCGGGTACCCGGCGACAAGGTTTTAGTGCTTTCGACTCATTAAGATATTTTAAGCAAGGTTTATGCTGAATGAGCTGAATAGTTACAAAATATCTATATAACGCGCGCCTTATATCTAGCTATAAAATTCGCGACTAAGAGTATACTAATTCGCACCAAGACAAACAACGCTTATGTGCCATCAAAAGCCAAAGGAAGGGGGAGCCAAATCTTTACGTCTGGCATCAAATATTTGCACCAATTTTCTATCACCTCACCCGATATTAAAATTGCTCTCATAGTTTGGTTATAGTTAACGCCTGTAGCATCCCCACAATCTCTGGAGTGTGTTTTTATGTAAAATTGAACGTAGCAAAAACACAAAAAGGCGCGTAGGAATTAGTGTCGGGTGACCCCAACCTCAAATCACAGCTTAGACAACCTCGAACACTGCACCTGTATATATTTCCCCACATCCTCCAGATATGTTTTGGGTACATCATAATTTGATGCCAACGTGCGCCACTGTGACAAGCTCTCAGCAGCCTGATCAATCATTGACAATACCCTTGGAGTAAAGGGTAAAGGGGTCAAATCTTGACTTATCATATCGAAACATGCACTCTACAGATAAGCCTCGGCTAAGCATTAGCGATAATTAAAGGCTTGCCCTCCTTCTCTTTCTGACCCATTTCCCTCTTTTCCTACAGGCTCGTCCAACAACGGGATAGATTGCGCCTATTAAAACGCGCCCTTCCACTGTTCCGTATCAATAAACCAACGTTCCTCATAGATTTTATCGCCATTAAACTTAAATAAGACAGACAACTGAGACTCCGCAACTTTTTCTGATTTCCACTCAATAACTGAAACCACTTCGTTTTCTCCTTCAATCTGGCGACAATCTGTAATTTCAAATCCTGGCGGGAAAATATCCCCCAGTCCATTTAGCGCTTCGCGGAACGCATGCCTCCCCGCTAAAACATCGGATTGACCCGGCATGATGAACCTCATATCTTCCACGTAATCAGTTACTAATGTATCGAAGTCACCTGCACCAACCGCTTCCCAACCTCTTTGTACGATATCTGATAAACTCATTGCTATTTTCCTCGTATTACTTTTTATTAATGTTATTTTCTAAGGGAATTTTTTAGCGATTTACAATATTGAACGCCTTTTATAATCCGACCCCCAGAATAAAACGCCCTGCCCAAGAAGGAATATCGAAACACCAAAGGGAGAGCCCCATAAGAACACATAAACAATTTCCACAAATCGTTCCTATTTTTGTGGTTAATAACCACGCAACACTCAAACATTAGAACAAAACCATACAACATTCCAACCTAATAGCCCTATTTGGAGCCACATTATAAAAATGTGACGTTAATAAGCATATAGACGCTTATGACACCTAAACCACCGCCAACTCAATTGACGCACTTACTGTTGGAACTCAGGATAGTGTTCTGCCACAACACTTGCATCAACCAGGATTGCCATGAGGCGTCTTGAGTAACAGGTGATAATTACTATAAGTAAAGACTTCCCCCTTTTTTCTCTTTACATCCAAGCATACGGAATCATCTCAAATAGGGATAGCAAGCCAACGACTATTAATCCAGGCCCGATCAAAAAACGCAAAACATGTACCAACCTAATACCCGGATCTATCACATTAAAAGCAAGGTTTGACGGGTTGACTGAAACCGTCAAAGGCGACCTTTCTTTTATCTCGTCTATCTGCTTTTGAGCCCAGCCTTTTGCGCCATAACTTTCGCTATAATTAAAGGTAGTTCCTTTATACTGCTCACCCTCATAAACAAACTCATAAGTAACTTCTGGCTTGTAGCTCGTACGCCCGTCAGATGACATTGTTGAAACCCCTGCCGACAGCAGCTTTGCCTCATGTCTTGGCCAGTGCTTGCTATCAAGCCCCTCTTTAAGAGTAAAAAATGCCGTTATTGTTATCATGATGCCAAGTAATGACAGCATTGACCATGCAGCCTCCTGCCAATAACCGCCATATTCCGAGAATATGGCCATATAGATAACCACTAAAAACAACAGGATAAAAGTAAAGGTGAATTTAGTATTAGATATAAACAAACTTATAAATTTGCTTTCTCCATAAATCTTCTGCTTACTCTCTGTCGTTACATTACTACTTTTTGAGTATTCATCCACTAAATACTTAGCCTCTTTAAGGCTAATACCTCGTAACCGACAAAGCTCCTTTATGGCCGCTACTTTTTTTCCGCTTCGAATTAACTCAATGATTTCTTGCTCTAGACTATTACTCATGTCACGTTCCCTGAACGAAGTAACCCACTCCTGCTAAGCCACTAAGGCTTTAATCTTGCTAGATGCATCTAGATACATCATTAAATTCCTTTTTGCCTTATGCGTCTGCCGAAACACAGCAAGTTGCTTTTTATATTCTGCTTTATGGGCAAGGTTATGCATGAAACCGGCGCACTCCTCTAAAATTTTCACCGCACTTTTATAACTCGACTTCTTTTTATCGCCAATAACAGACTCTGCTACCCGTATAAATAAGGGTAAAATCGCTATAGGCTGCTGAGTGTTATTTCGAGCAACTTTTAACAACAACGAAACCGTCAAGCGATTCTCCTGTGCCACAAGCAAGGCTTGTTCGGGTCGCTCGTGATACAGATAAAACCCTGCCAAAGCATCACTATACTTGGGCGTAAAACCTTCATTTTGCGGTGAGCTTAGCATGCCCTCCAGATAAGCCTGCAACTTAGCGCGAACCGCATCATACTGTTCCAAGCGTCTTGCGATCGCTAAAAGCACTTCCATTTTATATTCGGTAGGCTCACAACAGTACAAGCGCCACTGGCCTTCTAGCGCTTTATTAAATTGCTCTTGCTTAACACACAAACTGACTTCGATCTCAAGTATACGAGGATTGCTGTTGTCGCAATCGCTGTCATCCCGGCGTAGCTTATTCAGCCAAAACTCGGCTTGCGTTAATTCACCAAGTTCGATGCAAAGCTCACACAGCCGCTCAAAATCTGCAAACGTTCTGGCGGTTTTGTGATGCATGAGAATAAGCTTGTCGTGTTCACCTTTCGCTTTATAGTAAGGCGCCAGCACATGCTGCACGCGAAAATAGGGGTATTGCTCGCTCCACTCGCCATCAACAGGATAAGGAGGAAGGGATTGCCAGTGTTTTTCAAGCTGAAGATAAAACAGATCAGAGCCGCTACTGCCCAAAGCACCTGCATAATCTTCGGGGATTTCTGGGTAAAAATCACTGTCATCGCCAAACATTTTATCCAATAGATACTTAGCAAGTTTGCTCTTTTCCCAGGGCAATGCCCCGGCACACTTTATATGCATCGCTTTCAAGGTGTTTTCTATTGGGAAGCGATAACCACCCGAATCATCAATAGTACGTAGCGCTTTGTCTAGACGTTTGATGGCATAGTCAACCAAGGTGAGTATTTTTTCGACAGGTAAGGAAGGGGCTGATGCCTGTAGTAAGTCAATGGTCTGTGCCGCTTTACCAAAATAGCCTTGTACTTGCACGGCACTATGCAAATGCTTGTTGCAAGGCAAGGCTTTGGTCAACTGCTTTTTCAAGCTAGCGGCATCGGTGACGGCTGTCTGTGACGGGGTTTTCGGGCTATGGTCATCGGCACTCATGTTCAACTCCGCTTACTCAGTTTGTTACTCCTTTGATTATAGTTATTCTGGCCAGATAAATACATTAGCAAAACATTCACACGGCATGCAATAGCCATTAGTTTTTCAATCGTCACTAGTTGCCATACTTGTTAAACGCTTTTAACACCAACATTTGGCGACTATTTTGTGTACGCCCAACAAGGGCATAAGTATGAGGTCTTGCCCATAGAGCCCCCGACGCAGCGCAGAATATTAACCACGATCTTACTTAACCGTGTGCATTTGTTAAGTAAAAAATGATGGCTGAACGCTCAATGGAATAACAAGTCATTAGCGCCACCGTTTATCAAAGCGCACTCGCCTTTTATTGCGTACACTTAAGGTACGATTTTCACAATTCAGCACCAACTTGCCATGGGCACGACAGACTACAACGCACAGCTACACACCTTGCACCAGAAGCACGCGATCTTGGAGCAGTTGGTTACCCACGCGAAAAACATCCACGAGCAAAGCTGCAACGTTAGCGACACCCTAACCCTCATTAAGCCCTCTCAAGTCATTCCGACACGCACACGCAAACAGTTAACCAGCCTAGCGGCATCCCAGCAAAAGTATAGCGACGAAGCGCTTCGCATCCGCCAAGCCAAGGTCGACAAGCTTATCCAGGACAACGTTAAGCATACTATGAGGCTGGTCGAACAGCTCAGCGAAATCAATACTGACGACATATTAGAACAACAACTTGAGCAGATAAGAGCCGCCGACGTGGCCTACGGCAAGCGTACCAAACTAGCTTTGGCTATTCGCATTGCCTTGCAAGACCGGGGGCTGGTGACGCCACGACTGCATGTCTCGCTTGACCAAGACTATTTAAACGAAAAAATTGAAGACTTGTGTAAACAGGAGCATCAGTGCCGGGAGAAAATTCACCAACAAATAGACGAGGTAATTGACGATTGCAAAGCCATGCTAAAACTACCGAAGCTGCCCATGCAGCTACGAGAGGTGTTACAGCACACAGAAATATTAATGCATAAGAACTTGATATGCCTAGATGAAGGGAAGCCAATTAACGGCCTGAATGTTGAAATTGATTTTGAGGTGATTGATGTAAAAATTGCGACATTCTCCAACCCAGACATTGACTTAGCGCCAGTTGAAAAGGCTCCTCCCAAGCAAGCGGAACCCAAACAGCCTCCCCCGCTAGAAGACAGTAACTGCACCGCCAATTCAGACAAAGATACCAAAGCAAATATAGATACAAATAACGAAGAGCTGCCAGCATCCAGCTCCTGGATTGTGCGCTTAATACAGCGAATTAAAGGGATTATCCCTCGTTAAGCACGCCGTTCCGAAACCTTACTTATCCTGTTAATTTAGCTCAAAATAACCGCCGCTGAGCCCCCACTTATCAGCTCAGACAAAAGCTCCCTTCGACGCTTCGTTAAAGTACGAACTGCATACATCATCTGGATCTCTTCTTGCGTCATACGCACTCTATTATTATTGGCTACGCCGTGACCCCAAACTACCCATTCCGGTGATGAATCTAAGGCGTAAGCAATTTGAGCGATGTATTTACATGTGCGGTGGGTGCCATGCTCCAGGGTCATAATAGTTGCCTGAGAACAACCGCTCTCTTTCGCCAACTGCTCCTGGGAAAGCTTTAAGGCTTCACGCTGAGCGCGAACTCGACTTCCCGCCAATCGATCAAAACTAGGGTAAAGCGGACGCCGATGTTTAAGTACATAATCACTGTATTGCTGTTGTTGGCCAGCATCAGCTAAGCGAATTTTATCGAGGAGAGCTTCCTCTTCTCTGGAAAGCTGCAAACCAAGCCGTCGCATTGGCCCGATACCAGTGGTGAGCCAATGTACATGAACGCCAAACACCTGAGAAAAACACAGTACATATCGGGTCGTTGGGCAATTTTCTCGCTCTTGACGCAAGGCGTCTGGTAATTTGAATTGCCGCTTGAAGCTGTCGAAGGTCATTCCGTTTTTAATGCGCAAAGCGCGCGTTCTTGCACCACATGACTTAGCTCGCTTCACATCTGCCCAAGTGATGCTTTCATATTCTTTTAATTTTGGTCTTTTAGACGCGCACCTTTTACACCAACTATTACACCGCAAGGTATTATCTGGTGTACATTCCCATTGGTGACCCTTACCGCATTCATATAACAAAGGGGTTTTTGCGGTGATGTAGGCTTTTGACAAAATGCGCCCACCCATTTTCTCAGCAAAGTCGACAAGCGTTTGATAAAAAGCTTTTCCGTCCTTGTCCTTCACGCATTGCCGACACCAGCCGCCATTATCTAAAATGGCATCCGGACGCACGGTCCAGAGGTGCCCTTGCGCACATTCAAGATCACATTTTTGTCGTTTATTTTCAATACTCAAGGTTAAGCATCGCCCACCCTTAGACAAAGCTACTTGATGTAAACGATTTAAATAATTTGCGTCGGTTTCTTTTGGTGGTGGCATTATATTAGCGGGTCTGTTTTTTAAAAGTTGATGAAGGGAGGCAATCGTGCCATGAACAATCAGTACCATGCAATACTTTTCGCGCTCCAGAACCAAAAGCCCCCTCACCAAAAAAATTTCAGTAAAGGGGTAGCTTCCAAGCAAACAACATTAATTAAATCAAATCAAAAGCGAACACTTACGCCGACCGAATACATATCGCTATCGAAATCATCTCTACCAACTTTGGCAAATACGCCAAGGTTGTCAGTAAAATACTGGCGAGCGCCGAGAACCACGGAGGTGCTGGTATTGGATATATTATTGTGTGACACTTCGCCAAACAGCTCCGTAGAACCCGTCACCATGGAGCGAACACCAAGAGATAATATGGAGCCATATTCACTATCCCTGAAGGCGCCCCCCTCCACTTCAACATCAAGGTACTTCAACTCAGAGTACACCACACTACTGTCAGTGAAATTATATTTAGCACCGACACCAGCTTCCAATATTGAAGCATCCACATCTATATTAATCGACTCGTCATCGGTCATATCAGAATAAGCACCGGTAATGTAAAAATTA
>NVXL01000186.1 GCA_002746115.1 Alteromonadaceae bacterium
TCGAAAGCCCTTCAGTCACGGATCTGCGATCATTCAAATACAACACCGGTAGACGCCTAAAAGCTTGGAATAAAAACTGTATAGCCGTAGGTTTATCCGCGGGTTTCCTTGAGCCTGTCGAATCCACGTCCATCCACTTAGCAATGTCTTCAGTGCTGCGACTACTAAGGCTATTTCCCGGTAGCGAGGGCATTAACGACGCCAATGTTAATGAATTCAATCAACAAGCAAAAGAAGAAATGGAAGTCGTCCGCGATTTCATCGTACTTCACTACCATGCAACCGAGCGTGCAGATTCTCCATTTTGGCGCTACTGTAAAGACATGAAAGTGCCCGACACCTTGGCTCATCGAATGGAGCTATTTAAACGATCCGGCTCCGTACCACTGAACCCCTCAGAACTTTTTAAAATCGACTCATGGACGCAAGTTTTGTTTGGACAACGAATCATGCCTACGGATCACCATCCAATTGTCGATGAGATGAGAGATGAAGAACTAAAAACCTTCCTAGATGGGCTTGCATATGTAGCCAAAACGGTGCCGGAAAAAATGCCTACTCATCAAGAGTTTCTTAATTATTATTGCAAAGCTAAAGCGATGTAATATCTGCCTAATATGATCGGTTTTAAATCATGAATAAAGCAACAAGAACAGTCGTAATTTTAGGTGGCGGCTCAGCTGGCTGGTTAACCGCTGGGGTGATTGCCGCAGAACATAGAACAAACCAAGCAGATGGCTTACGCGTTATTTTGGTTGAGTCTCCCGACGTTGCCCCCATTGGTGTCGGCGAAGGAACTTGGCCAACCATGCGCAATACGCTATCCAAGATAGGCGTCAGGGAGACGGATTTGTTTCGCGAATGCGAAGCTTCTTTCAAACAAGGTGCCAAATTTTCCCGCTGGGTAACTGGCGAAAAAAATGACCATTATTATCATCCACTAGTGATACCAGACGGTTACGAAGAGACTGATTTGGCATCCCAGTGGTTGGCCATGCAGGATCGTGCGCCGTTTGCAGATACCGTTTGCTTTCAAGGTCATATCTGCGAAAAAGGCCTTGCCCCTAAGCAAATTACAACCCCAGAATATGCCTCGGTAGCAAATTACGCCTATCACCTTAACTCTGCGAAACTGGGTGAGTTTCTCAAAAACCACTGTATCGATAAACTGGGTGTGAAACACGTTCTCGACCATGTTATCAGTGTTAAATCCGCAGAAAATGGTGACATTTCAGCACTAGCAACGAAAGAGAACGGCGATATTGAAGGCGATCTATTTGTCGACTGTTCGGGCTTTTCTAGCCTGTTACTCGCTAAGCACTACAAAATACCGTTCGTCAGCAAAAAGCACATTCTGTTTAATGACACCGCCCTCGCGGTGCACGTGCCCTATGAAAACGAAGATAGCCCAATCGCTTCTCACACGATTTCCACCGCACAAAGTGCTGGCTGGATTTGGGATATTGGCTTGCCCAGTCGGCGWGGTGTAGGCAGTGTTTACTCTAGCGCTCACCAAACGGAGGAAGGGGCAGGTGCGGAGTTACGTAAATATATTGCWGAGTCCGTTGGRCAAAAGACCGCTGACTCGCTCTCTTTTAGAAAAATTCCGATCAACCCCGGCCACAGAGAAAAGTTCTGGCACCGTAACTGTGTCGCCGTCGGTATGGCTTCTGGCTTTTTAGAACCACTAGAGGCTTCGGCTTTGGTACTAATTGAGCTGGCCGCTGAAATGATCAGTGAAAACATGCCTGCCACCCGTGATGTAATGGACATTGTCTCCAAGCGCTACAACAAACGCTTCCTCCACCGTTGGGACAATATCATCGACTTTTTGAAATTACATTACATATTAACTAAGCGTACCGATAGTGAATATTGGCGAGACAATTTGCTGGATGAAACAATTCCGGATAATTTACAGGAGTTATTAAAAGTCTGGCGTCATCATCCACCCACTCGCCATGACTTCCCTTACACTGAAGAGGTCTTTCCCTCAGCTAGTTGGCAATATGTGCTCTATGGGATGGGTTTTGAAACAGAGCCAAGAAAAACCGCTCGACTTGCGAGCGATCCAAAAATCGCGCAACGCTTTTTCGAAAGCACCCGCAAATATACAGCTAAGTGTATAGCCGGACTCCCGAATAACCGTGAGCTCATCAAAAAAATCCACGCACACGGTTTGCAACGTATATAGTTTAGATCGTCCGCTCCTTTTAAACATAGCTCCTTTAAACATAGGGATGTAATTCAAATTGTCCCTATGTTTTCATTTACCCCTACGTTTATGAGACAGAGCTTAAGGGACAGAGTTTAAGAGGCGAAGTTTTAAGGATCCGAGTTCAAATTGTGATTATCCAGTAAGGTTTGAATAATCGTCTGATCCGAATTCACATCCCCTCCTAGGTCAACATCTTCCAAACGAATACTCCAATCGGTACCAGAGCCATCTCCATCAATATCAATATGAATTATCGTATCCGTGCCGTCTTTTTCAAAATTGAGAAAGTTATCCAACGATGCTGCTGTTTCGCTCTCCCCTTGTAATAAATCTGAGAGATCAAGCACATCCCCCTCACCCGTATTAAAATCCATAACGATATCTGTCTGGGTTGTGTCAACAGTATCGGGTTGCGCCTCGTCACCAGCCAGCCAGAAAAAGGTATCGGCTCCGGTATCACCACGTAAAACATCTGAACCGGCGCCGCCATAAATATCATCGTCGCCTGCCCCGCCACGCAACGCATCACGTCCAAGTCCGCCATAAAGCGTATCATCACCAAGGTTACCATAGATGATGTCGGTGCCCTCCTCACCATAAACAATATCATCACCCGCGTTAGCATCGGCAACATCGGCAACACTAGTATTTTGGGTATCTCCCGACTCAATTTGGGTGTAAGCCGTCGATTCGGCTTCGGTCATAATATTGAAGGTTCCGAGCTGTGCTGCGGTGTAGCTAGCAACACCGTCATCGTAAGTCGCACCATTCGCCTGGTCAGTATCACCAAGATAGATAGTATCGGCGTCAAGGCCACCAGCAACATAATCCCTACCAGCCCCGGTAAATATCTCATAATCTCGCTCGTCCACATGCGTAATTGTCATCCCTTGAATATTGGCAGCACCGCCACCATCATCCCAAGCGTTTAAACCGACATTATGAAAACCTTCAGAAATACTACCCCCTATAATGGTGACTTCGGTGTAGTTATTAAAATCGCCGGTGTTTACGTAAGCGCTATAACCGATAATCTGGGCGCCGGAGTTCAGGTCGATACGCGTTTGAAAATTAAATTCAGTGGCCACTTCAAAGGTAAATGCATAATTCCCGGTAACTCCAAATTCTACGTTTTCGTAGATAACCCACTCATTGCCAGATCCAGCCCCATCGCCAAAATCGCCAATACCGCCCCACTCACCTGCGTCCCAAGTACTGCTAATACCACCACTACTATTGTTGTAGGTGTTTAAGCCAATTATTTGAGCATGCAGGTAGTCACTCGTACTGAAATCATCTTGATAGGTATTGGTTGCGGCATCATTCACGTCAACGGTCACGTCCCACCCGTCAATCGTATATGAACCAACACCATCATGAGTTGCGGTTGTAGCACCGATATCAGACCCAGTCACCACATCGAAGCTCATGGTATCCCCGTCGGTATCGCCTCCTGAGACAGTAGCTGTGTAGGTGCCCGAACTTAGCGTATTACCATCGGGGATAGTTAGGCTCCAATTACCATTAACATCCGGTGTAACGCTATAATCAACACCGTTGACATTCACAGTTAAATCCCCAACGGTACCACTTGATATACCGCTAATCGTCGGTGTGGTATCGGTGGTTCTATCAATATCGGCTATAGAAACATTCGCGTCACGCAGATTAAAGGTCACACTTTCAGAAGACGATATATTACCGGCAGTATCTTCAGCACGTATATTGTAGTTAAAACTGTTAGCACCGGTTTCGTAATCATTATTAGCCACCCCTCCGGCAACCCCTAAGGCCGTAATACTGATTTGACCATTGTTATCAATGGCGTAGTAGCCATCTGAGCTAGTCTGACTGTCATTATCAAATTCATAACGAGTAATCTCCCCTGCTCCGCTAGCGGCTACAGTGCCAATGACATCGCCAGCACCCAGGTTTTCGGAATAGTCCATGCTTTGACTAGCCGTTATAGCACCAATGGTATTATCTACAACAACATCCCCTACATTGCTGCCATCAGCACTAACATTACCTGCGGTGTCGGTTTGACGTACTTGGATAAGCCCCGCGCCGTATGTGGTATCACTAGATAGCTCAAAACTGCTACCCACCCCGCTCGTCCAGCTGCCACCACTATTTAGGCTATATTCCCAACTCGCACCAGCTTCTAGGCTTCCTACGTTCATCGTCGCGTCAGTGGTAATTTGATCACTACCACTAGATCCGGTATCTGTAGCTAAAGTAAGTATTGGCGTTGCCACAGTAAGGTCTATGCTATGTGTCGAGTTGTCATTAGCGTTAAAAACATTTCCCGCATTATCACTACCTGTGACCGTCGCCGTGAAATCTCCATCGGCAGCTAAATCAGCCCCTGCGACATCAATACTAAAACTATTGCCACTAACAAAGCCCGAGTAATCCGTTCCATTAATAGTAAAACTTACTTCATCACCCGTCGTCGCATCACCACCAACAGAACCTGCGACACTTATCGTCTGCCCAGCCTCAGATGCATTGATCACATCATCAGCGGTAATCGCGTTAACTGAAATCGTTGCGCTAGTCACTAGGTCAACAGAGTGGCTGCTATTATGGTTTGAGCTAATGACGTTACCAGCTGTATCTGTTCCGCTGACATTGACATCGAAGCTTGTGTCAGCGGCTAAATCACTACCGGCGACACTTATACTGAAGCTATTACTGCCGTCTACATTACCCGAGTAATAGGTTCCGTTAACGGTAAAACTGACGAGATCTCCGGTCGTAGCTTCAAGGCCAACGGAACCAGTCACGAGAACATTTTGCCCAGATTCCGCAGCGTTAATCACGTCATCCGCTGTAACTGAGTCAACTGAAATAGAGCCCATGCCAGCAACATCAACGACGATTGGAGAAGCATTGGTACTTGAAAGGGTTAAGCTGTCACCAACATCATATTGACGAACATGAACCTGATTGGCGGCATAGCTTGTATTCCCGCTCAAATGAAAAATAGTCCCAGACCCCGTCACCCAGCTACTTCCGCCGTCCAAACTGTACTCCCATCGAACAGCATCAGTAGTCAATGTAACATCGACTACTGTATTACTAGTTATACCATCGCTACTGCTTTCCCCCGTATCAGAATTCAGAGCAAAGCCCGGCACAGCTACTTCATCAGTACCATTAATTGTGACCGTAATTTGTTGAGTTGTGCCATCTGTCGCAGTATAGGTAATCGTGTCATTGACCGAATCCCCAGAATTTAAACTTTGAACTGAGCTTTGATCAACCGTATACGCCCAGTTGCCAGCACTTAAAACAAAATTACCGTAGGCATTATCGCCTGCGGTTGAGCCAACATCATTAAAATTTGGACTGTCATCACCGTCAACATCGCTAATACCCAAGGTTCCTGTCGCCGTGACAGCATCTCCCTCATCACCCTCGTTCACAGAATCGGTATGTGTGCCTGCAACCACCGAGGCATCATCAGTACCGTTAATAGTGACCGTAATTTGCTGGGCTGTTCCGTCGGTGGAAGTATAAGTAATCGTGTCATTGACCGAGTCACCAGCATCTAAACTTTGAACAGAAGTTTGGTCAATGGTGTAAACCCAACTTCCACCGCTTAGAACAAAACTACCGTAAGCGTTATCGCCTACCGTTGAACCGACATCGTTAAATACGGGAGAATCATCGCCGTCAACATCGCTAATTGTTAACGTTCCGGAGGCTGTTACCGTGTCGCCGATATTGCCTTCATTCGCTGAGTCAGTATGCGTACCTGCAACTACCGAGGCATCATCAGTACCATTAATCGTGACCGTGATTTGCTGAGCAGTGCCATCCGTCGCCGTGTAGGTAATGGTGTCATTGACCGAATCGCCTGCATCCAAATTTTGAACGGCTGTTTGGTCGATCGTATAAACCCAGCTACCACCACTTAAAACAAAGCTACCGTAAACGTTATCGCCAACTGTTG
Source organism: Alteromonadaceae bacterium (assembly GCA_002746115.1). Lineage (GTDB taxonomy): Bacteria > Pseudomonadota > Gammaproteobacteria > Pseudomonadales > Cellvibrionaceae. The sequence goes on from NVXL01000186.1 coordinate 6,180, forward strand.
GACCAACATCGTTAAATACTGGGGAATCATCACCGTCGACATCACTAATCGACAGAGTCCCGGTCGCCGTGACGGTATCGCCAAGATTACCTTCATTGGCTGAATCGGTATGCGTACCGGCAACCACCGAAGCATCATCAGTACCACTAATCGTGACCGTGATTTGCTGAGCGCTGCCGTCTGTCGCAGTGTAAGTAATGGTGTCATTAACCGAATCGCCAGCATCTAAGCTTTGAACGGCTGTTTGGTCGATCGTATACGTCCAGCTTCCACCAATTAAGACAAAACTGCCGTAAGCATTGTCGCCTACAGTACTGCCGGCATCGTTAAAGGCTGGTGAATCATCGCCATCAACATCGCTAATACTTAGGGCTCCACTAGCGGTTACCGTATCGCCGATATTGCCTTCGTTCGCTGAATCGGTATGTGTACCTGCAACCACAGAAGCATCGTCAGTACCGTTAATTGTGACTGTGATTTGCTGA
>NVXL01000187.1 GCA_002746115.1 Alteromonadaceae bacterium
ACTTCGGGTTTTGAGCCGGGGCGGGTATTTGTCTCGCCGATTATCTCTGTGATTGAGGGGGTGGTGGCTTAGAAGGCAAAACCTCATGTGAGGTGGGTTTTCAACTTGACTGATTACCTTAATCTAAATGATAATGATAATGCTTACCATTTACATCTATTAAGGCACATTCATGCAGCGGGTTAATAAACAGGTCGTCTGGTCTGCGGGGGTTTTGGGCGCGAGTTTTATCCTTGTGATGCTCATGTATTCCCGCGCTCCTACGGTGGAGCTTAAATCTGTTTCGCCAGAACTACCCTACGCCAAGTATGTACAGCTGAGCCCTCAGAGAGTTCGATTGGACGTAGAAACTCGTGGGCGTGTTGAAGCCGAGCGTCTAGTGCATTGGGTAAGCGAAGTGAATGGGGTTATTCATGAGCTGTCACCTAACTTTTCAAAAGGCGGTTTTTTTGCCAAGGGGGATGTGTTGGCGAAGATTGATGATGAGCGTTATCGTTTAGCTGCTATGGAGGCTGAAGCACATTACCTTGTTGCCGAACAAAGTCTGCGTTTGGAGCTTGGGGAAGCTAAGTATGCTCAGCAGCAGGCACAAGCTGCACTCGACGTTTCGGGCGATAGCTTGAGTGTGGATCAAGAGTTGGTACTGCGCAAGCCGCAACTGATTCAAGCTCAAGCAAGGGTGAAGGTTGCCAGGGCAAAGTTATTAGAAGCCCAGCTTAACCTAAAGAACACGGTATTGAGAGCCTTGGTGAATGGTCGCGTGCTGGGGGTCGATGTGGGGGTTGGTCAATTCGTGCGTAGCGGCGATCAGCTTGGTAGCTTTTATACGACAGACCTAGCGCTGGTACGTTTGCCTCTACGTGATACAGACCTTAAGAGCTTAGATCTCAATATTCTTTCAAATACCTCTGAGCGCCTTAGTTCGGGCGTGTCTGATCGTTTGTCAGTCCCGCCTCTGGATAGCCCTGCTGGTATTAATGTGATGTTCTATGCCTCGGTTGCCGGTCGGGAGTTTCAATGGCCGGGGACGATTCGGCGAACAGAAGCAACTGTTGATCGAAAAACAGGCTTGTATTATGCCATTGCCGAAGTTGCGAACCCTTACGGTTTGAACCGAGAGGAAGGCGGGCAAGAAGGCCTTCCACTTACGGTCGGTATGTTTGTTGAGGCACGCATAGAAGGGCGCTATTTAGACAATATCTTTGTTGTGCCTGCTGATTGGATTGATGGTAATAAGGTGCGTTTGTTAGATGCAAATGATCGCTTGATAAGCCAAAAAGTGTCTGTATTAAAAAGGGATAAAGGGCAGGTGTTTGTCGGTGCCGGCCTGACAAAAAATGACCGAATAGTGGTGGAATATTCCTCTGGTGCGGTTAACGGAACACAGGTTGAGGCGCTGGCCTACAAAGAAATAATATCGCAAACATTGTCGACTAGGTTTGGCGATTAAATCACAAGGGAGCCATTGGGTAGGATATATGAGAATTTCAAATAAAACATTATTTTCAGTGCATGGTTGGTGCGGATTAAATTTAGGCTTCCTGCTATTTGTGATCTGTTTTTCCGGGACGATTGCGACCTTGAGTTCTGAAATCGACTGGTTGCTCGATAGTGATGTTCGCACTTCGGAGCCCGGTACTAAGGTGTCGCCAATTTTGCTTAGCGAAGCGTATCAACGTGTTCAATACGATTATCCCGATGCGAACATATATGCTATTCGTGAAACACCCGAGGACTACCTTGCCACACGGTTCTATTTGAATGATCGAGATAAAGGCAATATTACCGTGTACCTTGACCCTTATTCCGGTGCCGTACTGGCGGAGCGCGATCGGCTGAGCATCAAGAATTTTTTTCGCATTTTTCATAAACAATTATTTATCGTGGATACTAAGTTCACTGTTAATGGTGTGCTGATTGTTGGTTTATTTGGGTTTTCACTTTTGCTAACCCTGTTAAGTGGCATATTTTTTATGGGGGGGTGGTTGAAAAAACTATTGCGCCTGCGTTGGGATAAAGGCTTGCGAGTGTTTTTCACTGATTGGCATCGCAGTACAGGCTTATGGACGATGGTGTTTTCTATGCTTTTTGCTCTTACGGGGATGTGGTATTGGATCGAAAAAGCTGCGTCAATCTCGGAATCCTCAATTGTTGAGCAAAGCGAGGTTCGCTACCAAGATATGGCTCCTGTGCTTAGTGCCCCTGATTTTGCCATGTATATTCGCAAGGCAAAAATAGCACTGCCAGGCTTAGAGGTGAACGCATTTTTCTTGCCTTCAGAGCCGGGGGAAGCCGTTCATGTGTTTGGTCAGACTGATGCCATACTTGTTCGTGATGCGGCCAATTACGTCGCACTGAACCCCTATAATGGAGACGTACTAGCGGTGCGTAATGCCACTGATTTAGGGGTGTTAGATAGGTGGCTTCATACTGTTGACCCTTTGCATTTTGGCACTTTTGGCGGGCTTTGGACYAAGGCGMTTTGGTTTTTTTTCGGGTTGTTATTGACTATCTCTATTCCCGTGGGGATGTACCTTTGGTATAAGCGTGTTTATGCCGGTAAAGCAAAAGACGGTGCAGGAATCGGGCGCATKGGYATTGCGGTAAACGTGTTAAGTGTCTCTGTTCTGGTTTTATCGATGCTRTTTAGCAGTATGGGTATGTTACGTATGCAAGCGGGTGCCGATGCRACACATAAGCTAAGRTTTGCAAACCAGCAGGTGGGTCCGTGGGGGCTAGCGCTGCAACATAAGATCAATGCTGAAACTGGTGATGTTGGGCRCTTTGWRTTGCTCTTTGATCAGSTGCGCCCAAATATTAAAAGCGCACAGTTGCAAATAGAAAAAGCGGATGGCTCAAAGGCGATTAAATCCACTTTTAAATTGAAGTGGCGATCTCAGCAAGCGCGTGTGCCGATGACAAACCTCGTCCTTGAGGATAGCGTCCTTAAAGATAGCGCTCTCGCGCAAGCACTAGGTGAGTGGTACGCAAAGGTGGCCAGTATCTCGGTTCAGCTGGAAGACCATCAGGGGAGGCGCCATCAATATTATTTAACTCGTGATGAAATATTACGATCGCTCCCAGGGCTTTCGAATCTTGGAGTCCCAGTGAAAAGCCACACGCCAGTACAGGTATTCATTATCAGTTTCTTGGTTTTAATTTGGCTGTTACTTATTGTGTGGGGAACCTGCTACTACCGCGTATACCGTCAATATGTAAAAGGGGTAAAACAACCCGCACCTTCCTCTTTGGATATAGATTTGCTTGGCGAAGAAGGCGCGGTGGTCTGAGCGCAATTGATTCTGTTTGTCAGCGTTATTGCTTATTGATCGTGCGCCTCGATCGCCGCCGCAGTCGCTTGCGCGAATATCTCCGCGACTTTATCAATTTCTTTTGCTTGAATAATTAACGGCGGTAAGAATCGTAAAGTACAGCCGTCACGGCCACCAAGCTCTAGAATAAGACCGCGTTTGATGCAGTGTTGTTGAATTTTTGCTGATAGATGGCCATCGTATTTTGCCGGGGATTTATCCGTTTGTGTTTCGGGTTTTACCACTTCAACACCGATCATTAAGCCGCGACCGCGCACATCTCCCAACTGTGGAAAATCCCTTTGGAGTTGCTGCAAATGCTGCTTTAGCCGTTGCCCCATTACCTCGGCGTGCTGACATAAGCCTTCACTACGGATCACATCGAGTGTCACGGAGCCTGCGACCATGGCCATTTGATTACCACGAAAAGTCCCCGTATGCGCCCCGGGAGACCATTGATCAAGTGCTTTGTCATACACCACAACCGAGAGGGGAAGACCGCCGCCAATGGCTTTCGATATCACCACGACATCGGGCACGATGTTCGCGTGCTCAAAGGCAAACATAGCGCCGGTGCGGCCGATACCGCTTTGCACCTCATCCATAATTAAAGGAATGTCAAAGCGTTGGGTTAATTCTCGCAGGCCTTGTAACCATCGAATTGGCGCTGGAATGACACCGCCCTCACCTTGAATTGCTTCCAGGATTATGGCCGCTGGTGCGGTGACGCCGGACTCAGGATCACTCAATAGGTTTTCAATGTAATTCAGGTTACAGTCAATACTGGCTTCAGCCTCTAGGCCGAATGGACAGCGGAAAGTGTAAGGGTAGGGTAGGAACTGCACTTCCGGCATTAAATTGGGGATAGGGCTTTTGGTGGCAAGGTTGCCCATTAAGCTTAGGGCRCCGTGTGTCATSCCGTGGTAACCGCCACTAAACGCGAGCACGCTGCGGCGGCCAGTTGCTATCTTTGTTAAYTTTATGGCYGCTTCGAYGGCATCTGCCCCACTTGGGCTACAAAATTGTATRCGTGCCTTTTGCGCAAATTCTAATGGCAAAGCATCGAATATGTTTTCGATAAATGCGTCTTTTACCGGCGTRGTTAAATCCAAWGTATGCAGTGGGGCACCACTATCGAGATGATGCTTTAATGCGCTATGAATTGCCGGATGGTTGTGGCCTAGGGCTAAGGTTCCAGCACCAGCGAGGCAATCAATAAAAATATTATTGCTCGTGTCTTCAATATAAATCCCGTGTGCACGCTTTATCGCGATAGGGATGCGGCGTGGGTAGCTCCGAGCATTAGATTCGAGTTCTTGCTGTCTTTTTAAGTAATGGTTTTGCGATAAAACAATGGTTTTTTGTTGGTTAAAATGCTGTAGATCCCATATCGGGGATTGGCTTGCTGTCGTATTGGCCTTATCTTGCAAGAAAGAACTCATTATTGCCTCCAAAAAAAACGCCACAAAAAACGAGGGAAGAAATACCTGTGGCGCTTGGGTTAATCTAGGCTCGTACCCGAGCCTAATGTTGAACGGCTAAGGCACCGTTGCGGCTTCCTGATTTTCTAAAAATTGCCGTAAGCTTTTAGGCCGCATATCGGTCCATTCCTTATCGATATAGTCCAGGCACTCTTGCTTGCTGCCGCTTTTCCCTTCGGGTTCCCAGCCTCCAGGAAGGGGTTTGTAGTCAGGCCAGATGGAGTATTGTTCTTCGTGGTTTTTCACGACCAAAAAATTGGTGCTGTCATCATCCCAGCTCATCGGTGAGATCCTCATGTATACGTGCGTTCATTTATGAATAGGCCGCAGTTTATATTGGTTTTAAATGCGAATCAATATCATTTGCATTTTTATTTGCAGGTGGTACTATGCCGAGCATCGTCGCGATATTTACAGATAATTGTCTTTTTTCTGAACAAAAGTCGCGTGCATTATTTTGATAAAACTTCGTGGATCGGCGGTCGTTCTGCAATTTTTTTGAGGTTTATAACCGGAGAGTAGGCGATGCCTGAAAGTTTCTCAGACCAACTTAGTTTAAAGATACTCGAAAGGGGATTCCCCCTTATTGTTGAGCCTGCAAGTATTGCGCTATCTGATTGGCGGAGCCATCTTGATACTTTTAGTGCCTTTATTTCGCAGTATCAACGACAGGTTGGTGCGATTTTATTCCGTGGTTTTAATTTTAGCGAAGAGGAGGGCTTTTACAGTTTTGTGAAGTCTTTTGGCCATGAATTGTTAGCCTATGAATTTGGCTCAACGCCTCGCTCTCATTTGGGTAAGGGCGTTTACACCTCAACGGAATATCCGGCTCACCAAGTAATTCCCCAGCATAATGAGCAGGCGTATACCTTGCAGTGGCCTTTGAGTATTTGGTTTCACTGTGTGACAGCGGCACAAGAAGGGGGCGAAACGCCCATTGGGGATAGTCGTTTACTCTATCAAAAAATTGACCCTGCTATTCGCCAGCGTTTTGAGAGCAAGGGGCTTTTGTATGTACGTAATTATGGTAACGGTTTAGATGTGCCCTGGCAGCAGGCATTTAACACGGAAAGTAAACAGCAGGCCGAAAGCTTTGCCCTGCGTAACCGCATAAAAATGGAATGGAAAGACGACGGCGAGCTGCGCACCTCTCAGCGCTGCCAAGCCACGGCACAACATCCGATTACCGGTGATTGGGTATGGTTCAATCAAGCACACTTATTTCATATTTCAAATCTAGAGYCTAGCGTACGAGAAATGCTTTTGGATTGTGTGGGCGAAGAAGAATTACCGCGTAATGCCTATTACGGTAACGGTAGCCCAATTGAGGAGAGCATTTTAGATGAAATACGCGCCATTATTGACGAGACCACCATTAAATTCCCATGGCAGAAAGGCGATGTTTTGTTGCTGGATAACATGTTAACAACGCATGGGCGTTTGAAATATAAGGGCGATCGAAAGGTYGTGGTRGCTATGACGGAACCTTATGACTCGATTGCGAAAAGCAATGTGCTAAAAACAGCAAGTGAACTTGTCGAGGAGTCCGTGCTATGAATTCCAAAAACATGAATTCCAAAAATATGAGTTCTGAAAATATAAGTCTTATTCATTGGTTGGAAAATACCGCTGAGYGCTTAGGCGAGACTAACAGCGTAGAYGACCCTGCGTATRTATTTTTGCAGGGAGATGACTTTGCTCGAAAAGAGTTAAGTCACAGAGACTTACTCATTCGAGCAAAATCCCTAGCGGCACTCATCCAGAGTAAAACGGTGTTTGGTGATCGTGTTATTTTGCTATATCCCTCTGGGCTGGATTACATTATTGCTTTTTTTGCTTGC
>NVXL01000188.1 GCA_002746115.1 Alteromonadaceae bacterium
GTCTCTAATAATGCTCGCCTCTCGAATATCTTCCATTGAAGGTAAATAGAGTGAGGCTCCGTTTAATAAGGCTAGAAACAGCTGCTCCACTGAGGAGTCAAAAATATAGGGCGCCATCATGATCACGCGATCATCCGGGGTAAAACCAAAGTCTCTGGACTGCCCGGCGATTAAACTGACCACTCCAATGTGTTCAACCATGACCCCTTTGGGCTGCCCGGTCGTGCCCGAGGTGTAAATGACATAGGCCAAATCGCTTGGGCTAGGCTCTGCCAAGGTAGCCATATTCAGGGTATTTAATTCTGGGGTATCACTCAGGGTAAGATCGTCTGTCGCCAGTACTGTTGCTTTTTGTGTTTCTGACGTCGCAATCGCATCAGTGATCTGCGCTATTACTGGCAGGTACTGTTGCTGAGTCAGCACTATAGGCGCTTTTGTATCGCTTAAAATAAACTCGACACGCTCTTGGGGGAATTCGGGTGAAATAGGCACATACGCAGCCCCAGCTTTTAGTACAGCCAAGATGCTGACGATCATGTCTATGCTGCGATCAAAATAAAGCGCAATTAACGTGTCAGCTGGCAGCTGTTGTTTTTGCTGTTCTTGTTTTTGTTTTTGTTGTTCGTTATTTAGGGGCTCTCTATTATGGTAACGGGCCAGAATTACTCGCGCTAAGCGATTGGCTTTTTCATTGAGTTGGTGATACGTGAGCTGGTCTTGGCCAAATATTAATGCCACATTATCCGGCAGCAAGCTTACCTGCTCTTCAAATAATTGGGCTAAGGTGCCTTGCTGATAAGGCATCTCGGTCTGATTCCAATCACGTAATAAAGTACGGCGCTCTTGCTCAGATAACAGGGTAATCTTATGGATGGCTTGGGTTTGCTGTTCAGCACTCACAAAGGCCTGTAGCACGCGCTGATAAATGGCCGCCATACGCTCAATACTGCTGTCATCAAAGAGACTTAAGGCGTAATTAAAATCTCCAGAGATTTCGGTTTTCTCGGTGCTTACGGTTAAGCTTAAATCAAATTTGGCGGCACTATAAATACTCTGTGATTGCTCCAGCTCGGCAGGCTCAAAGGGTAGGTTCGCGCTATTAAGCATAAAGCTTTCCACTGCAAACATTACTTGAAACAAGGGGTGACGCGAGGTATCGCGCTCCACATCAAGTGCGTCTACGAGTTTTTCAAAGGGCAGGTCCTGATGCACTTTGCCTTGGGTCACGATTTGGTGCACTTGTTCAATAAAATCTAGCGGGCTTTGATTGGGTAAAACTTGGGCGCGCAATACCAAGGAGTTAACAAAGAAGCCAATCAAGGATTGGGTTTGCGCATGCTGGCGGTTATCCGATGGCGTTCCCAGCACAATATCGTCTTGCCCAGACAACGCTGACAAGGTGACGTAAAAGCCACTGAGCAGCACACTGTATAGCGTAGTCTGCTGTGACTTGGCTAAAGCTCGCAGTTGCTCGGACAGCTCAGCATCAAAACTAAAACCAAGATCTTTACCGCGGTGATCCTGCTGGCGTGGTCGGGGGAAATCTGTCGGCAAGGTTAAGGTTTCGTAGCCGCTCATTTGCTGCTGCCAGTAATCCTGCAACTGTTGCAGGCTATCACCCTGTAGGGACTCACGCTGCCACAAGGCGTAATCGCTATAACAAATATCAAGCGTAGGTAGCTTAAGCTCACTATCGCAAGACAGTGCCCGGTACGCTTCGCTTAGCTCCTGCATGAAAATACTAATCGACCAACCATCAAAGGCAATGTGGTGCCAAAGAATCAGCAAATGCTGACGCTCAGCAGTCACATATCGATGTAAGCGCATGGGAGCTTCAGCGGCCAAATCAAAAGGTTGGGCAATGTGTTGTTTAACATGGTCAGCTAAGTTATTTTCGTCGCTAAGCTCACTTGTTTGGATCTGCACACCAGTAGGCAATATCGACTGATAATTGCCTTTAATATCGTCGTGACGGTAAACGGATTTGAGCACTGGGTGACGATCAACAACAAGATTAAACGCCGCTTGTAATGCGTCGATGTTTGCATCTGTGTTTAGGTGAACCAGGTAGGGAATATGGTAGGCATCAGTGCCTTGCTCAAAAGATTCAATAAACAGCAGGCGTTCTTGGGCAAAGGATAGTGGGTAGTCGTCCCGCTCAACATGGGGGATCACTACAAGCTCAAGGTCTTCTTGTTGTGCGATATGCTCGGCTAAACTGGCCACGGTCAAGTGCTCAAGCAATAAGCTCAGCGGCACCTCGACGGCCAGCTCTGCCCGAATGGCAGCGGATAGGCGAATGGCACTGATGGAATCACCACCGATGCGGTAGAAGTTATCTTCAATACCGATCCGCTTCAAACACAAGGTGTTTTGCCAGAGCGCACAAAGGCTTTCTTCAAGGGGGGTTCTAGGCGCGATGTAATTTTGCAAACCGACAAATTCAGGCTCTGGTAAGGCTCGCTTGTCTAGCTTTCCATTCACGGTTAAGGGGATTGAATCAATCAGAGCAAACGCCGTAGGCAACATATAATCCGGTAATACGGAAGCTAAGCGTGCACTTACGCTACTCGGATCAAACGACACCCCGTGTTGGATCACAATATAAGCGGCTAGGTATCGGCTTGTTGTGGCGGTATTATTTGTTATCGCGCTATTGTTTTCTTCAGCCTCACGGGCGATTACAAGCGCCTGCTTTACTTCGGGCAGATCACTTAAGGCATTTTCAATTTCGCCCAACTCAATCCGGAACCCACGGATTTTCACCTGTGCGTCATTGCGCTCTAAATACTGCAGGTCACCGGGGCGGCCATCTTCGTCTGGTAACCAACGTACGATGTCGCCACTTTTATACAGTAAGCCATGCCCCATGGCTTTATCGTTCTCACTGGCGAATGGGTTCTCAATAAAAGCGGCGGCACTTAGCTCGGGCTGGTTTAAATACCCTCTCGCTAAACCTGCCCCTCCGATATAAAGCTCACCGGGCGCCCCAGTCGGCACCAGTTGATGGTCTTGGTCTAAAACCAATAAACGCTTATTGTGCAAAGCACTACCAATGGGAACCACTCCGGCTTGGCGGTCAAAGTGATGGGCGCTGGCAAACACGACGGTTTCAGTCGGCCCATAAACGTGGACTAGATGAGTATTATTTAATTCGTTAAGGGCTTTTTGGACAATTTTCCCATCGGCTGCTTCACCACCAAATAATATGTTACGCACGCCGCTGTTACGCAGTTCACCACTGACGACTAAGGCGTTAAACAAGGCGGTGGTGATAAAAAAGGCGTCAACATTGTGTTCAACCAATGCCTTTCCTAAGGCCTCTGGTCTCAGCAGCAGCGGTTTGTCAAACAGCACGACGGTAGCGCCATTCAATAAACTAAAAAATGCATCAAAGACGAAACCGTCAAAGGCGTAAGAGGATAAACTGGCGACAGTTTTAACCTGACTTGCATCGATATAACGGTTGTTGCAGGCAAAAGAAACCACGGCCTGATGCTCTACGGTAACGCCTTTAGGTGTGCCGGTCGTCCCTGAGGTGTAAATCACATAAGCTAAACTTTTTGGCTGGCTTATAGGTTCTAAGTTTTTGGTGCGATGGTCGATATCCGCCGTCTGCTCGGCGGCATCGGCTATTAACAATGCTGGGTGGGTATTTGTTTGGGTCACCCATTGATCGAGTATCGGCAGATGTTTTTGCTGGGTAAGCATCAAGACGGCTTTAGTATCGTCAAGAATAAACAGCACGCGCTCTTGCGGGTAATCAGGAGAAATAGGCACATAGGCGCCACCGGCTTTAAGTACCGCGAGAATACTGACGACCATTTCTACGCTGCGGTCAAAATAAAGTGCTATCAGGGTATCGGCTTGTAAGGGCTGTTGTTCACGTTGCTGATAGGATGCTCGAATGGTATGCGCCAGCAGATTCGCTTGTTCATTTAGCTCACGATATGTCAGACGCTGCGCCTCAAATACCAAGGCTGTATCATCCGGGGTATTTTGCGCCTGCAATTCAAACAGTTGATGCAAGGTGGCATCACAGCTGTCTATGTGGCGGCTTTGATTGCCACTGTACAACAGTGTTTCACGCTCCGTAGGCGGCATTAAAGGTAGTTCCCGCGTTAACTTACCGGGCTCAGCTAAGCCGTGCTCTAATAAACAGGTTAATCGTTTAGCTAGCGCGATTGCTTCTGTTTTAACGAAATAGTTTTCGTTATACGTGACTCTTAGATTAAGGCCGCAATCGTCGCCAAGATCCTGCAATCGGATTAATAGTGGTTGAATTTTTTGGGTACTAGTAACGTGAAAATTAGTTTGGCTTTTCCCTGCCTTGTTCTCGGCCCGGTTATCAGCCCCTTTATCAGTAAAGGCATCATACAAAACCTGAATATCTGGCAATGACGTTTGTTTGTCTGACAATAAGCGATATAAATGACTCGCGGGGAATTGACGATGAGGACGGCCTTGACTCAAGTTGCCTTTCACTGCTGTGATTAAGGTCTTAAATGTCATTTCAGGAGTAATACTACAGGCAACCGGCACCACATTGGAGTGCATGCCGATCACTTCCATCGCTTGCCCTGCGCTACGGCCATGTACTCCTGTTGCCAGTACTACCTCATCGAGTTCAGCCGTGCGGGCAAAATATAACCCGGTTACAGCAGTCAAAATTGCCAGAGGGCTTAATCGATTATCTTGGCAATATTGACGTAAATTTGTGCTAATTTTTGCAGGGATGGCCAGGTCTATCTGCCCGCTTCCCACATATTTGCTGGCACTGCCTGCCCTTTTGTAATAGTCGTTTAAGCGGTGAACCTCTCGATGATTAAAAAATTCAGACCAATAGGACTTACTTTGTTGGTAGTGCTCTGAGTTAAGGTAATCACGGGCACCTCGTACAACATCCACGTATTGCGGAATATCTTGTAACCACTGTGTTGATGCGCCTGCCTGTAAACATGAATATACTTGGTGAACCACTTGATGCAAGCGAGCGGCACCCACGCCGTCCATCACTAAGTGGTGAAACCGGGTGAACACTAAGGTATGCTCCGGAGCCAATTGAATTAATGCAATCTCAACCGTTTGCCCTGCGAGGAAATCCATACAGATATCGACTTGCTCTTGCATCCAAGTAATGGCACTGTCTAGGGGCTGAGCTTGGTCTGAAAAATCCTGAACTGTCACTTTTTGACTAGCCGCATTAGTGCCTTGAATGCACTGTACTGGCATGCCATCGACGCGCACACTAAACGTTAGCCTTAAGGCATCAACAAAACCGAATAATAGCTGCCAGCTCTGCTGCAACACAGCCAAATCATAGGCTTGCTCACAATGGGTATACCAACCCAAAGTGTACATTGCGCGGGTGGGGTGCAACATTTGATCAAAATAGACATTTTCTTGAGCTGGATGAAGAGCAAAAGGGCTGCTCTTTTCTTCTCGGTTTACAGTAGGGTCAAGTGTAAGATTTGATGCAGAGCGAGATGATGTCATAAAACGGACTTTCCACTAAATAAACAAATTATCAATATCGATAATATTAAATACAACCATCATGGGGTTGTCACATAAGTCAACATATATGACCGCATGAAACCTAACAATTATAAATAATGAGTTAACTAATATCGCGAAGTTATGGGGGTTTTTCAAGTTCAATAGATTTCTTCAACTATGTTTCGTCGTTCAAATACACCAAAAAATATGGCGCCATTTTCAACATAAAGTCACAGAAAACCGTTACACCACTGTCGCAAGTGCAATTCTTACCGAGAGTAGCAGGGCTTGGGCTCATGTATTTCAGGCGGGGAAGTCTAGCACTGTTATAGAGAAAGATAATATTACAATTCACTACAAAATGAGTAAGTATTGATTAACCTGTTACTTTTAAATAAGCTTATGCCAATAGCGAATATTCCGCATGCCTCCACCCTGCGTCAGACTAGCTGTCACTACCTAATTTGGCTCTGTCGCATCGAGTACGTAAAAAATGCCCATGGGATATAATGGCTGACCAACTTTCAACAACCGAGTTACCCATGCTCAGCTTCAAGTCCAGACATTTCCCCAAGGAAGTCATTCTTCAATGTGTTCGTTGGTATTGCACCTATGCTCTCAGTTATCGAAATATTGAAGAAATACTAGCTGAAAAGGGCGTCGAAGCTGATCATAGTACGCTGAATCGGTGGGTCGTTTTTTACGCGCAAAAGCTGGAAAAGGAATTCCACAAAAAGAAGAAGCGCCCCGGCGATCGTTGGAGACTCGACGAGCGTGACACCAAGGCCGCACTAAGGTATTTAACCCAAGCCATCAAAAGAAATGGCAAGCCTAGCTTAGTCAATATTGACAAAAGTGGTGCCAACAAGGCAGCCGTTACTCAATATAATACTGACAACAGTCAACGTGTTGTCGTACGCCAATGCAAGTACTTGAATAATATTATTGAGCAAGATCACCGGCGAATAAAACGAATCACACGACTGATGTTGGGATTCAAAAACTTCAATTCAGCGCAAAGTACTTTAGCAGGAATTGAAGTTGTCGCCATGATCAAGAAAGGTCAAGTGAAGAAGAATATTTCCCGCCAGCTATCGTGTGCCGATCAATTCTATGCCCTAGCTGCGTAA
>NVXL01000189.1 GCA_002746115.1 Alteromonadaceae bacterium
CTCGGATTCTGGCGCTGAAAATTGGGAAAAATCAATCAACTCAAGTTCTGGCGGCACCTCAGTGCTACGGATAAACTGCATCGGGAGGCCATTATCTTGGGCCACAAAGTTTAAACGTAAAGCATCCATATGTTGGTAGAGTAAACCCCAAGCTTGCCTGCATATCGACACATCCATATCACACTCAATCACCTGGTAATTCCCTATATTATATTTGGGGCTATCCGGGTCGATTATTTGATCAAAGTAGACATTTTTTTGTGCCGGGTGAAGATCAATTAACGAACCATTCAAATTACGTTCTACCATTATCCAAACCTATGATGAAAAATTGATATCGTTTTCACAAGACGAATTAGGAGCCACAAAAATATGGCTCTATTAGCCCCCAGAAAAAACATTAGTACAAGCACAACCTTAAAGGAGGGCACGTTTTTAAACCCACAAGAAAAATGGATTAAGCCTCCATTGTCTCGGCAATTTTATTTGCAACAATCGCAACATCCTGCTCATTGAATACCCACGTGTTGTGACACGTGCTGATATTTATCACTTCTAATTGCTCGCTCACCACAAAATCACCAATAAAATTATCCCGCGTTTTAACGTAATATGCACCAATCGCTAACGATTCATCCACCGACTCCTTTGTCATGCCTTCTGGAAGATCCTCAAGTTCTTCAGGGGTATACTGAACGTCTTTCATCGCTTTGAAGAGCGTTATTTGAGCCTTGGAATGAAATTTTTTGTCTGTTATCTCATAACAACGATTAATTTTGTCGGGTAAGGTTTGTGTCTGTGAATACGATTTTGTAAACCCCAGCTCGCTCACCACTTTCGGATAATTTATATAGGGATCAACCAGTATAATGTGTGCAACCGTGTCACCGTGTTGTTCCAATTGTCTCATTACCTCGATAGCTAAAACCGCACCAAAACTCCAGCCAAAAAGGTGATATGGCCCGTTGGGCTGTTCTTTTTTGATCACTTTTATATACTGCTTCGCCAGTGTTTCATAACTATAATATTGTTTCGATGCATCATTGGCCAACGCTTCGTGAGTGTAAAAGTTATTCATCAATACCAGTCTTTTGTCGGCCAATTCAGAGACAATGTTATCGATATAACTTTCACCACCACCGCCGCCGGGAGGAAAGACAAAAACAGGCGTGGCCTCCAATGGCGACGCCGTCACCCAATGGGTTATTTCACCTATTTGTTTGAAATCACTGTAGGTTTTAATGCCACCGTCAATGGCCGTTAATTGGGTTTGCTCGATCACGGCCTGCAGGGCCGCTTCAAAGGCGGCGATAAAACGGCTGGTTTGGCCCCTTGAAAGCCTCGACACCACGTCAAATCGCAATACACCTGTTTGTACGGCACCATTAATATTAAGCAATAAGTCATCATGGTTATCGGGTGAAATGACCACGCCACAATCTTCAGCAGCAAATTGCCACGGCTGGGCCGCTTGTTGTTCCGCGCCGCCCACATCCAATTGACCCAGATAATTAAAGCGGATGGCCGGTGTCACTATTTCGCCCGGCTCAAAAAGCGCACCAAAACCCAACCCTTTGTCGGGAATATGACGCAACATCTCCTTGGTCTGAATAATGGTTTCACTCAAGTCTTGCTCAGCAACCAATTTAACCGGATAAGTCGTGGTAAACCAACCGACAGTATTGGTCGTATCGATACGATGATCAATGCTCTCACGACCATGTCCCTCCAAAGTGATATGATTCACTGGCCTGTCAAATAACGCTTTAAGGGCGATAGCCAGTGCACTAAGTAATAAATCATTGATCTGAGTGTGATAACCCGAATTGGCCTCACGCAATAATTGCCCGGTTTGTTCGACCGACAAGCTTAGCGAGACCGCTTGCACGCTTTGAGCGCTGGGCAAGTTGGCCTGCTCGCGGGTGACATTGCGCCAATCATCCCGTTGATGGGGATGATTTTGAGCGTATTGTTGGACCGTATTGACCCATTGACGATAGCTACTGGTTTTATCGCTCAGCGCTTGTCCGGTCAATATTTGTCGGATGTCCTGAGCAATAATACGCCAGGAAACGGCATCGATAATCAAATGATGAAAAGCAAAAAACAGTCGTGCCGTACCATCGCTGTAGCCCTGCAAGTGCCCGGCTTGCCAAAGCGCGCCGTCGATGTAATCAAAACCACTTTGCCAAGCCGTCAACAATGCATTTAATGCATGCTCATCCAATTCAGAAACATGGTGTCTTTGTAACGGTGCTATTTGTCCGTTCAGGTCATAACACTGCTGCCAACCATGATCACCGAGCTCAAATCGACAGCGCAACATATCATGCTGTAGCACTAATTTAAGCAAAGCCTGTTCAATGTCTTGTCCAGTGATATTACCCGGAATCACCAACATAAACGCTTGATTCCAATGCCCTGGGTTTGCCAGTGTTTTATCCAAAAACCATTGCTGTATGGGTAATAAATCAAATTGACCACTTAACGGGCCTTGCTCTGTGTCTATCGGGTTTGCGCTGTCTCTGCCTGCGGCGGTCAACAAAGTGGACAACTTGGCAACGGTCGAGGCCTCGAAAATATCCTTGACCTGAAGTGAAAAACCGGCCTTGCGTAACTTGGAGACCAATTGAATACTAAGAATCGAATCACCGCCGATGCGGAAAAAATTGTCTTCTATCCCCAGCTGTTCCAAGCCTAAGACCTCCTGCCAAACCTCACACAACTTAAGTTCCAACTCACTACGTGGTGCCACATAATGATCATTGTCAAGCAATTGCGGCTCTGGCAGCGCTTTACGATCTAGCTTGCCATTAATGGTCAGCGGTATTTCTGCCATTTGGCTAAAGCTACTCGGTACCATATATTCGGGTAGGCGCAACGCCAGATCATCACGTACAGACGCCATGTCAACGGTGTCATGCTCGCAAACAAGGTAAGCCGCCAGGCTGCGACTGCCTTGCTGCACGCGGTCAATCACTACGGCTTGTTTGATATCCGAACGCGTAAGCAAGGCGCGTTCAATCTCACCTAACTCAATACGAAACCCGCGAATTTTTACTTGGCTGTCGTTGCGACCAAGGTATTCCAACGTCGCGGGATGCCCCTGTGAATCCGGCAACCAACGCACCCGATCACCCGTTTTATATAGACGTATATACCCCTTCGCTTTATCCGCATCACTAGCAAAGGGATTGTCTACAAAGCGCTCCTGTGTCAGCTCAGGCTGATTCAGATAACCACGCGCCAAACCGGCACCACCAATATATAGCTCTCCGTGTGCTCCCACGGGCAGTAATTGCATGTTGTTATCCAGTACATACAGTTTTCGTGTATTAATCGCTTTACCTAATGGCACGGAGTTGTAGGGTTCGGACGCAAAATTATCACAGGCATAGGTCGTGGTAAAAGTAGTGCCTTCTGTCGGGCCGTAACCGTTAAGTATGTATTGGGGCCGTTCTTTCTGCGCAATAAGCTGGCGAATCAAACTTGGCGTTAGCGCTTCTCCGCCCACAATTAAGTAGCGCAGCGAGGCAAATAGGGTAGACTGCTGAAGGTAGAGATTGTCAAACAATGAACGCGTTAACCATAATACGGAAATATGTTTCTGGGTTAACAGTGCATGAAGATCCTCAGCCGCCAAGCTCTGAGAGCTCGCCGCCACAACCAAGGTGGCGCCGTGTAACAGCGCGCCCCAAAGTTCAAATGTCGCCGCATCAAAATTAGGATTCGACAGATATAAAAAAGTATCGTCTGCTGACAGTTTGGCAAAGCCATTGTTTTTAATTAAAGACACCACACCTCGATGTGGCGTTAAGACACCTTTGGGCTTGCCGGTACTACCGGAAGTATAAAGCACGTACGCAAGATCGGTGGCACAGCGGGGGTTGTCGGGGTTGTGGATAGGGTCATCGGCACCGTCCGACACGCTATTCACACATAAAACGCTTACCTGCCAGCTTAGCTCGGTTAGCCACGGCTGCAGTTGTGATAATGACGGCTCAGCGGAGAGCACCAACGAGGCCCGTGTATCCTCCAGCATGTACAGCACGCGCGCCTGGGGGTAGTCGGTGGCGATGGGTACATAGGCCGCACCGGCTTTTAGCACCGCGAGAATACTCACCACCATCTGTGGGCTTCGGTCTAAATACAAGGCGATTAAGGGCTCAGCCTCAATACCTGTATCGCCTGTGGATAGAAGGTGTTCGCGAATGGAATGAGCCAACTGATTGGCTTGTTCATTCAGAGCCCGGTAAGTCAGGGTTTGATCGTCAAACTGTAAAGCTATTTTGTCCGGTGTCCGTTCAACCTGCTGTTCAAACAGTTCATGCAAGGTCGCATCTTGGGGGTAAGGCGCTTCGGTATCGTTCCCGGCATGCAGTAAGGTATCCCGTTCCGACTCACCTAGGTAGGGGATCTCGGCAATCGTTTGCACACGAACCAAGGCCTGAACAACGCGTTGATATATCGTCGCCATGCGCGTAATCGTGGCCGCATTAAATAAACTAACGGCGTAGTTAAAGCTCCCCTGAATGGCGGTCGTTGAGTCCATTGACTTTCCATCATTTAAGACCAGACTCAGGTCAAATTTCGCGGGGCTGTATAGGCCCCGCTCTTCGTTGAGTGGACCGTCATGGTCGAAAGGCAGATTCCCTTCACCGCTATTCCCTTCACCAAAAGACTGCACACTAAACATCACTTGAAACAGCGGATGGCGCGACGGATCTCGCTCAACATCCAGCGCATCCACAAGCTTTTCAAAGGGCAGCTCCTGGTGGATTTTCGCTTGCATCACCCCCTCGTGTACTTGCGCAATCCAGTCTGCCACATTGGCATGAGTGGGTATTTGGGCTCTTAAGACCAGTGAGTTGACAAAAAAACCTATCAGCGATTGGGTTTGTGCCTGTTGACGATTGTCTGACGGGGTGCCAATCACAATATCGCGTTGGCCAGACAAGACCCCTAAGGTAAGATAAAAACCACTTAACAGCACACTGTAAACCGTGGTGTTATTCGTTTTGGCAAACCTTCGGATTTGCTCAGAAAGGACGCGATCAAGAGTAAAGGCATAATCCTTGCCACGATAATCCTGTGTCTTTGGCCGAATGTTGTCTATCGGCAACGCAAGGGCTTCATAACCCTTTAAGTTTTGCTGCCAATAAGTCACTAAATCGGCGAGTACATCCCCTTGTAAAACCGTTCGCTGCCATACGGCATAATCCCGGTAGCTAATATCAAGCTCGGGTAAATTACCCGCATCACCACCATCGGCATAGACTTGAGCCAGTTCCTGTAAAAAGAGTTCGCTTGACCAACCATCGAAAGCGATGTGGTGACATAAAATCAGTAAGTAACGGGTGTTATTAAGGGTATAAAGATGCAGGCGAATACTGGGCTCAACACTTAAATCAAAAGGCTTGGCAATATCGGCGGCTAAGACTCTTCGCCATTCGCTATCGTTTAGACAACGCTGTGATTGTATTTCAACATCACGTTCCCGCACTTGCTGATAAGCGTTGTCCTGTTCATCTTGCAAGTATAGGCTGTTAAGGACGGGGTGACGCGCTATGACAAGGTTAAGCCCCGCCGCCAATACAGCGATATCCGCATCGTCATGTAAACACACAAGATAGGGAATATGGTAAGCACTGCTACCTTGCTCATAACGCTCGATAAACCACAGGCGCTCTTGAGCAAACGAGAGTGGATAATGTGTTAGCTCGGTTTTGGGGATCACTTCTTTTTCTGCCGGGCTATGCAGCTTACTCGCCAAACCGGCCACGGTTTTTTGTTCAAACAAGAGTGCCAGCGGAATATCTCTATCCAACTCACGACGGCTGACGGCGGTCAGTTGCACAGCGCTGATAGAGTTGCCACCGAGGCGGAAGAAGTTGTCGTGAATACCCACCTGCTTAAGTCCCAAAACAGCTTGCCAAACATGACAGAGCTTACGTTCCCGTTCCGTACGTGGTGCGACATAGCTATCCGTAGTACTCTGCTCGGGTTCCGGCAAAGCTTTACGATCCAGTTTGCCATTAAGCGTCAGTGGCATGGCGTCTATCACGGTAAAGCTGCCGGGCACCATATATTCGGGTACTCGTGTACTCAGGTCGTCACGTAGTGAGGCTATATCCAGTTCACTGCCCTTATCGGCAACGAGGTAAGCCGCTAAACTGCGGCGGCTCAACGGCTCACGGTCATCGTCCTGTTGCACACTTACCTTCTGAAGGTAGTCAATCACTAACGCTTGTTTTACTTCCGGGCGTGCAAGCAATGCACTTTCAATGTCACCAAGTTCAATGCGGTAACCTCGAATTTTTACCTGCATATCGTTACGCCCCAGATACTCCAATTTCCCTTGGAGCCCATCATTATCCGGCAACCAACGCACCACATCGCCGGTTTTATATAGGCGGGTATAGCCTTTGGCTTTATCTTCTGCTGTTGCAAAAGGGTTGGCAATAAAACGCTCTTGTGTTAATTCGGGGCGGTTCA
>NVXL01000027.1 GCA_002746115.1 Alteromonadaceae bacterium
GCAAAGGTTTGTTCGTGTTTGGGGGAACGTGCATAGGCTCCTTGATCCTGTCGTGGCGGCAGGGTGATGGGTGTTTGCGACAGGTGCTCGTAGTTGATCTCGCTGGGTTAGCTCTTGCTAATAGTAGTATAACCATATCTTTTGGATGGTTTAAACTTGGGGTGAGGGCGACAAATGATTAGAAATCCTTGTCTGACTAGGTGCATATGTTAGACTAAGATTCTGGCCACGCTATGCTGCTTACGTGTTTTTCACACATAATGTTATTCGTAAGGTTTGCTGAGCCACAATAAAAATAATAACAATAGTGTTCATGTGAGTGTTCACAAATGAGTCCTTATGTATGAGTGCCGTTTTATTTAATCTACACGATGTCATTCTGTTGCTTAGCTTCTATCAGTGTTTATTATTAGCTGTGCTATTTGCTTGTATGACCAAAGCTACACGGTTGAGCCGCGTCTTTATTGTTGGTTTTTTCTTATTTAATGCCGTTACTCCGCTAGACACACTGATTTTATTTGGAGCCTCTTTCCGCGATTTTGCTATCCATAACCTACCCAATTGGTTTTACGTTTTTGAATTTGGTTATTGGTTTCAAGGGCCGTTCTTACTTTGGTATTTTAAATCGAAACTCTATCGGGATTTTCAATTTAATTGGGCAAATATCAGCTACTTGATGCCTTTTGTTATCTACCTCTTACATCAGGTGACGGTCTACCACACGTCCTCAACCGAGTTAAAGGTGGGTATGCTCGAAGGCTATAACCTCGGTGACGAGCCCGCACTTATTTTGTTCGTGGTAATGGGGCGTGAAATATTGCGCTTATATTTTGGTGTGATGTGTATGTTTGAGTTGCGCAAGTACCTGGAAGCGCTGCGTAACAAAGGTAATGCCTACGACCATAATAGCGTGACTTGGTTAACCGTACTCGGTAGCGGGTTTGTGGCATTTTGGTCTGTATCGTCATTGATTGTGGTTGGGGTTGTTTTCAATGTGACACAGGGCATGACACTACCCGTAGACTCGATTGGTTTGGTGAGTAATTACCTATTTGCCTTTTTTCTTGGCGGAGTCTTCATTATGCTTTCGCAAGGCTATTTTGCGAGTAGTAATATTGAAAAGATTGCAGAAAAAAATGTCCAGGAACCCAGAAGAAAGCCCCCTGTTAACGAAGCGTTACTCGCTAAACTCGAAGACGTCATGCTTGATGAGCAACCCTATCTAGACCCGCGGCTGACCTTGGAGCGTTTAGCACAGAAGGTGGATGTGAATGCTCGCACGCTTTCTAACCTCATTAATGCTGGTTTTAGCTGTAACTTTTTTGCTTATGTGAACCGTTATCGCATACAGGAGGCTAAGAAAAAGCTTACGGAAGCGAATAAAAATGGTGCCACAGTGTTAAATATTATGTTGGAGGTCGGATTTCAAAATAAGGCGACTTTTAATAGCCTGTTTAAAAAGATGGAAGGCATGACTCCGAGCAAATACCGTAAGCAAGCGCTCACTGATGGCGCAGAGGCTGTTAATCTTTAAGTTAGCGCCGCAAGCGAGGCGAGTCGCCCTGCGCTTGCCTCTCCCCTTCAGCTTAATCCCCTACTGAAAGCTTACTTAGAGTGTATGGGTTAGGCGCAGCCATTTTTTGGCTGTAAGGTATGATTTTCGGTATTTTTCGTACAATAATAGGTATAAATAAATATTATTAGCGGGCTCAACGATAAAACCTGCGAATACTTGTTTTATAAGGGTGTGAGTTAGGTTTGCTATATTGCCCGCAGTGCGATCAGTTTGATTGACTTTTGATCGTCAATTTTAATTTTGATATATCAAGCTAGGTCAAAAAGTAAAAGTAAGTACATTTTTGGTAAAATACCGGTATTCATACCTACGGATTTACGTTTTCAGGTGTAAGCCTTACGACAGGGTGCTTATTTGCGATCAGAATAGATACCAGCCCTGTTACACAACTGTGTGACGGCGGCTGCTAACTAATGCAAATAAAAACTATTAATGTTCGGTACACGAACTGCCAAAAGAGAGTCAAACCGAAAAAAATTATACAAAAGGTTGGCTAGGATCAATTGGCTAGGATAAAAGAAGAACAATCTGGAGCTTCAAAAAATACAACAATTACTAATGCATCCGTGGATCTAAAAACAACAACAGGGAGCGCCATCAGTTAGTACTTGCCAACTAGTTTTACGAAGAGCGTAAAACTAGTTGTTGTATCTAATCACTGTAGCTAGTCAATGTTTCTAATCAGTGCATCCAGCAGTGATATCTACGCCTCTAAGCTATCTTACCGTCAGAATCAGCATGCGCATCGGCGTTAATGTCGGTACTGGTCTCGAGTGATTCTAGGTACGCTTGATGAATATTCTCGATATAAGCATTGATTGAATGGTCGCTGAAATAGTCAATACTCCCTTTCTTTAGCCCCATTATAAGGCCGCGCATCCTATCTTTGGTGCGCTGTAGCGCCGTCATCTTGCGTACCTTGCCGTAAGCATTTAAGTATATTTCGCTTCCCATATGGCGATACCCGAGCCAGGTCGGCGGCGAGCGCGCCACGATGTCATTGTTGTTCACCCAGCGTTTGTAAGCAATAGAGCAATGATTTACATATTTTTTGGTGCCAACTCGTGGGCTGCCGTAGGTAAATAACTCAAGTGTTTCACTGTTGATTTCGGAAAAGGCGCAGCGACTTGAACAGATGGTTGCCATTGCGGCGCCTAAGGAGTGGCCGCATAGCCAGAGTTCTTTTTTGTTACTTAAGAGTTTGTTTTCTAGCATAGGCCAAAGGTCATCAATTTCTTGTTTAAACCCCCGGTGTACACGGCCTACGGTTTCTGCGATTACAGGCCATGCACGGATATCGGCACGGATATCGTTCCATTGCTGAGGCTCGGTTCCCCGAAAGGCGAGTACGCAGTCAGTATTGTTAGAGAATATGTAAGCTTGAGCGCCATCCGCCTCTATAAATTCCGAGTGGGTAAAGCCGATTTCTTGGATGAGTTCTAGGGCCTGTTCGGGGCCGCAATATGCGATCTTAGATAACTCGGCAAATAATAGTGACTTACGCAGATCATGCCAGCGGCAGATCGATCCATCTAATCTTGATATCGTCTTGGGTTGGTTTTCTAAACTATTGCTCATGCAAGGCGCCTCTTGATTGAAGGGGTATTTTGTCAAAATTTTAACATGGCGATAACAAGTTAATATGCTAATAATAGGGCGTGGGAGGGCTTAAATTAAGCAATCTACTCGTATTGTTGTTTTGGGTGCCATACCTGCAGTTGCAGCATGAGTTAAACTGATGCTTATTACGTTAAATAAAAAATGTGACGGAGGTGTTATGAATGAGATATTCAAAGAAACGGCTGAGGCCTTCGGTAAAAATGTTGGTAGCGGCGTCACTGGCGCCGCCGGTTACGCCAAAAAAGTTTTTGATCAGAATGCCGAAATGCTAAATGATATTGCCCGGTTATTTAAGCTCGCGCCCTGGGCAGCTAAGCAGTCGTTGTGGCTTCTTTGCAGGTGTTGGTGGCCCGAGAGGGTAAGCGCAAAAATAATACTGAAACGGCAGAGCTTGCGAGCAAGATTTTGGAGTTGGTACAAAAGTACCAACAAAGCCACAAAGCCTCCACTGCTTATAGTAATGGAGAAATTAAGTTACACCGTAAGCGGCTGGATAACTTGATGGATTCACTGATTACGGCTGAAGACGTCAAAAAACGTTAAACCTGTGGGGTAAAAAATGGAATAACGAGCAGGCTAAGTGCAAATGCGACTATGCTTGTAGTTATAGACTTGGCCATAGGTTTGTCCGTAAGTTTGACCACATGGTTACCTCCACTATTTGACCGTTTTGTTACTCCATGAATGTACTGCTTGTTGATGATCACAGTTTATACCGCGAAGCCTTGGAAATGCTGATTATGCAGATCTCTGAGGTTGAAGAGATCTATCATGCGGAGTCCGGAAACGAAGCGATTGAGGCGGTAAAAAATCACCCTGAGATCGCTTTAGTATTACTTGATTATAATCTTGATGATGGCTTAGGTGTTGATGTACTACTGCGCTTACGCGCTCGGTACCCAGACTTGCGGATTGCGATGCTGTCGGCGGACATTCAGCCCGATATTATTCTGCAGTGCATTAACTCTGGCGCTGATGGTTATATCTTTAAACGCATGAAATCCCATGAGATTAATCACGCCGTTGAGCAAATCCTTGCGGGTGAGACTTTTATTCCCGAAGGCGCATTAGACAAAGAGGCTTTACTCAAGGCCGCTCGCAAGAAAGTGGGGGTGCCGGGTACTTCTAATGTTGAGCAATTAGCGGCAGTAGCACGTCATATTGTGCTGGAGCAGGATCTGAGTATTCGTGCCCATGATGTGGAGGAGACGCCCGGAGGCATGGTTTCTGCATTTAATAGTTTGCTCGACCAATTGCACGATAATCAGAAACAACTTAAAGAGATGGCCTTCTGTGATGAGCTAACAGGCTTATATAATCGGCGGTACTTTTTAGAGCAGTTGGAAAATGCCTATAGTCGGCAGGTACACAAGGGCTTAGGTTTCACTTTGGTGTACATTGATTTAGACTTTTTCAAACAGGTCAATGATACCCACGGACATCATGTTGGCGATGAGTTGCTGCGAGAGGTGGCGGTGAGGATTAAGCATGTTGCCCGCGATACGGATGTTACCTCGCGCTTAGGCGGCGATGAATTTACAATGATCGTCAATGGTATTACTTCCGCCCCGGCGGCTAAAACCTATCTTGAACGCTTGCTCGGTAAGCTCAACGAGCCTCTGAATATCAATGATATCTCCATCAAACCGAGCGCTAGTATTGGCGCTGCACTCTCTGGTCAATGCCCTGATATTGAGCAACTGATGAAGCTTGCCGACACTGCGTTATACATGGTGAAAAATCGTGGGCGCAATGGCGTTCATGTAATGGCGGTTGGTGACGGAGCAAGTGCCTTAAATGGGCTTACCCAATAAACGCAAGGTTTGTTGTCGCAAGGTTCTGAATACAAACTGACTAAAGCTTGTGGCTGTGGCCGGGTCTTGGCTTTGGTTCCAGTGGCTATCGTTGGTTTCTTGGGAGCGGTGAGTCATGTTCAGCTGTTGTGTGACGTGTATTTCGCTCACGCTTTTGCGCAGTTGAGCTATTTGTTTTTTTAGTCGTTGGTTGTTTTGTCGCTCTCGTTGCAAATCGAGGCGGGTCTGTGTCTGTCCGTGCTGGAGTTGCTCGTTACTGAGCACCAAACTTTCTAAACTACGTCGATGCTCTTCTAATGCGAGTTTCAATGACGAGTTTTTTCGGATTAAGCTGGTATTGGTATAGATTAATTGGTCAAATTGTTGCTCGTCCGTAGCGCTGTGTAGCTGCCCTTTGTGTGGCTGTTCATCAAGTGGCTCGTTGTCGTGTGTACTTGTATTTTTTATTGTCATAATATTGAGCCTCTTGGGTATATTCTCCGCTTTATATGTTTTATCTGTAGCTGTGTGATCTGCTTCTTCTTTTTAAAACTTTGTGCTATTACGGCAGACTGTTTGAGAATATTACTGAATTTTGCGGCACATGGGTATTACCATGAAGGCTTAGGCCATTTGTTGAGCTGCCGCATATTTTTAAATAAAAAATCATTATGATTCAGCTCTGCTTAGTGCATATTGGTCTATGCTTTTAGCAATATTTCGTTGTGAGGCACGTTGTATGTTCGAATGCATGGGTGTTCTATATTTGGTGGTTTGCTATGAGCCGAATTGAACTTGTGCGTGCACCTTTCGTTTTTGCTGGCTTGAATCAACTGCCCGCCTCTCTAGTAAAGCGGATGCTGGTATGGCCGATGTTTGTCTTGTTTGTGTGTGTGGGGCAGGCTTTGGCTGCGGATATGATCGGTGACGGCTTTAGTGAGCAGGCGTCGGTTCGAAGTTTGATTGTTCGGGATTTCTCCATTAACGGCTTTGACACGGATGGCTTGGGGTATATTAAGAAGCGCAAATTGTCGCAAAGAAAGCTGATGCAATTGGCGCATAAGGAGCGCTTGAGGCATGGAGACTTGTTGAGTGTTGACCAGCTCCATCAAATTGCAGAAGCATTGACCTTATATGTTCGCCAGCAAGGCTTCAAATTTCACACGGTTTACCTACCTGAGCAGCAGGTGGTTGACGGTATTGTTAAGCTTCGCTGTGTGGATGCGACATTAGCGGATGTCAATATCATTAATAATACTGACATCTCCGATGAGGTGTTTAGTCAGCCCTTTGAATTTTTGCGACATCGAGCCTTATATTCACCACAGGTGGAGCAGAAAATATTTGCACTGCGTGCACAGGCTGGCGTTAAGATTTTCTCCTATTTTTCTCGCGGTAAGCTCCCGGGGGATATGCGCTTGAATATTCGCGTGCAATCACGGCAATCTTCATGGTGGGGGCTGGGTGTTGATAATTACGGCGGTGAGATCAGTGGACAGCATCGCTTAGTTGGGGACTTTCGTCTCCATCATCTTTTAGCTGGGTTTGACGCGCTTAACGTGGTCTTATTTCAGACGCTTGATGGCCAAAATTCACGATTTTCTCATGCGAGTTATCAATGGAACTTGGATCATCTAAATGCCAGTGTTCGGCTATCAGCAGGCGATAGTCAGTATGAGCTTGGGAAGGAGTTTAGTCGCTTAGATCTTAGCGGCAAGGCGAACACTTACCGTGCCGACTTTAAATACTATTTAAACCATAACCCGAATAATCGCCAAAATATTAATGTTGCTCACTATCAAAAAGATAGCAATTTGGAGAGTGATTTTAGTGCAAGCCTAGATACCTTGGAGCGTAGTGTTGCTAATGTCGCGGGGCTCTCGTGGCGACGTCGTATTGGGCGCTCTCGATGGTTAATGGCTGCCGGGTTTGACTATGTGGACGGTAAATATGAGTCGACATTAACGAATGGTGTTGAGCGGCCATTTAATAAGACTGAATATCACTTTAACTTAAGTTACCCGTCTTTTAGTCGTGCACAGTTTGCCTTTGCGCCCTCGTTAACGATACGAGGGCAATATGCGGATGAGCCTTTACCTGGTTTGGAGTCGATTGGTTTGTCGGGGTATTACGCGGTTCGTGCATTTAAAAGCGGCGCTTTCTCTGCCGATTCAGGGGTGATTAGCAGCCTAAATTTAGGATTTAATCATATTTTTGATGGTTTAAAAAAACCTAATATTAAACTATTACCTTATCTGTTTTACGACCATGCACGTGGCGATAGCTATACTGAAATAGTGAGGCAAGAGTCTAACGATGATGATTCGGGTGTGCCCAATCTTGTTACTGAGCGCAGTCGGAGCCGTCGGCGACTGGAGGGCTATGGTGTTGGGATACATGCCAAAATACAGGATTTTTCGGCCTCGCTTAGTTACGCGAGGCATCTCTCGACTTCTCTGTCTAATGATGCGCAGAGCAATCAATGGTTATTCGAACTGAGGTGGCACTGATATGCAATTATCGGCTTACTGGACTCGTCATCTTGTCAAATTCTCTTTTTTACCGCTGATGCTCTCTTTTTTACTGTTATTGACGGGCATATTTTCTGTTGTTCCCGCTTACGGGGATCTTCAGGGCGCCAATGTGGTGATCGGGGAGGCGCAAATCAATAGACCTAACAGTACTGTCACTGAAATTCATCAGTATAGCGATCGGGCAGTAATTGAGTACGATCGATTCTCGCTCGCCGCTGACGAAATCCTCAATATTTATCAACCTGATAGTCAGTCAGCGATATTAAATCGAGTGGTGGGAGATCAGTTGTCGGAGATTTACGGAAGCATTAATGCGAACGGTGAAGTATTTATCGTGAATCAGGCTGGGGTGCTATTTAGTCAAGGCAGTCGAGTGAATGTAGGCGGTTTAGTTGTTTCAAGCTTGGATCTGCCCGATGAGCAATTTATAGCGGGGAATTACCGCTTTCAACAGGGTTCATCTGCTAGCGGCAACACTGGCGATATTATTGCTCAAGGGCAAATTAACACCTCAGATCAAGGGCGAATTGTTTTCATCGCGCCCCAGATAGTGCATGAAGGGCAAGCGCATGCACCTGACGGAGAGATAAGTTTTATTGCTGGTGATCAAGTTGTTGTACCGGAATATCTTTATTTGCAAGACGGGGATAGCCCAATCGCCATTGCGGTCGAGGCACCAATAGCCAATGCATTGATACAAAATTATGGCAGGCTCGATGCGGGTCGTGTCACCCTTCACGCGAATGCGGAGAACGCCCTGTATTCGACGGTGATTGAACATCAGGGCATGGTAAGAGCGCAGTATTTATCCGGTGAAGGCGGTGAGGTCTATTTGAGTGGTAATGCTGATGTACTTGTCGATGGTTCACTCGGTGCGCAGGCAGAGGGGGCTCAAGCGGGCGGATCTATTCATATTGAGGCGAATCGTGTTGCTGTTAATGCGGTGCTCAGTGTGGATGGTGAGCGTGGTGGCGGTATCTTAATTAATGCGCAAGATACGCTTGTACTGGATTCCGAAAGTGTCATGTCTGCTGATGCGTATGAGCAGGGCGATGGCGGCCGTATTGTCGTCATCTCGGAAGATACGGTTTTATTTCGCACTGGTGCGAGTATTAGTGCGCGAGCAGGTGATATAGGTGGCGATGGTGGCTTTATTGAAGTCTCCGGGCGGGATACTTTGGAGTTTTCCGGTCATGCCGATGCAAGTGCCGCGCAGGGGCAAGCGGGCTTGGTTTATATCGATCCGATAGATATTCGGATTGAAGATATTGAAGGTATAGGCGCCGACAACGATTTTGATGCGCCAATTGATAACACCGCTCGTTGGAATCCGCAATTAGCAAATGGCGAGGCAGTACTTGCACCAGCCAGTATTCAAGCCGTTTTGGCAACGGGTAGCAATATCAGTATCGATACTGCCGCAGGTGATGGTGGCAGCGGTAATATCGAGGTGAATAGCCCGATCGATTTTAATGGCGCTGCTAATGGTGCGCAGTTAAGTTTAACGGCTGACGGCGACATTGTGTTCTCGAATACTGGCGCGATCTTGGATTCTGACCCGAGTAGTGCCGAGGCGCCAAACATTCGGCTGGTTGCAGGTGATGACTTTATTATGGCAGCGGATGCGTCTATCAATGCTGGTACTGGGCGTATTGATATAGTCGTTAGTGGTGACGCCAGTGTTTCCGGCTTAAGCACTGAGAATATCGCTTCAGATGCGATAACATTAAATATTGCCGGAGCACTAAACGATGCTGGTGATACGCAGCGTGATATTACAAACTCGATAGGTGGTTTGAATATAGAAGCAGGCAGTGTTAACGATATCGAAGTGGACATTGCATCATTAAATATCAGCTCCGCAGGTGTTGCGACGCTCCATCAAGCGCTTAATCAAGCATTACAAATTGAAGGTGCTTCGGTGTTGGGAGATTTCCGGGTGGATGGGGCAGGCGTTTTAAGCTTGACCGATGAATTTCACACCTTCGGCGGCGATGTGACCTTAGCGAATAACGGCAGTGATGTTTTACAACTACCCAACAGCGGTTTGGCTGCTTTGGGTGACGTCACTTTGGTGGCCGGGCAAATTCAAGATAGTGATAACGTGATTCAGGTGTTTGCCAATAGTCTGAGTTTGTCACAAGCCCAGCCTACCAATGACTTAGTCGTGCAAAGTGCGATTAATCAGCTGAGCTTAAATAACGGTGCCGCAACGAGAGTAACGATTGATGAAGCGGATAACCTAGCAGTACTCAGTTTAAATTCGATGGGGGATGTGGTGCTCAATGTCACTGGCGAGTTAATCCTACCCGTAGAGGGCTTAACATTGCCGGGAAGTCTCCAAATTACCGCTGCCGATATTCATGATGTACTCGATAGAAGCGTCTCTATTAATGCTAGCCGTTTTAGCTTAGCCAGCAGCCTTGATGGCGGCGATTTAACTTTGAATACTGACTTAGATAACTTTTCGTTTAACAGTTTCGGGAGCAATGCTTTAAATGTTAACGATTCGGGTGATTTGATTGTTGATTCCGGAATTATGGGCGGCGGCGGGAATGTATTAATTCAAGCCCAAGGCAATTTGGTCTTAGCATCCTCAGATATTGAACTGAGCGAGGCGATCGATAGTCAATTGCGCTTAGAGGCCGGGAATGATCTCGTCATCGGGGTGAATATTCGAGATACCTTTGAGGCCGTGGATAATAGCACTGATATACAGTTAGTTGCGGGGCAGAATGTTACGATTAATACCGGTGTAATTGTCCATGCAGGCGATGGGCAGATCGACATCCGAGCGGATCAAGGTAACGTACAGCTAAGCGGGTTGATTAGTACCAATACCGCAGACGACGCCCTTAGGGTAAGTGCCGGTGGCGCTATTTTTGGAGCGAGTTCAGGTGCAGGGGATGGTGCTGGTTTTGCGCTTGATGTCGACATTGCAAATGGTGGTGCGCAGCTGGCAGCAGAGTCGGGTATTCAAGGTTTAAACACTCGTCTTGCGAGCTTGGGTATTGTGCATGGTAATAGTAATACTAGTGAGGTGATTATTGTCGAGCAGGATGATTTAACCCTGAGGCAATTGAGCCTTGGTTCAGCAAGTTTAGATTTACAAGTGGGTATTCTGACGATTCCTGCAAGTGGTTTAAATACTGAGAATACGATACGAATTTCGGCTTCTGACATCACTTCTAACACTGTTTCTGATGACCGCACGATTAATATTACCGCATCCGCCTTAGAATTAAATATCTCAGCGCCAGCTGATGCCGTTAACCTTATATCTGGCGGTGGTATTTTAGATGCGCATATTACCGGGAATAACCTGAATGTGACAGCAGAGCAAACGCTTGAGCTTGCAGATTTAAATAACGATGCAGCTGCCATTGTGATGGATAACGGGGATATTCATGTCGACGTCGTCAATGGCGATTTAAATATTAACGCAAATGTGAGTGCCCAGGATAATAGCGATGATGGCGTTCGCTCAGGTTTAATATCATTGCAAGCACGTGCGGGCGATATCACCCTTGCAAGCAGTAACGATGTCACGGTGTTATCTACTAATACATTTGAGCCTAATCTTGCTGGTGGCTTAGGCGAGGGCATTGACGGCAATGTCAGTCAAACCAGTATTTGGTTGAATTTAGGTGATAACAGTGCGTTAGAGCGACGTATTCGTTTAGGCGACGACAACGGTTTTTCAGCTACTATTACGGCTCAAGGAGGCGATGTTGTAATTAATGCCTTGGGCGGTACCGAGTCAACAGCGGCGAGCCTTGTGGCACTCTCGGTTAATAATGGCAGTACTCTCAATGCGTTTAATAGTGCGGGTGATGCCTTGCTTGGAGAGTTATTCCTAGGGGCTGAAGTTAGCTCATCTATTACGCCGTATTTTGCAGGGATTGGCCGTCGAATGAGTATCTTGCCCGGTGATGCTGGCGATATCCCCTTTTTCAGTGCTGATTCCAGAGAGGATATATCTCAAGTTAGCCAACAAACAATTGAGACTGAGAGCAGTGCAATTGCCAACTCGATAACAATTGAGCCTCAGGTGAATACAGTGGGCACTACCTTTAAAAGCGTCTTTGGTGATTGCGATAGTGCCGGGGAAAATCGTGTTAAGCGTTGCAAGGTGGATGCGGCACTACAGTCATTTCTTTATAAATGGACCATCGGTGGTGAGTTGCCACCCAAGGTTGAGGTAGGGCAATGATGAATAGCATAAATACGCCTTTCGGGCTGAATTCACGTGGTGTTGTGCGTTTAGCGCAGCTAAGGTTTTTGTTGTTCGTACTATTATTATTATCTTTTATAAGCCCTGTTTTTGCCGCGTCTAGTGAAGTCAGGCATCAAGTTCGTGCGCAATTTATTTATAACTTTATTAATTACGTTGAATGGCCGGACGATGCCTTCGAGACGCCATCTTCGTCAATGAAAATTTGTTTGTATGGGGATGTGCCGTTCTCGTCCTATTTGCTGTCTTTCTCCGGTAGCTTAATTGGCGAACGAGCATTAACCTTTATCATCAGCAAGGCGCTAGGGGATGTTGCGATGGGCTGCCACATTTTGTATGTCGGTGATGATCGTCGTGCTGAGCTACCCACCTTTTGGGATCAAATTAAATTTGTTTACGTATTGAGTCTCGGTGAGCAAGAGGGCTTTTCTGATAATGGTGGTGTGGTGAATATCATGCGCACACAAGACAAACTCGAATTTGATGTGAATATCAGTAATGCTATGGCGAATGGCCTATTCTTGGATTCCGATTTACTCTCGTTAGCTAGAGTTATTAAACGTAATACTAAGGAATCTCGTGATTAAATTTAAAGACCTTCCAATTCGGCGAAAAATAATCGTCACGATCCTCACCGGGATGGGGAGCGCAATGCTGATAGCGGTCGTGCAGTTTATTAGCTTTGATCGCAGTACCGCAAAAGACTATTTATATGAAGAAATACTCACATTGGCAAAAATCACTGCCAAGCGCAGCTCGGTGGCACTGGCTTTTCAAGATGTGCGTAATGCCGCGCAGAACCTAAGTAATTTATCCATTCGTAACAGTATTCAGTCTGCGTGTATTTATAATGCCGATCGATCTTTGTTTTCAGCGTACATTCGCAATCGTGCGTCCGGCATTGGATGTGCCCCAAAAATGGAGGATATGCAGCAAGGTTATACGGCCAAGTCACTTATTATTATTGAGCCAATGTCCAATAAATCTCGCGAGCTTGGATTTCTGGTGGTTCGCTCGGACTTGTCGCCTATATCGGAGCGTACTAAGGCTTGGATTTACATTGGCATTGGTATGTTTGCACTGGCTTTTGTTGTGGCTTATGTAATGTCCAATCGTATGCAACGCTCGATAGCCATGCCTATTTCACGCTTGTCTGGGGTGATGCGAAATGTCCAAAAAAATAACGACCTTAGTTTGCGTGCCGAGGTTCTTGGTAACGACGAACTTGGTGTATTGGTAACAAATTTTAATCAGATGTTGGAACTTATCGACAGCAGCAATAAAGATTTACAGATGCTGTATGACGATGTTGCCGTAAAAAGTGCGCAAGCGGAAATTGTGGCTGTTGAATTGGAAGGGCGAAATCAACAAATTAAAGAGATGATCGGTGGCGCTGCCCATGACCTCCGCCAACCTTTGCAGGCGCTATCTATTTTTGTTGATGCTTTGGGATATCAAAAGGATCCGAATAAGCGTGAGAAAATAATTAATAAGATTCAGCAATCTATGACGAATCTAAATGAGCTGTTTGATGAGGTTCTTGACGTTTCAAAAGCGGAGCAATTGGCGGAAGAAAAAGAGCTGCAGTCTGTGAGTATAAAAGCACTGATTAATAAGCTCTACGTGGAGTTTCAGGCAATGGCGACGAAAAAGGCACTCGATTTTCGTGTGTGTAATCGTGACATTACCATACTTTCTGTGCCGGGTATTTTAGAACGAATTATACGTAATCTATTAAGTAATGCGATTAATTATACCGACGATGGCGGCGTTTTGTTGGCCGTCCGTTGGCACCGTGAAGCTTTGCTGATTGATGTGTGGGATACCGGGCGCGGTATTCCTGCAGAAAAACAGAAATCCATTTTTAAAAAATTTGAACGTATTGAAGAGAAACCCGGTGAGGGCAAAAAAAGCGGCTATGGTTTAGGTCTTGCGATTGTGAATCAGTTTATTCAGATGCTCGGCTATCAGTTGAGTGTTCATTCCACTTATGGGCGTGGGAGTTGTTTTCGTATCACCATCCCGGCATCATGTATTGAGTCCACGCGTGAAAGCTTTGCTCCGGTGCTTGCTCGGGCTAACCCTGAGATAGCTTGCTCCCCCTCGTCTCCTATAACGGCATCATCTGCTGTTGATTCTGCTGGTGGGGTGGTGCCACTTGAGCGGGCTTATAAAGCCAGTATTTTGCTGGTGGATGATGACGATGATATCCGTAAAGCCTTACAGGAGGCACTGCAGGCTTGGGGTGCAAATGTCGCAGCGTTTAGTAGCCTTAGTGCCATTACAAATTATTTGGCTGCAGGGAATTACCCGGCGCCGGACATAATTATTTCGGACTATCAGTTGGAGGGTGATACAACAGGGAATCAAGTCGTAAGTGTTGCGCGACAGGCGGTCAATACCAAGCTCCCTGCTGTGATCATAACGGCGAATACCACGGTCGAAATCCAGCAAGAGATTAAGTGTTTTGGCTATGATGTGATGATAAAGCCTGTGGATATTTCCAAGCTGAAAAATATGATTTGTGAGCGCGTGGGTATTTAAGGCTTTCTAGCTTCTAGCATTCAGTGATGCGCTTTTCTCTCGCGAAGTTTACCGCTTGTGTGCGGTTCTTAACCTCAAACTCACGTAATATTGCGGCAACATGAACCTTAACGGTACTTGGCGACATGTTAAGTATTTGTGCAATTTCTTTGTTAGAGAGACCTTTTGCCATTTCAGCTAATACCTCTCTTTGGCGTCCTGTGAGTTGATAGTTGCTATTGCCGCGGGCATTCAACTCGGAGCTTGCTTCACGATTGGGCGTGGCGCTTGCTTGAGAGACTTGGTCTTTAGGTGCGCTGCCTGATATTGGAGAATCATTATTTTCGAGTGCGGCAGGGGGAATGTAAACCCCTCCTGAAAGTACAAGCTTTATGGCGCTGAGCATAATCTTCGAGGAGGAGTTTTTGGTGATAAACCCTTTGGCTCCCATTTTGAGTGCGCGTTGGATTAAGCCGCTGTTGTTTTCTGCTGAAAGCATCACCAAGGGGGTGTTCGGCAATAATTTCAGTAGTTGGTGTAAACAATCGATACCGTTACTGTTTGGCAGGTTGTAATCGAGTAGTACTAGTTGAAGATCTGGATTCGCTCTTGCTTGTTCTAAGCCACCTTCAGCGCTGCCGCTGCACAATATGTGGATATCATCAGCGAGGCGCTCCAAGATTAAGGTGACGCCTTCTCGAAATAGAACATGATCTTCAATCAATAAGACATTCAACAGGATACGGTCTCTTTTCAGTGTTTATCTAAGCTTCGGGGCGCGAGGTATAAAGTTCACTTGTGTAACGTAGTCTAGGTCAGTCTTGCTGCGATGTAAATGACGCTGATCGGTTAAGCTGCAGCGGCGTTTAGAGCAGTGGTATTTTTGGCAGGTATTGTTCTAAATGCTTGGCAAGTATTGTTACATGCGGCGGCTCCAATATACCGAGATGATCGCAGTTGATGTCCACGACTTCTAGGTCGGATAGGGTCTCTGACCAGCCAAGGGTAGCATCGTTAGGTAGAAACGGGCCTTTATCTAGGGCACGATAAATAATGACTTTACCGTCGTAGGGCTGTGGATCGAACTGCTTTAATACTTCCGTGCGTGCGCGTGAGCGAATATCGTTGACGTCGAGCAAATCATCATCTTGCATTGCTGTAGCTTTGCTCTTTGGTGGGCTTGTCTGTAGGCGTTCGCGGAGTTTTTGAAATTTATCTAGAGAATACTGCTTTGGTGCTCGTATAAATTGCCCTAGGTGAGCGAATAGTCGTTTATATGCCGGTTGGCGCATATTGAGGCTTGGGTGCCAGCTGTCTATAAGTGTCACTAGCGGGACTTGATGCCCATTTTCCTTTAGTTTTCGTGCGACTTCTAATGCTACGATCCCGCCAAATGATAATCCGGCCAGGTAATAGGGGCCCTGCGCTTGTGTGAGCAGCATTAATTGGTAGTACTTATCGACAATATTTTCCATGGAAGAATATAAGGCGCTTGAGTCTTGGTCTTCTCGTTCGGTGAGTACTTGGGTTTCTTCGTCCACATAGTTCGCAACGACCGATTGCGCATCCGAGAGGCTTAACGCTAGCGGTTGATACAGGAGTACGCCATAAAGGCAATGTAATGGTAGTGTTTGGCCGTGCTTTAATATGATAGCGCCGCTGGCTTCAGCTTGCTTATCTTGGGATAGAATGTCCGCCATTTTACGTATGGTCGGGGAGTGAATAAAGGTATCAAAGGGGAGGTGTTTACCCGTTTCGATTTCCGTTTTTTGTATGATCTTCAGTGCTAATAAAGAATGACCGCCGAGCTCGTAAAAGGTACTGTCTATGCTGATGGGTATTTGAATTTCAAGTGCTTCTTGCCAAGTGTTAATGAGCTGCCGTTGTAGGTCTGTTTCCGGAGGACTGTAGCTATCTTTTGAGCCGCTGCTATCGCTTAGCGTGTTTTCTTTGCTTGGTTTAGGCAGGGTGCCACGATCAAGCTTGTTATTGAGGTTAACCGGCAAAGCATCCATGACAACAAAGCGTAGTGGAATCATAAAGTCTGGAAGGTGCTGACTTAAAAACGTGTATATCTCGCTGAGATTAAGTTGTTTGCCTTCAGCCGCTACCAAATAGCCCACGATCATGGGCTCGCCATCGTTTGCGATGACGCTATTGCTAATCGCGTCTTCGACGAGCGGGATTTTGCGGAGGAAGTGATCCACCTCCGCAAGTTCAATGCGGATTCCGCGTATTTTGATCTGAAAATCTTCACGCCCAAGCAGTTCAACATTACCATCAAAGTCATAACGACCAACGTCGCCAATGCGATAATAGCGCTGCTTATTGAGATTGAAGAACTTCTCTTTGGTGAGCTCTTCAAGGTTAAGGTAGCCGCGAACTATGCCGTCGCCGCCAAATGCTAGCCTACCTTTTACCCCGGGCGGCACAAGGTTGCCATGCATGTCTTCAATGCGCAGTAGGGTGTTGGCGTGGGGTTTACCGACCAAGGTCTTGCTGATATGTCGGTCTCGGGGGACGAGGTAGGCGCAGCCCATACAGCTGATTTCACTTGAGCCGTAAATGACGTAAATTTCGGCCTTTGGGAAGACGGTCTTGAGTGACTCCAGTAAATCGGGAGGTACCATATCGCCACCGGTGGAGCTGTGTTTGACGTGTTCGAAGGGCTCAAGGGTGTCGAAGTTAGACTGGATATAGGGCAGTAGTCTTTTTAATAGGCTGGGCCCTATTAAAAAGCTGTTAGCCCACTGAAGATGTTTAACTAGTACGTCGAGCTGGAGTAAATCCTCACGCGGTATTAGCCTTAAGGTGCCTCCGGCGAGTAAGGGGGAGGCTAATTCGAACATACTGATACTAAAGGTGAATCGGGCGCAAGCGAGGCGCCGGTCACTTTGGTCAAACTTATATTGCTCTTTGGCTACTTTTAAGTAGTGGTTTAAATTTAGGTGTGTGGCAACAATACCCTTCGGCTTTCCTGTGGTGCCCGAAGTAAAGTAAATATGCGATGCGTCATTAACGCTAATGTCGAGGTCGAGGTTGCTTGTATCATATTGATTGAGTTTCTCGTCATCAAAAGCGAGTGCAAGCTGCTTGTAGTGTGAGGCGATGTTGTTACGCCCGTTTTGGTGCACCAGTATTATATTGGGGGCAACCTCTTCGAGAATATCGTCAATACGTTTCTGTGGAAATATCGGGTCAACTGGGACGTAAACAGCGCCTATTTTCCATAGTGCGATTAAGGTGATGATAATCTCTACCGAGGGGTCTAGTAATACGGCGACATGATCTCCTCGGCCTAAAGATTGCGCAAGCAGGTGGCGGGCGAGCTGATTGGTCTTTTTGTTGAGTTCGTTATAGCTTAGTTGCAGTGTTTTGAACTCGAGAGCAATTGCGTCGGGTGTGTTTTGGCTATGCAATTCGATATGCTGGTAGATATGCATCTGCTCAAACGAGACGGCATGGCCTTGCCATTGTGTTTCGAATATTTCAATTTGTTGAGCACTAAGAATTGGTAAGTGAGATATTGCCTGGAGCGCCTCGTCTTTTATAAAAAAARTCAGTATTTTTTCAATGTGTTCGTGRATTTGTCGGGCAGCATTGATTTCGAAAGTGTGTTTATTTAAGGCGAGTAAGCTTAAYTCGTCATTTACATGAACCACACATAGTGGAATTGGTTGATTTAGGTAAAGTGTTTTGTTTAAAGACCGAGTAATATAACTATTTGTGGTCGAAGTGTCGCTTTGAATTTCTTGCGCCAAGCTGTTTGTTATTGAAAGAAATCCGAGCGCAGATTGAGCGCCTTGAGTTTTCTCATTGAGCGCAGGTGTGTTTTTGCTTTTTTGTGCAATAGTTTGCGCAATAGAATGTAGTGTTTCGTTGCAATCGACTTCACATTGAATATTGGCCGAACGCATTGAATTATGTTTTTCAATACAGTTAAATGCCAGTGCAAACTTGGCTTGGGCGGTGTAGCGATAGGCTAGCGTCGCGAGCGCTGCTATGAGCTGGCTGTTATCATAGGCTCCTTTTATAGGGAGGAGGTGATAACTTGCTTGGTCTTGGGGTGCTGGGGCGGAAGTTTGTATGGCTTCTATGAACGGAAATGTGGGGCTGGGCCACTCCGCTGCTGCCGCATTATTATTACCGTGGATAATGCTGAATTTACTGACCATAGTCGTGGTTCCGCTACCAGTATTCCGAGGTTCCTGCTTTCACGAACGTAGCATAAGTTATATCGCGCTGAACGTGTCTGCGGGTATAGTAACGAAATTTTGATCTATGGTCGACGCTCTAGGCGAGAATATTCCCTCATAGTTGGGGCATCGTCAGTATCAGTTGAAATACATTGCGTACACTCAGTTGAATCGTTCGAAAGTGTTGATCATACCTACTTAAACTAAGGGGTTATGCGGAATGTGATATTGGTATTTCCTTCGCGCCCTCGCTGCTGGTCGCAGGCATAGGTGTTTAGCTTTTGCCATACTGGTATTTGCACAACACCGGCGACAACAGGGGGGGGCTTGGTGTTTGTTGTAGTGCTTAGATGCCATTGCTATTTTTATAGAATTGAAGTCTTCTGTGGAGGCTCTGTTTGAAATGCATTTGGTCAGTATAATCGGGGTGTTAATCATATATATATGGCGACTTTGTGCTGCGCTGACATTAATCTGCTCAAAATGTGGTCATATCTA
The DNA here is from genome assembly GCA_002746115.1 of Alteromonadaceae bacterium. GTDB lineage: Bacteria > Pseudomonadota > Gammaproteobacteria > Pseudomonadales > Cellvibrionaceae. Next base: position 18,975 of record NVXL01000027.1, read on the forward strand.
CACGTACTTACCGTGTGTTGTTACTTTTTTCGGGAGTTTGATGTGGCAGTGTTTGGCTTTTACAGTGTTGCCGCCTATTTTTTTGTAATTCTATACGGATGATTTGAATGAATCAGGTGCTCAGTCAAAAAATAAAAATTCTCAGTCTACTGGCTATGATAGCCGTGGTATTTCTGCATGCAAATACCGCCGCGCCCACTATGCAGCTTCCAGGCAGTATCATCGAAGGCCCTATTGCGCTAAGTAGTTTTGTTCAATATTTTGTCGCTAATGGCGTAGCGCGATTTTGCATTCCTTTGTTCTTCGTAATTAGCGGCTATTTATTTTTCTTCGGCGTTGAAAAGTTTGGTGTCGGCGCTTACGTCAATAAGCTTGGGAAGCGAGTAAGAACCTTAGCGTTACCGTTTGTACTTTGGACTCTAATTGCTTATGTTTTGTCAAGGTTGTTTCTAGAGGTTGATTTTTTTAAAGGGGCTGTGGCGTTCCCCGATGCCGGATTAGATCTAGATTCCTTTCTCATGCTCTTCAGGTACATCTATTTTACGCCTGTGGCTCCACAGCTCTGGTTTATTTGGCATCTAATGGCAATGGTGCTACTTAGCTTACCGCTTTATTTTTTGTTGAGAAATTTTTTGGGGTATGCGGTGGTTGCCGCGGGCTTGTATGTGTTTATTTGGCAGGTCACAGTGCCGTTTGTCCTCCCAAGTTACTTGGCTCAAGAGGCTGTACTTTTCTTTTCTCTTGGCGGTATGTTTGCACTGCATAAATTCGATATGAACTATCGACTGAAGCCGATAGTCGTTGTAAGTTTATTTGTCGCGTGGATTGTTTTGTTAGTCGTAAAAACGGTTCTAAGTTATGAGTATGCATTGCCATATTTTCATCAGGTGCTGGTTCTAATGGGGTTGGTCGTTGTTTGGTTTGGGTATGATGAGCTGTTTGTCGGTGAGAAGCTAAAGGCGGCCATGCTTCGCCTATCAGAGCATACCTTTTTTATATATGTCTTCCACTTGCCGTTAATGAGTATCATGCTCAATTCCGTGTTGTCAAAGTTGGGTGGCTCACCGACTGTGGGCTTAATCCTTTTTGTTGTCTTTCCTGTGTTTATCGTTTGTGTGTCGATCGTGTTGGGGGCTCTGATGAGCCGGTTTGTTCCTAATGTCTATGCTATTTTGACCGGTGGCCGGGGAGTAAAAGGCGATAGGGCGTGATGGCGAATAACGGTTAAGTCAGTTGTTGAGGTGTTGTTTATTTGGCGTGGCTTTATTTTTTAGCTGCTGTAAATCAATGGCGCTATTCATTAGTGGTTATTTTGTCTCAGAGTAAAATAAAAGTGAGTCGATTGGTTGATTAAAAGGGAGGGCTTGTGTGAGAATTGCGCAGGCTAAAATCACATCGGGATGAATGTATTTCGCCTATGATGGCTGTTTACATCAGTAAAGTTAAATATATCGTATGTACGCGCGGTAACTATTACTCCTGTTTTTTAGGTAAAAAATCCTGCTACAGCTAGCGTCGGAGCAGTGGTTGGTCCGTGTGAGTGAAAGGCTAATATTATAGGCTTTGAATAAGGGTGAGGGTGTTGGCGGAAAAGGTGTTAGCAGTAACGAACTATTGCTTTTTAAAAATATTTTTTCCGCTAACGATAATATGGAGTTTACAGAGGGCTTGATGTTTGAAGTTGGCTTCAAGTTCGTTTTATTGTAATTCGGAGGTTTAATGTTAGTTAAGCGAGTGAATGACGTTTTTGACTTGGATGAGTTTTCGACGGAAGAGGCTTTGGGTCAATCTGTCGGGGATGCAGCGGGTTATAAAGCGGCATCGCTATTCAAATCTGATTTTGAGCAGCCTCTAGACCAGCTTGCGCTTTCGCGTGACGTATCAGCACTTGTTGCCATAACGCTATATAATGAAAGCGGCGCTTCTCTGAGTGCTTCACTTGCCTCTCTAGCAAGTAGCGTTGAATCCCTTTTTTGTGCCAAGCGTGCGTCTTGCGCGAGCCTTTCCTCTAAAAATTCTGCTTCAGTGTTTGCGTCCAGTCTTGATGTTGTTAGCGTGTGTATTTTAGTGGATGGCTTAGAGTGTTTGTCCGATAGTGCCGCTAAGCTTATGCAGTCCTTCGATATCGACGTGCACCGCGAACAAAATGAATGCGGTGAAATGACGGTTCACAAGCGAAGCGTCTCGACTACTCAGTTAAAAACGCTTGCTGATAAAATTCAGTTTGAGCCTATTTCTGAGCAAGAGCGTTGGGGGGAGGTTGCCGCGCAGGCGTTAACGGTTAGTGACGGTTATTCGGGGGAGGCTGACGACTTGTCATCTATTGGCGCTTCCAATATTCAACTATTATTATGCGTGAAAAGTAAGAATGCCGGGAAGTTAGACTCGCACTGGTGGTTTTATCGTTGTTTGTCTGTTTATTTACGACCTGAGTATTGTTTTCAGATGGATGTTGGCTCTGCGCCAACAGCCAATACGCTTAGTGCTATGTGGCAGAAGTTTCAGTCGGATGATCGTATTGCGGGGCTAGCTTCTAGTATTGCGCCGATGGAACCTGAGTCGCCTATGAGTGCTTTGGAGCTGTGGCAATATACGAATTTTTCTAAAACAATCTTTCAAGACTGGCCATCTGAAGTTGCGTGTGGGTATTTAAGTGTTATTCCCGGGCAGTTTAGTGGTTTGCGTTGGGAAGCTATTGCTGATAGTGCCTACAGTCAAGGCGAGGTTAAGCCGCTAGATGTTTATTTCAAAGGCCTAGATACGCTTAGCCCATATGAGACAATGCTGTATTTAGCAGAAGATCGTGTATTATGTAGTGAACTTGTTACCCACCCAGGGCGTCAATGGAAACTTGACTACGTAGCAAAAGCTGAAGTGATAACGGATTTTTGCAAAACATGGCCTGAACTGTATAAACAAAGAAAGCGCTGGTGCGCAGGTTATCTTGCATGTCGCTTAGATTTTTTGGTAAAAGTTCCTAAGTTTGTTGCCAACCCAAATATCGAAGCACGGGAGCGAGCATCTAAAGTTCTGGCAACGGCTTATCATAGCTTACAATTCTTGTTGGATTGGTTTGTTCCGGCGTTAGTTGGAGCTTGTTATTTTGAATTAAGTAGTGTCGTAGCGCAAGCGTATAGTGGAAGTGCTTTGCTGAGTGCCGCTGTGAAGGCCAGCGCTTTTGTCGTATTCTTTATTATGTTCAGTGAGTTTTTGTTGAGTTTGCGGGGCAGGCTCGATGGCTTGGCATTACGGTTATTTACCATATCGCGTAAAGTACAGGCTTCATTTGTTGTTGTGTTAGGTGTTTTGGCTATGTCCTCTCCTGGGGCGTGGGTATGCGTGGTACTTTGCTTGGTCTTGCTATTGTCTCAAGCGGCATCAGCGAGTTTGGGGGGAGACCGGCGAGCGCGTAGTATTTTGTACCACAGTTTATTGGTTGCGCCCTTGAGGCCTGCTATCGCATTTGGGTTGTGGACTTACGCAATATGTAATACCCATGATAATAGCTGGGGAACAAAGGGTTTGGATAAGCCGGAATATTTAGAGGGCGATAATAATGGCAGTAATGGCAAGAGTGAAAGTATACGCTCGCGCTTTCTATGCTTCCGAAAGTATACTGTGTTAACTTGGTTTGTGACTAATCTGTCAATACTTGCTGGATTGTCGGCCATCTCGGGGAGCCAAGCACCAGTGCTTATCCCTACGGTGTTAGCGCTGTTGACCGCTGCCGCTGTTTTCCCTATAGCTTACCGGCTAATCTTTCAACAAGACATTAAAATACTGTGAGACTTTACATGACATTTGTAGGCAAATTCCCTTTGCTCTCCAGAGCGGTGCTTGGCTTTTACAGTGCCGCCTATTTTTTTAATTCTATACGGATGATTTAAATGAATCAGGTGCTCAGTCAAAAAATAAAAATTCTCAGCCTACTGGCTATGATAGCCGTGGTATTTCTGCATGCAAGTACCGCCGCGCCCGTGATGCAGTTTCCTGGCAGTATCATTGAGGGCTCCGTTGGGTTAAGTAGCTTTGTTCAGTACTTTGTTGCTAATGGCATAACGCGATTTTGCATTCCTTTGTTCTTTGCAATTAGCGGCTATTTATTTTTCCTAGGTGTTGAGGGGTTTAGTGTTGGCGCTTACCTCAATAAGCTTGGGAGACGAGTAAGAACCTTGGCCTTACCTTTTGTGCTTTGGACTCTGATTGCCTATGTTTTGTCAAGGTTGTTTCTTGAAATTGATTTTTTTAAAGGGGCTGTAGCCTACCCCGATAAGGGCTTAAACCTCGAAGGGTTTCTTTTGCTCTTCCAGTACATCTATTTTACGCCTGTAGCTCCTCAGCTCTGGTTTATTTGGCATCTAATGGCAATGGTGCTACTTAGCTTACCGCTTTATTTTATATTGAGGACTTTTTTGGGGTATGTGGTGGTTGCCGCGGGTCTCTACGTGTTTATCTGGCAAGTTACAGTGCCGTTTTTCCTCCCTAGTTACTTGGCTCAGGAGGCTGTACTTTTCTTTTCTCTTGGCGGTATGTTTGCACTGCATAAATTCGATATGAGCTATCGACTGAAGCCGATAGTTGTTGTAAGTTTGTTCGTCGTGTGGATTACCCTGTTGGTTGTAAAGACCTTCCTAAGTTATGAGTATGCGTTACCATATTTTCATCAGGTGCTAGTTATACTGGGCTTGGTTGTAGTTTGGTTTGGGTATGATGAATTGTGTTCCCGTGAGAAGCTAAAGGCGATTATGCTTCGTCTATCGGAGCATACCTTTTTTATATATGTCTTCCATCTACCGATAATGACGATCATGCTCAACTCCGTGCTATCAAAGCTGGGCGGCTCACCGGCCGTGAGCTTGGTGCTTTTTGTTGTCTTTCCGGTGGTTGTTATTTGTGTGTCGGTCGTTTTGGGGGCTTTGATGAGTCGCTTTGTCCCTAATGTTTATGCTGTTTTGACTGGCGGTCGGGGAGCAAAAGGCAAGAGTAAAGGCTAAAGTGAGGGGGATAAGGGCTAAGTCAGTTATTAAGCTTGCTTGAGGGGCGCGAATATTACATATTCGATGAGTGAGCAGCGGATCAAGATTCAGGATTTAAACGAATACTTTACACCAAGACTGTTCCAGTTTTGAGAGATCAAAATAAAATGGTCTTGGTGTACGGGTGATGATAATTATTTTCAGTGTGCGGATAGAATCACAAAGCACAAAGACTATTGAGACTGCAGCGTTGTAAAATTCGCTAGGATCAATGGGAAGTAAAATTATTATTTATAAGGAATAGGGAGCTTTCATGAATTCAAATAGTCAAAACTCAAACCTTGATGTCGTAGGTATTGGAATTGGTCCTTTTAATATCAGTCTTGCTGCGCTACTACGGAAAGTTCAAGGTGTTAATGCTTGCTGAGCATGGCCAGCGTTTTCCGGATCTTACATTTACCATAGTAGACTCGGTTTGTGAGCCAGGAAAATGTGCTGTTCGAGTTAGGTATGCAGGCGCGCATGTTGGCGAATGGGAGGGTGCCGGTCCAACAGGTAAGTCTTTCTCTGTAGAGGAGTATATGTTTTTCTATTTCAAAAATTATCTAATAACCGAAGTTTGGACCGTTATTGATTCGCCGCATAAAATGAAACAAATCGGTTTTTATATTATCCCTCCTCAAGACAACGCGCCCCTAATAATTCTATTATTACACCCAACGACAACCTCGGTTAATCTCTAAGCTATATACTTGATGTCTTTACTTTCTTTTTTGAGTGCCGATTCGGGCACGTTGAATAGCGAAAAAATCTACCGCCATCGCAGGCGTTTCAGCCGTATTTAAAACTATTGATACGTCAGTCCCCATTTCAGTCCTTATGTCAGAGTCAGAACATGTCGCAAAACGTGAGCATACAAGTGTATCTGTTATGTTCGCGTGCCTGTGTCTCGCACTGCGACGCACGATGTTTTATTTTGGCTCCGAGGAGGGGCTTTATATATCACAGCATGATTTATTGCAAACGGGGCTTCAGGTTAACGCAAGTGTTTTAATCTCGGCGAAAAATTTACAAAATGCAATTAACAGTAGCAAGAATAACTCTGCGAACCTAATACCCAATAAGCCCAACACCTTACTTTCTGTTGGAGCAGCTGCTTTGTCAGAACGTGGCGTTACGGATGCCAGCTGTGATCTCGTGTTTGTCGGTGTCTATGATAGCGATGCCGAATTTAAAACTGATATCGAAAATCAAAATCAAAAACATAGTGATTTTCGTATTGCTTATATTTTGAGTGCTTCGACAATATCTGTGCAGTATAGCGATCAAGCTCGCCACCTATTTGCTTCAATGCCGAGAACCGCATGGCTACCGTTATCGTTTGTTAGCGTATTAAAATCTGGGGCTATTTATGTCCCGGTTGACCCCGCTACTCCTAGTGAGCGAATCGCCGTCATTATGGATGAGATTAAGCCCGATATTGTGCTTACACTCTCCGCTAACCAAGCGTTGTTACCGCAGGGAATTGCCGCGTCTGTTCACTTAGTGTCCATTGATGCGCTTGTGGAATTATTTGTTAGCGAAGACAAGCCCCTGCCGCTTCATATTTTGGGTTCCGGCGGTGAGTCTGTGAGTGCAGATGCCTGCCGAAAAGCCATGAGCTTAAAGCCTGAGCTTTGTGTGCTCGTCGGTTATGGTCTCGCAGAGGCGACCATTGCTTGTGCTGAGCGCAAATTTAGTGGCGGTGTTAAGGGTAAGTCATATACGCCAATTAGTCGTGCTTTACCTGGGTATAAAATTTATATTTTGGCAGAAGATGGGTGTATCTTGCCGTTTGGAGCAGCAGGTGAAATTGCAATCGGCGGCGATGTGCTTTCACCCGGGTACATCAATAACACTAACTTAAGCCACGAAGAATTTGTCAATGGCTCAAAGGTAATTGATGGTGAGCGTATTTATAAAACCGGCGATCATGCCAGATTTTTACCTAACGGAGAGTTACTGTTTCTGGGGCGTAAAGATGATCAAGTGCAAATTCAAGGCGTGCGAGTAGAGCTGGGTGAAATAGAATCGGTATTGAAATCGGTGTCTAGATCAAAAAATGTCGCCGTAAAAGTCATGGGAACGGGCGCCCACGCAAAAGTGATTGCTTACATGGATACACCTGATTACACTAGAGCCGAAATTCGTGCCGAGTTGCAAAGTCGCCTCCCGAAGCAAATGCAACCAGCCGCTTTAGTGGAAGGGTCGCTTCCCTTAAACGTTAATAACAAAATTGATAAAAATCTTTACCCTCCCCAAAGCCTGAAGATTTTAATTTTAGTGAGCACATAGCGCCAGAGAATGCGATTGAGCAGTACATGGTCGAGCTTGCCGACATGTTGTTTGCTATTAAGGATATTAGTGTTACCGAAGATTTAACCGCAATCGGTGTTAGTTCAATATTGCTGATTGCCTATGTGTCTCAAGTTGACCTTGAGTATTCGGTGCAATTACCACAACAGGTTTACGTTGATATTCGTAGCGTTTGCGAAATCGCTACATGGGTTGGCGAGCAGAAATAAAGCCTTGTCGGCCAAAGATAGGAGAGTGTGCATGCGCACAACAGGCATTACTAGTATCAGTTATAAATTAGGCGAGCAAGAGCTAGAATATCAGGACGCTTCGGGGTTTAATGAAATTACCGAGCGTGAGCGTATGCCTGCGATGCCACAGCTTTGGGGCTGGGGCTCTTTTTACGCGAGTGAGAATATCTTTAACCTTGCCATTGATGCCGCACAAGAGGCCTTGGATCAAGCCCAGCTTACTGGCGATAAAATCGATTACGTATTGTTCTCTTCTAGCGATACGCGTATCGGTTTCATGGAGCTGAATCAAGGTTTAGGTACCACTTTATCATCTGTACAGTTAGCGAGCGCTGAGCATCTTGGTGTCAGTATGCTAGGTTGCGTATCTACTTTAGCTGCGATTCAACAAGCTTCTGTTCTTGTTGCTAATGGCGTCGCAGAAAATGTCCTCGTGATTGCATTTGAGCAGCGCCCAGTAGATCTGCTTCGCTTCAGTGCTTATGCCGTTTTTAGTGATGCTGCTGCGGCAGCTGTAATCTCCGCAAAGGCTGATACCGGATGGAAAATCCTTTCCTATCAGCGAAATTCTAGCACCGAGCAAATGCAGCACGGCAAAAAACTAGACTCTAATACTCAAACAGCCGTAAAAAATGCTGTGCCCGAAGCGCTGAGCGCTGCTGGCGTCCAAGTTGAACGGGTAAGGTGCGTCTTTTCCAATAGTATCTTTTTGCCGCTAAAAGTCGTGAAAGAAACATCTTGGGGCTTCAGTAAAGATAAATTGTTCACCGAAAATGTTGTACGTACCGGTCATTGCTTTGGTTGCGACAGTTTAATTAACCTACTAGATCACGATAAAATAAACACCGTAAATACCGGAGAGTATTTGGTTTTACATGCGGATGCAGAGGGGCATGACGCCGCTTTTGTTGTTCAGAAAAATTAGATTGTTCGGAAAAAATTAGGCTATTCAAAATAATTAGCAGGGGTGAAGTTGAAGTGAGTGTTGTTTTTCAAAAATATCGAGATTGTGTCAATGCAAAATTAAATTTATTTTGCTTTCCTTATGCCGGTGGCTGCGCTTCAGTTTATCGGGATTTGGCCAATAGTCTTCCTGAGTCCGTGCAGCTTTGGTCTTTTCAGTTGCCCGGACGAGAAGAGCGTTTTGGCGAGCCCTTTGTTCATGAACTTCATGAAGTAAAATCTATCATCATGGGGGAGTTGTCGAAATTTAACGATAAACCCTATATTATTCTCGGTTACAGTATGGGAGGCCGACTCGCGTACGAGGCCGCTATCTTGGCTCGAAAGTTCCATATGCGAAGCCCGGAAGCTATGATTGTTTGCGCCGCTAAGCCGCCACATAAGCTACGCGATAAGATTATTTATAACCTTCCTGATGACGAATTCGTTGCAGAAATACGTGACAACAGCGGCACGTCCCAGGCGGTACTTGATGAGCCTTCGTTAATGGAAATACTCTTGCCCCGTTTACGTGCGGATTATCAAATCTGTGAAACCGCCCCCAAAGCTGTGATGTCCAAGTTATTATCTTGCGATATTAATATATGCTCCGGAAAAACCGACGACGGCGCGACACCTGAGGATATGAATTATTGGGCGAATTTTAGCAGCGGTAACGCGGCATATTACGAATTTGACGCTGGCCATTTCTTTATTAATGATAAACGCGATGAGTTTAATACGCTGATTGCAAAAATTTTAGATGAGTGTTGTGCCAGTTCGGCATCGATAAATGTTCAAAAAATTGCTTATATATAGTTTTGTTAAAATATACTTTTAGTGAAGAATGTTTTCGAAATTGTCGATGATCTGGTCGCAAGCTGAACCTACGCAACAGGTGAGATTGATACTGATGTTATCGGTCTCGGCGTGAAGTTTAGTTTTTAATTTCAAACCAATGTATTTCAAATAAAAACCTGCATATCAACGGTGATATGCAGGTTTTTTTGGTTTTAATTGGGAGTTAAATATACTCTAGTTTAGGGGCTTACAGTTGTGTTCAGTAAGCTTAGGTCATAAACATGAACCGCTAAACCAAGGGAAGAATAAGCCTCAGACTCGACCGCTTGGAAGCTAACTTCTAATCCGTCGGCTTGGAAGGCTGGGGGTAATTCGCTGGGAACATAGGCTTGGCCGTTGTCGCCTATAATCGCAAAGAACCCACCATCCTCATCGATCCAGCGAACTTGGCCAAAGAACATATTGATCCTCGTCACGGTTAAATTTATGACATAAAGTGGGTCGCTGCCACCAACATCAGGGCTAACGACGTGGTTAAAGTCAATGTTGAACAGCGTATTCGGAATTTGCTTGCTGCTATTTAACACGCTAGAGAGGCTAAGTTCACGAGAGTCAAAGTAAAGAGAGGTGTCTACCTCGCCTTCCCATATGCAGGCCGTATCGGCTGGGCAACGGCTGTCGCTTGTTACCAAGCTAAAACTTAATTGGTGAGGGTAGGGTGGGCGATTTGGGTTGTCACTAGGTAGATGTACTGTTTCCCCTTCAATAATATCGAAAGGTACTCCTGAGTTTATTCCTTGTTTTCCGAAGCAAACGTCACCCATAAGTGGCTTCGCGTTGTCGCCTTGATATTCACCAATAAAGCCGATGCTGACGCTACCGTAGGGGGGGATACTTGAATTCCATGCCGGAGCTTTGACACTGACTTGGTTGCCTGTTTGTACGATTTGACTGTTCCAGTGAGAAACGATTTTTTGCTGACCTGTAAATGCCCAGTCTACTGCCCAATCGTTTAATGTCGTTGGTGCGCCGCCGCTGTTGGTAAGCGTGACCTGCCCTTGGAAGCCGTGCCCCCAATCGCTAATTACCTCGTAATCACAAAGTAAAATTTGAGCTGGGGGGATGAGTGCAAATGCTTTAGTTGTGCCTATAAGCGCTGTTAGCAGTAGGGCGGATAGAATGCTTAGCTTCTTCATTATACTGATTCCGTAATTTTATATTTTTTTGGGGAGGGGAGATGCAAAAAGAATGTAGCATTGCACTTTTAGCCGGACAAGTTAAAACGGGGACAGACTGTTAACCCCTATTTTCGGTCTGTAGGTGGGTTTTTTGTTGTATCGTAATCGGTTTTTTCACGTCACCTTGACTCGTTTTTCGTTAGCATAAAATCTTCTGTTTTTCATATAGCCCTATGCGCTCTTGAGGTTTTTTGCGGCGGCGTATTATAGGCTACAATGTGCATATTGGCGGTGCAGACAACACTGCGCATAAACGGCTTAAGCATAGGCTCGTCACAGTCACTTTGCGGTTCTTCACTCTTGGAGTCTTACATGAATTTTAACTACACCAACCCGACGATGATTCAATTTGGCGAGGGCAAAATCTCGACTATTAGTACGCTTATTCCAGCCGGGCAGCGCGTATTGTTCCTTTATGGTGGCGGTTCGATTAAGAAAAATGGTGTTTACGATCAAGTCGTGGCGGCTTTAAGTGGGCATCAGTGGTTTGAGTTTTCCGGTGTTGAGGCAAACCCAACGGTTGAGACGCTAAACAAAGCGGTAGACTTGCTCAAAGGGGAGGGGCTTGTTTACATCTTAGCCGTTGGCGGCGGTTCTGTGATTGATGGTGCAAAGTACATTGCCGCAGCGGCCTGTTATGACGGAGACGGCTGGGATTTTCTGGAAGGTAAGTGCCAAGTGCTTAAGGCGCTGCCTATCGGTGCGGTGTTGACCTTGCCTGCGACTGGGTCTGAGTCAAACCCCAATGCGGTTATTACTAAGGCGGCCACAAAAGACAAGTTGGATTTTGGCTCCAAGCTGGTACAGCCACGTTTTGCGGTGATGGATCCGACGGTTATGAAGACTTTACCGCAGCGCCAATTAATGAACGGTATCGTGGATGCTTGGGTGCATATCTGTGAGCAATACGTGACTTACCCGGTTAAGGCTATGGTGCAAGATGCCTTTGCTGAGGGTTTACTTCGAACGCTTAAACAATTAGCAGAAACCCGTGATAATCAAGATGATACTTGGCGAGAAAATTTAATGTGGGCGGCTAACCAAGCCCTTAATGGTTTGATTAGTGCCGGTGTCCCAAGTGATTGGGCGACGCATGTATTAGGTCACGAGTTAACAGCGCTTTACGGCGTTGATCATGCGCGTAGTTTGTCGATTGTGCAGCCGTGGTTGTTCCGTCACGAGATCGAGAAGAAGCGTGCGAAGCTGGAGCAAATGGGTCGTAATGTGTTTGCCTTGGATGTTGGTGATGATTTGGCTGAGCGCACAATTGACGCGATCGAGGCGTTTTATCAAAGCCTAGAAATGGAAACGCAGTTAAGTGATTACGGCACGGATAAAGCGACGGCGGTGGATGCTTTGATGGCGCAATTAAAAGCCCACGGTCGGGATAATTTAGGCGAGCATCAGAGCATTGATGAGGCCGGTATGCGTAGTATTTTTGAGTTGGCGGTAGCTTAAGTTTAAGCTCTTGATTATTTAAGGATTGAGTCTATTTTGCAGCGTCTTGCTCGATTTGTTCGGCGCAGCCAATGCAATGTTCAAGTGCGGGGTCGTATTGAAGGCGTTTCAATGCGACTTCCTCATCACACACCAAGCAATACCCGTAGTCCGCATTGTTAATACGCTGTAGGGCTTCGCTGATTTTCACTATGTGCCGTTTACGCCGACGCGCATTCTCCAGCGCCATCTCCTGTGCTTGCATCGCGTCCATCCGTGTTAAGCGACCGGTACTCGACTGGTCAAGTTTAACCGGGCGAACATCCTCTTTCGCCTGAGCCTCAAGGGTGAGTAACTCTTCTTGCTCGTCGAGTAAGGCCTGTTTTAGCTGTTTTATGTCGTCTTTAGTCATGGTGTTTGTCACAGCGATTTTGTGAATAGGTGTACCAACTAGTGTAGATCGTGCTCACTGATGGAGCGCAAGTGTTATGTGTCTGAGCGCTCAAAAGCAACGGTTTTATCATCAAAGGTTAACTTAACCTTACAAGTATTTTAAATCTATTGCGCAATACTATTACTGAGCACGAAGAACACTAAACCTGAAAACAACGTCAGTAGAATTGCTCCCTCGATGATGACCTTCTTAATGTTTTTGGCGCCTATTTGTGCTTCAGCTAGAAGTATCTCCTGCTCCGTTAGGTGGTGTTTAACTCATCAATGATTGTCTGAAAATGACGATCATGCAGTTGGCTGCCGATATTCATAATACTACTATTATCACTGAAGTTGGGGTTGCTAGATTTATATTCATCACCTCGTCCAAGTGTGATGGTGTTGCGGGAAGTAAAATATGGAAGGTGTTGGGGCACACGGTGGTTACAGCCACTATTTCAATCTGCCAACAAATCCTCGCATTGGTCGCAGGCCCAAATAAATGCTTTTCCTCCATCGCATCGAATACTGGCCGTGCCTCCGGCCTGAATGGAGAAGGGGCAGTGATTCATATTTAATTCGGGATTACTGATGCGACCGTCGACATAACAGGGTAACCAATCGAATTTTTCGTGCAGCGTGATACCATCGATTTCCCGGCCGCGATTAAAAAAAGCTTCGGCTTGCGTAGTTGTGAGTGTAAAACCTGAGCAGAAACTCGATTTATGCTCACTTCTCGCGTGCACTTCTGTCACCGAGAAGCTTCTTTTATTACTCTTCATCCCCTGCGCTTCACCATTGCCCTGATGACAGGCGGGCAGCACTAATCCACACGCCAAGCTAACGAGTATTCTCAATTGTAAACCTACCATTGCGCAGTCGATGCCTCTGTTGCGTGCTTACGTGACGCTTCTGGGTGACGATATATATCGTCACTTGTTAAGCTTAGCAAGCTTTCAAGCTCACTCACCAGCCACTTTAACGAAGCATTTTGTTTTGCGTTCACCTGAGCATAAGCATTCGCGGGTTTGCTAAACTCGCCGACAATTTCAATACCGATCGAATCATTGTTGCTGGGGTAGCGGTCAGGATAAGGTTTAGCTTGCTCGTGCTTGTGTAGATTTCGCACTCTTGCGGCAAAGGATTGACCCTTTGCATACAGTATATTTGTCGCTACAGTTAACTCTTCCGGGGAGCAAGCTTTTACCTGTAAGCAGCGTGATTGCAGTTTACCGACATGGTATGTTTTTTGAGTGATCAGCGCAGTTTGGTATATGTCACCGTTTTTGTCGATTAAAAAATGGGCGCCATTTGCATTCGCATTTGAATATGAGTTAAAGGTATGTTGAGCACTTGGTGCGCCAGTTTGATGTACTACAATAGCATTTACCGCCGCCAGCACTCCCTTATGCAGCTTGGGGAATATTTTTTGTGTTACCTTCTTGCCTGCAAGTTTTCCATTTGTGAGTGTTGCCATGCGCTTCTACCTTATAAGTTATAATCTGCCGAGATTAATTCTAAAGCGGGCAGAAGATAACATGTTTCTATAAGCGAAGCTTGATCGAAAAGAGAACCTAGGGGGTAACCCATGGACGTGATTCGCTATCCTTTGCTGATGAAACTCGTAACTAACACCAGCATTGGCGTCTGAAAGCGAAAAAAGGGGGGGCTGCCTCAATATGGTGGTGGCTGAGGGGCGCAAACATTTTGTTCTTTCATCTATACAGACAATAAATAATTGAGCGTTCGGTTTTCAGACATTAAAAAAATACTGTTACCATACCTTAGGTTGTGATACTCAGTGAGGAAGCTTGGCATATTGCTCTCTTTCAGGTAAAGAGTTAATTGATTTTTGGGGTGTCAAATGTCAACCTTGTTGCGCAGTATCTATAATGTTAGATCTGTTCTTTCGATATTAAATAACGAAAAAAACATTAAAGGCAAATAAATTGGTAACTCCAACGCAAACCCCGTCAATAAGCGAGAGCGGAACGATGGACGAGACACTCTTCGGTCAAATCGCGCAAGACTTAGAAAAGCAAGGCTACAGTGTGCGACCGGGCGCATTGCCCGGGGGGCTAGCAACTGCACTGCTTTCTCATCAGCACACCATATCGTCAGAGAGATTTAAAAGTGCCGGTATAGGCCGAGGCGATAATTACCTAGGAAATGAATCTGTAAGAACGGATGAGGTATGCTGGATTGCAGGTGATACTGCCGCCGAGAAAGCGTGGCTAGACTGGACGGCTAATTTACAGGCATTTTTAAATCGCCGTTTATTTTTAGGTTTATTTTCGTTCGAAAGCCATTTTGCTCACTATGGAGCTGGAGATTATTACAAAAGGCATTACGATGCTTTTAAAGGTGAGGCTAATCGTGTTTTATCTGTTGTTGCATATTTTAATTCTGACTGGACAAGTGAGGATGGCGGAGAGCTGGTAATTTATAAAGATGAGCATGACAACGAGGGTGTTAAGGTTGCACCTGTTTTTGGGACTTTGGTGACGTTTTTGAGCGAAGAGTTCCCTCATGAAGTGCTACCTGCAAGGCGGGATCGGACTTCAATTGCAGGGTGGTTTCGGGTGAATACATCTGTGGCAGATCGGGTTGATCCACCGTCATAAAGTTAAATGTTTGAAGGCTCTTGTTTGTTAAAGAATCCCACTACGTTTAATGCGTAAATACTCATGCGCCAGCTTCGTATGCAGCTGGCTTGGCAAGGCATCCACTAAAATAACGCCAGATTTTTGCAGATGGCTGTGGAGTTTTTTACGTTCTCGCATATAGGTATTAGTACTGCAATAATTTAACGCTTGATTAAAACTCTGCACCGGCTCGTTAAGCGTTTGGCTTAAAAAATCTTCCTGCATATTGGCTATTACCACAACATGGCGCTTGGTTAGTAGGCGTGTTGCTGCCAATAAATCCTCACTGTCTTCGTCGCGAATATTACTGATAATAATAATTAACGAGCGCTTTCGGTAGCGACTGGTTAAATTTTTGGCGGCTTCTAAAAAGTCGCTGGTTTGGGTGCTGCTGTGTAAGTCGTATAACTGGTTAAGCAGGGTGTTTATACTTGCTCGCCCTTTTATTGGGCTTAACCATCTAGGGTCGCCGGCAAAGCTCATTAGACCGGCGGCGTCGCCTTGTTTTAAGGCGACAAAAGCGGTTAATAATAAAGCATTAAGTGAATAATCGAAGTGGCTTAACTGCCCGTCACGGTGGTGTAAACGTCGTCCGCAGTCGAGCAGGAATAATACGTCTTGATCGCGTTCATCTTGGTAATCACGTGAGATCGGTTTGCGGTAGCGTGAACTGGCTTTCCAATCGATTTGGCGAATGGCGTCGCCGGGGCGAAATTCTCGTAATTGATGAAACTCCATACCCTCGCCACGTTTACGCATTGAGTGATCTCCCGTAGACGCCTGCTGGGATTCGATTCCGGCAATTGAATTACGTACAATGGGGGAAAAGTTTGGATAGACTTTTATTTGTTGGACTTCGTTAATTGTAATTAAGCGCTGCCATAGCTGCCATGAGGAATCTAAGCGTAATTGACTGCCGATAAACTCACAGGCGCCACGACGAATAGGCAGTACAGGGTAAGTTAACTGCATTTGCGCATCGGGTTTAAGCGTTAGGTCTAGAGGTAGGCGGGGCGCTTGTAATGCATCGGGGTAGAGTTCGGTAAAGCTGCCAATTAAGGTATAGGGGTAGGGGTTATCGATACTGATTTGGACGCGTTTATGGACGCCAAGCGCTAAAGTGTCGGGTAGCGAGCGGTGGATGTTAATTCCGCTAAGGTCACGTTGGCGACGAAGGTCGATGATGGACATCACAAGAATAATCAAACCGAGTGACCACCAAAGCGCAGTAGCATCGGCTATCCATGTTGCCTCAAGGCCGTCACGTATTCGTAGCGCACTTAAAAGGAGGGCTAGCAGTGCCCAGCCGCCGACGAACTTAAGCAGCTTGGTGCTGGGGCGTATGGCTTGGGTGTAGGGCTTTGTGCTCACAGTCGCGGCGCTTCCACGCCAGCAAAGACTTGCGCTAGCACTTGATCAGGGCTTAAACCGTCGATTTCAACTTCAGCTGCGAGGGCAATTCGGTGGCGCATGACGGGGGCGGCCATGGCTTTAATGTCGTCTGGCAAGACGTAGTCGTTGCCTCGCAATAGGGCTTTGGCGCGTGCGCAGCGAATTAATGCGATACAGGCACGGCTACTGGCACCACGGAAAATTGCGCTGCTCTCTCGGGTTGCGCGAGTTAGGCGCACGGCGTATTGCAACACTTGCTCATCGACGGCAATGTCCGAGACTAAGGCTTGTAGGCTTAGCATTTGCTCGGTATCTAACACGGCTTCGCTGTCCGGCACGCTGCCAATGCTGTCGAGCTGGCCGGAGGTGACGGCTTTGGTCATTAATATTTCGTCTTCAAGGTTTGGGTAGTCGATGTAGATCTTCATGATAAAGCGATCTAGCTCGGCTTCTGGTAAGGGATAAGTACCTTCTTGTTCAACGGGGTTTTGTGTGGCCATGACCATAAATGGTTGTGGGACTTTTTGCGAGTTGCCTTCTAGGGTGACTTGACGCTCTTGCATGACCTCTAATAACGCAGCTTGGGTTTTGGCGGGTGCGCGATTGATTTCATCGGCCAATAATAGGTTGGTGAAAATGGGGCCTCGGCGCAAGCGAAATTTACTTTCTTTCATGTCATATAAAACATGGCCGGTAATATCGGCAGGCATTAAATCGGGTGTAAATTGAATGCGTGAAAATGCGCCACTAATGCAATCCGCTAAGGTGCGTACGAGTAGTGTTTTACCTAACCCGGGTACACCCTCGACTAATACGTGGCCGTTGGCAAGCAGGGCGATAATGATTTGTTCAACCACTTCGGTCTGACCGATTAGGCGCTCGTTAATGTTTTTTGTCAGTGCTTGAATTAATTCATTGGCTTGGGCAAAGCGCTTGCTGGTGTCATCGGCACCTGGGGTACTTGGAGTGCTTGCTGGGGCGCTAGGTGTTTGATCTGTATCGGTCATAAGGATTCCCTGATTTTTTGCAGGCATTGGACGGTATTAAAAAAGTCGTCTTCGCTGTGTTTAATGTTGGCGGTCATGGCGTACTTGACGATATCGTGGGCGAGTCCGCTGTGGTCGCTCAAAAAGTGGAGTTGTTGCTTGGCTTCGGCTTGCTGGTAATGGGCAATACTTAGGCGAGCTTTGCGATGAATTTCATCTCGTAAGGGGGCGACTAGATTTTGCTGCCAATTACCGTTCCATAAATACTGTCCGCTAGCGGCTATATGTTCTGCGAGCGAACGGCGTGAGGTGTTGCTGTAATGGATGATTTTTCCCATGCGCTGGATGTTACGTGCGACCCATAGAAGTAATAATATGAAGCCTGCGATAAAGGCTTCACGTGCGTATAAGGCGAAAAGTTCAGATAGTGGTGGTAGCGCAATACGGCGCATAAATAGGATCGGGGATTGGTCATTGACGAGCATGCTAAGGAAGTAGGCGTGGTCGTGAGAGGCGATGTTATCGTTGTGCCAAATATAATCGTCGGATAAGACGTTTATAAGTCCATTGCCTAAATCAAATTGCATAAAGTGAATGCCGTGTTCACCACTTTCGGAATGATAGTTAAGTATCCAAGCCGGGGTATTACCTTCGTTGCTGTCAGTGTTTTCGTTTTCGTCAATATCTTCGTATATGTCTGGGTGATCTAAGCCGAAGTGGGGATTGAAATTAAGTTGTAGCGTTGCTTGTTCGTCGTTATCAGATAGGTTGAAGGCTAGCGCGGTCAATGCTTGCTGGCCACAGTCATCCGCTTGGTCGTCTGAGCCGTTTTCGGGGCGGTTTGCTAGGTCTTCTTCTAGGCTTTTTTCTACCGGGTGATCTAAAGCGTCTTCGGTGTTTTGGTCGAGGCAGTTTTCTTTTTCTTTCTCTGTATCTAGGTCCGAAGCGTCGGGTTTCTCATAGCTGCTCGTCAGTTGAAGGTAATCCAAGAAAAAGTCTTTACTACTGCTATCGTTAATATCGGCACGAATAAGTAATATGCCGCCACGGTCAATCCAGTCAATTAAATCATTGAGTTGTCGAGGGGATATTACGTTACTGCTACCGCTGACAAATAGGGTGCCGTAATTCTCTAGCGCTTCGGCGGTAAATGGCTCAGTGGTTTCGTCGACCGTTACGCCTTGAACTTGGAGGTATTTTTGTGCGGCTAAAAAGGGATTGTTGGCCGCCTCAGCTTGGTAGCCTGTATCTTGTTCTTCTTCATAATATTCAATACTATTGAAAATACTGTAAGCGATAAGTCCTACACAGGCAATGACTAGGGCGCTTATAAGTACCGTTTTGATATTTAGCTTAAACATTGTGACTCGCCCCAGGTTGTTCGACTGTGGGCTTTTCAAATAAGCTGCTCCATTGCTGGCAAAGCTTTTCGACGGCGTCGTTTTCTGGGCTGCGATGGGCGTATGCGACGAGTTGCCAGCACTGGGTGAGGTGTTTGGTGTAATCACTTAAAGAGGCGTCACCTTGGAGCGTAACGAGTTTAGCGCAATCGCCTTCGGTATCGCCCTCTGAAAAGTTGAATCCCCATTCATGAATTAATTTATATAGGCTTGCGCGGTAAAGGAGGCTTAATGCGGCACGGTGCTCGTCTTTTTGCCAGAGGCTACGGACTTCGCTTGGGATATCTTCCGGTAAACTCTCCTCGCGTAAGTCTAAGCCGAAAAGCTCTTTTGGGGGCGGCGTGTTATTTGTTTGTATGCGCTTTGTGCTAATAGATGTGATCGTTGCGTTTAAGGCGTGACGGTAGTGGTAAATGATAAATATGACGAAGCCAATGGCGAGAACCCATATGAAAAATTCGACAATACCGGCTAGGGAACTGAACTGCCCATCGAAGCTGGAGAAGAAATCCGCGAGAGATTTTAAAAAAGCTATTAGCCATTCGGGAGACTCATCAATTTCCTCTTCTGGAGGGAAGTCTTTAAAGCGCCAGCCTGAGACAGTGCTTTCATTATGGAAGACTTCTCCAGCTAATATTTCGGTGATGAGTTTCTCGGCATCTTTGGCATTGTGAATATGCGTGATTTTTTCTGGCGTGTCTGTGGTTTGCTCGAAGGGGGAGTCTTCGATAAGTGTTATATCACTGCCTGCATTGCTGTCGAAGCTCCATAAGCTGAAGCACGTGAATAAACATAGAAGTAAGCTAGGTGCGCTTGTTGTGATACCAGATTTTGAGCTTGTTTTTGCACTTAGCTTACCTTGGTTTTCGGCCAGTTGGCGAAAGCGAATTTCGATATCCCATCCCTCTAGCGCCATGCGACGGTTAATGTATAGGGCGAAGCCTGCGGCGGTATAAAATGGTGCGACGGCTGCCATAGCGGAAAATAATAGTATGGTGGAGCCGATATTTAAATAGCCGTCTTGTGAGTTAAATAACTCGGCAATATTGATGGGGCTATAGTTTGGCACCATGACAAATAGAAAGGTTAGCACGGCAGCGTATAAAAAAAGTTCGACAAAAAGGAGCGTTATTGTCAGCCAGGAGGAGGCGCTAGATGGATCGCGATGTAATATCCCCAATCGCTGTGAGCGGGCCTTACCTGTAAGGCGTTCTAATAAGGTGACCGGCATATTAAATGAGCGTGCGAAGCTTAAGCGTCGCCAGGTAATCGAAGATAAAATGTCGATTTTATAAATGGAGGGCAGCTTGCGCATTGCGGCGCTAACACTGATATTGTCACCAAAAAGTTTTAAGCTTGCGTAATGGAGTGGGCCACGATCCCATAAGGGTTTAAACCACCAAACCGCAAAGGCGGCTAGTTTGGACCATTCTGAAGGTAGTGCTATCAGTAAGATTAAAAACAGCGGTAGCGCAGGTAAAAACCAGAGTAAAAATAAGTCACGATACCATGCTTTGGCGAGCATAATTCCAAGGTCTATTGCCTCCCAAGCGCCACGCACACGAGGTACGATACAGATTTTATCAAGATTCATGGCGACGACCTGAATAGACAAAGTATACGATGACAAATCCCCAAAAGCACCCGCCAACAATATATTTAATGCTGTTACCTATTGTGGAAGAAGAGGACCAAAAAGCCTCTAAAAATGCGGCGATGAGTAGCATCGCAAACACGCCAAAAACGATTTGAATGGCGTCGGTAGCGGCAAGCCGAAGCGCCGTGACGCGACTGTGTTGGCCTGGAGATATAATGGCGCAACCGAGCTTAAGTCCGGCAGCACCGGCGAATACAATGGCGGTTAATTCAAAGGCGCCGTGACCGACAACAAAAGGGTAGAACGTATCAATATAGCCTAATTGGGTAAGGTGCCCGGCGACGCCGCCAATAGCAAGACCGTTGTAGACGAGAAAGAAAATCGCGCCGAGGCAAAGAAATATTCCACCGGCAAAGGTTTGAAAACCAATGCCTATATTGTTTTTAATATAAAAACCAAACATCATTAAGTCAGTCGTAGAGTCGCGGTCGGGCTCTCGCCAGCCAGAGTTGGTTACCGGGTCATACATGTATTCTGTACTATGCACATCTTGGGCGGGCATAAAGCTATAAAGTAGCTCACCATTTAAATAAGTTGCTATGCCCATGGCAAATAAAGGCACGAGGAATAAGCCCATAGACCAATAAACAAATACAGCGTTAGCGCGAATACTTTGCGGAAAACCCCACAGCAAGAACTCTACCCACGCGGGGCTGCGGCTGCTGCTCGTGCGCAACTGGTTTTGATAAAAGCGGTGATGCGCGGCCAATACTAAACGGTTGAGTCGCTCTAGTAAGTACTGGCTGTAGCGGCGGTGCTTCGCTAGCGCTAATTGATGGCAGAGCTGACGATAGCGGGAGGGGAAGTCTTGATCGAGGCTCTGACTTTTACCTTCGAGTTGTTGCTCTAGTTGTTCCCAGTCTTGATGGTAGCGTTGTTCAAATTGCTGTTGCTTCATCGTTGTCCCCCCAATAACCATATCCCAATACTGTGCAAAAATGTCACTGAGGCCTCGCCTTTCGTTGGGAGGCAGTCTTGCAAAATGTCGGCGAGCTCTTGTTTTCGACCTGCCGAGAGTTTTTGGTGACGTTGAGTGAATTCGGTAATGGCTATTTGCTCTTCAATATCGAGAGGGAAGGGGGATGGCTTAGCTTCGCACTCGGGTAAGCTGAGTGTGCGTTCTTGGGTGTTTTTGTAGACTACGAGTGAGCCCGCAGCGAGATCGCCAAGGCGTTGAAAGCGACCTGTAAGTGTCATGCAAATTATACCGCTGACAAAAAATGCGGGGAAAAAGTCGGCCGCGAGCAATAGGTTGCGCGTCAGTGAGGTACCGAGGGTGACCGGTGTGAGGTTGTCATTGACAACGGTTAGATCCATACATTTCTTTCCTGGGGTTTGCCCATCGCGAAAGACTTCGAATAAGACGGGGTAAAACCATTCAGCCAAAAAGGAAATGAGTAAGAATAAGCCGATGCCTGCGTCACCCATGAATGAGATCAGCATGAGTACGATGGCAAGCCCTAAGTAACGCCAAAGGGCGTCAATGGTGTAGGCAAGCATTCTAGGGACAGGCCCGGCAGCTCGAGCGTGTAGATCGATAGATTCTGGCGTTTCTACTTTAACGTCAGTATCAAAGGTTTGATGGCTTGTGTTTGTTGCAAATCCCATTTGTGTCGTCACTTATTGGTGAGGGCCATGTGTTATGGCCGGGGTGTTAATCCTGAAGCCCGGTGCGCATTATACTTATGTTGGTTGGTATGCGCAAAGTGCGATTAAAGCGTTCGTGCGTGTTTTGTTGGGGATATTATTTCTGGGGCGTTATTTTGGCGCAGGTGGACACTAAAAAACTTGCGCTCCAGAGCTCTGAGGCGCGCTTGATGTTTGCATATCCATATTCCTAACAAGTGTGCCATTTACAGCCAAAAGCACGCTTACAGTCTAGCGGGTAAGACATGCCCTATATTCCCCAAAAATTGCATTGTATGCCATAATGCCGCGCCTAGCAGGGCGAGTAAGACCTTAGCGTGTGAGGCATTACTAACTAAAATAAGATCAATTAATAATTAAGGAGATATTCAGTGTCCCAATCAGAGAGAACAGCAAAGCTTAGCATGTTTGAGAAGATAGGCTATGGCCTAGGCGATGCAGGCTTCAATTTTTATTGGGCTATAATTGGCTCCTATCTATTGTATTTTTATACGGATATTTTTGGCTTGGCACCCGCTGCTGCTGCATGGATGTTTGGACTGACTCGACTTATTGATGCCTTAACTGACCCTGCAATGGGCTTTATTGCCGACCGCACTCAAACGCGTTGGGGGAAATTTCGGCCGTATTTGCTTTTTGGTGCACTCCCCATGGCAGGGGCTGCAATATTAACGATGAGCACGCCGGATTTAGGTGATACCGGTAAGCTTATCTGGGCCTACGGCACTTACAGCGCGATGATGCTTGCCTACACAGTGCTAAGCACGCCATATTCCTCGCTCGCAGGGGTACTTACTGCTGACAGTAACGAGCGTAACAGCATCTTTGGTATTCGCTTTTTCTTTGCTTATTTTACTGGGATTATCGTCGGTGCTGCGACACCTGATCTTGCCGCTTGGTTTGGCGGTGGCGACGAGGCCAAAGGTTGGCAGTTGACCATGGCACTGTATGCAAGTGTCGCGACTATTTTGTTTTGGATTAGCTTCGCAACAACTCGTGAGCGAGTTCAGCCACCTAAGGCGCAGCAATCGAGTGTTGGTCAAGATTTAATGGATTTAATCAATAACCGTCCGTGGCTGATCTTATTTGCTTTGGCGATGATTATTATGATCACCATCGTATTGCGCGGCAGTTCATCGGCGTATTATTTTAAATACTTTGTTGAGCGCCCAGACCTTATGGGGCTTTACATTGGTCTGCAAATGGCCGCTTATGCCGTTGGTGCGCTTTCTGCGCCATTACTGGTACGCTACATTGAGAAAGCCAAGCTGCTTATGGTGTTGATGAGTATCGTTGGGGTGTTATGTATTGCGTACACCTTTGTGCCGAAGCCTGAAGCCAATGGTGTTGTGACAATTACAGTTGACGAAATAGTGACTTTAAGTGCCGATAAGCTGCTGGGTGATAGCCATCAAACTGGCGATCAATACCGTTGGACTGAGGACGATAAAATATTCTGGATCTTTAAAGATCGGATTACCTTAGATACAGGGCTCAATGCTACTGGTGGTCAAATAAAATTAACGAATGCAAAAAATAAAGTGATTAGTGTTATCAAAACCCGCACGGGTCCGGATGGCACTGTGATTACGGATAGCTCGGATCTTCCGATCGAAATCATTATTATGTTTATTTTAAATATTTTGATTAGTTTGGCTCTGGGTCCTAAGTCTCCAGTGACATGGTCTATGTACGCGGACGCGGCTGATTTTAATGAATGGAAGAATGGCCGCAGGGCTACAGCGATGACTTTCTCCGCTGCGACGTTCTCACAAAAACTTGGAGGTACAGTCGCTTCAATCGCAATTGCCAGTGTTTTGGCCTCTATTGGTTACAGCGCTAATCAAGTTCAAACGGGTGCGTCACAAACAGGTATTGTTATGTTGCAAACCCTGGTGCCAGGTTTGTTTGCATTTGTTGCGCTGATAGCGCTCAAGTTTTATGACTTAAGTGATGAAAAATTGCGCCAAATACAGCTCGATCTTCAGGAACGCGAGCAATAGCTATTTGTGTATTTAATAGAGCCTTGTGTATTTAATAGGATAGTGAAGCGTAGATTATGACGACGAATACCAGCACCAGTGCCAACTCTTGTGTCGATATTAATGAAGCTGCTGGCGAAGTATCTTTGCTCAGCCCTGTAAAAATGCCTCGTGCAGCAGGTTTTTTGTGGAATAAGCACATGATGATTCAAATGAATTGTCGTGGCTTCGCGATAGCGCAGTTTATGCAACCGGAGCCTGCGAAATATGCTTACGCGCCGAACTTGGAAGCTAAAACATTTATGCAGCCTGAGCAGCCGTATTACGCTCACCACCCTGGCCGCTTTTTTTATATTAAAGATGAAGATACTGGCGAGTTGTTTTCTGCGCCTTATGAGCCTGTAAGAGCTAAACATGACGAGTATCGTTTTACGCAAAGTCAGAGCGATATTCGTTGGTATGTTAAGCATTTAGGCGTTGAAATTAATCTACAGCTTAATTTGCCTGAAGACGATGTGGTTGAGCTTTGGCAATTACGGGTCAAAAACGTCTCAGGGCGGGCGCGAAACATTAGCGTATATCCGTATTTCCCCATCGGTTATATGAGTTGGATGAATCAAAGTGGGGATTACAGTGATACGCTTGGTGGCGTGGTCGGGCGATGTGTCACGCCTTATCAGAAAGTAGATGATTACTTTAAAAATAAAGATTTTAAAGATTTAACTTTCTTTCTTCATGATCAAAAACCCGATGCGTATGAGTGTAATCGCGAGCGATTTGAAGGCGAAGGCGGCTTGCATCAGCCCGATGGCATTGTGCAAGAACGTTTGGATAATGGCGATGCGGTTTATGAAACGCCAATCGGTGCATTTCAATACAAACTGTCACTTGAGGATCAACAGCAAGCGGAATATCGCTTCTTATTTGGTCCCGCCAAAGATGATGCCGAAATTGCGCTAAAACGCGATCGTTATTTTGGTGATGCTAAGTTTGCTAATACGATAGCCCGTTATCAGGCCTATGTCGCCAAAGGCCAAGGTTGTATTGAGATATCGACACCGGATGCGCATTTAAATCAGTTTGTGAATAAGTGGTTGCCACGTCAAATGTTTTACCATGGCGATGTTAACCGCTTGAGCACTGATCCGCAGACGCGTAATTACATGCAAGACAATATGGGCATGAACTATATTGACCCTGCGGTAACACGTGCAGCATTTGTACATGCCCTTGCTCAGCAAGAAGCCTCTGGCGCCATGCCTGACGGCATTTTATTGACTGAGGAGGCGGAGCTAAAATACATCAACCAAATCCCGCACACCGACCATAGTGTTTGGTTGCCGGTTTGCTTGCGTGCGTATTTAGATGAAACGAATGACTATGCCTTGCTAGAAGAGCTTGTTGTTGGCGCGAATGCGGGCGAAGAGCAAAGCGTCTTCGATCGTATTACTCGCGCTATGCGATGGTTGTTAGAAGAGCGTGATGAACGAGGCCTAAACTATATCGCTCAAGGCGACTGGTGTGACCCGATGAACATGGTCGGTTACAAGGGCAAAGGCGTATCCGGCTGGTTATCAATAGCGAGTGCTTACGCGATTGGTATTTGGGCCGATATTTGTGAGCAAACCGAACGCGGTGAACTTGCTGAGCAAATGCGTAAGGGCGTAAAGTCCCTCAAAACAGCGGTTCAGACACACCTCTGGGATGGTGATTGGTTTGCGCGTGGCATTACCGATGATGGTGTTTGTTTCGGTACTAGTAAAGACACCTTTGGGCGCATCTTTCTTAACCCGCAAAGTTGGGCGATTTTGGCTGATATTGTAGAGCCTGAGCAGTGTCAGAAAATGCTTGCCGCCATTGATGAGCAATTAGTGACGCCATACGGGGTTACGATGTTAGCCCCTGCGTATACGTCTATGCGTGATGATGTCGGGCGTGTGACGCAGAAATTCCCCGGCTCCGCTGAAAACGGCTCGGTGTATAATCATGCGGCTATTTTCTATGCTTATAGTCTTTACAAGTTAGGTGATGCAGAGCGTGCGTTTAGCGTGATCAGGAAGATGCTAACCGGGCCTGATGAGCAAGATTATCTGCGTCGTGGCCAACTACCTGTTTTTGTACCGAACTATTATCGTGGCGCCTATCATCAATTCCCTAAAACGGCTGGCCGGTCAAGTCAGTTGTTTAATACCGGCACGGTCTCTTGGTTGTATCGCTGTATAACCGAAGGTTTATTTGGTTTGCGTGGTGATGCGAATGGCTTAGTGATTGAGCCGCAATTCCCTGCCGATTGGCAAAATGCAAAAGCAAGCCGACGTTTTAGAGGCGCTTTGATTGAACTTGAGTTTGAGCGTAGCGCCGATGTCGATACTGTCACTGCATTTGTTGGTGGTGTGCAACTTGCGTTGCCACGTATTGATGATCTTGAGTCGGGTAAGACCTATCATGTTAAGGTCTTGTTACCCTTGATTAAGCAGGAGAAGTAAGGCTCTTATGTCGTCATCCGAACCCGTCTTAATTATTTGTTTTGGTGTTAGTGGCTGTGGTAAATCCACGGTCGCTCAGCACTTGGCTACCCGCTTTGATTTCAATTTTATTGAGGCGGACGACTTTCACTCGGAAGAAAACAAAGCGCATATGGCGAGCGGCAAGGCTTTAAGCGATGCTATGCGCGAGCCTTGGGTGAATGCCTTGTGTGACTTTCTCACGGAGCAGGCCGGGCAGGGTAGGTCTTGTATTATGGCCAACTCTTGTTTGCGCCAAGCGCATCGCTTACGTTTTCGGAATTTACCTTTTCGCTCTGTATTTGTTCACCTTTCTGGTACTGAGCAGCTTATTCATGAGCGTATGCAGGCGCGTGCGGGGCATTTTATGCCTGCCGCGTTATTGAGTAGCCAATTTGCAGCGTTTGAATCTACTGAGGGAGAAGCGGATGTCGCTCTTGTGGATATTAGTTCGGACGAAGCGTCGGTTTGCCTGGCTGCGGAGGGAATGGTTAAGCGGCAGCTCGGGTTATAAATCTGTATTCGCCTATGAGGCACCCTCTCCCTCTCCTTCCCCCTTTCTCTTCCATATATACAGCCTTACATAGCTATATGGAGCCATGCAGGCCTGTATTAAGGCATATCTGATGGCGTGCATATGTAAAAAAGCATTCCAAGCTGATCGTTATTGGCCTAGCGTTCGGGAATTAGAAACTATACTTATTAAATTCATTGATTCTAATAATCACAGAAGTGTTCAATTGAAATATGTAATATTTACTCTCGGGTGTGTACTACAATGTTTAGCTGTGGTCATTGTAGCGTATAACGGTTTTTATGCCGAACGTAGCTATGCCGCTGAGGGGGAAATTACAACTACTGTTCTCCAAGAAAAGCCCCCTATTCAAACCGAACAAGGGCTTCATAAAAGGTCTCTTCTTCAGGTTGAGGTGCCCTCCGCACAACAGTTACAGCTGCGCGCGGCGCAATTTAAAAAACATATTTCGAGCTACCATTTTAAAACGCTTAATGACGCACAAATGGATATGGTTGGCGGCCTTACCGCAATTGTTCAGGACGGGCAGGGTTTTATTTGGTTTGGTGGTGAAACTGGTTTGGCTCGCTATGATGGCTATAGTCTGAAAGTTTATCGACATGATGATACCGATAACTTCAGTATTAGCCACAGCTCTATCACCGGTTTACTAGTCGAYAAGCAGGATCAACTTTGGGTAACCACGAGTTACGGTGGTTTAAACCGCTATGATCCGACGACTGACGGGTTTGTGCACTACCGTTACGAYTCAAGTGAATCAAGCTCGAAGAGTCTTAGCACGGATAGCCTTATCAATGTTATTGAAGGGCAGGGCGGAGATTTATGGATTGCGACCATTGGCTACGGAGTCAATCGATTCAATCCTAGTGCGGGCACTTTTCAACAGCTACGGCATATTCCTGACGATGTTAATAGTTTATCCGATAATACTGTTACTCAGGTGTACCAAGATTCACAAGGCATGGTTTGGGTTGCAACTCGTGCGGGTTTAAATCGCTATAACCCGGCTAGCGGTGAAGTTAAGCGTTATCGGCATCAAGCAGGCAAGCCCCAAAGCTTAAGTCATGACTATGTCAGTGTTGTTTATGAAGATCGTGATCAGCGATTGTGGGTTGGCACTAACAAAGGCCTAAACCGTCTCAACCAAGATCAGCAAAGCTTTACTCGTTACCTTTTTGATCCGAATGACCTTAAAACGATTAGCGGTAATATTATTTCCGATATCGTTGAGGATGGGCGCGGCAATATTTGGGTGTCTACCGATGGGTGGGGCTTAAATCTTTGGGATCGTCATCAAAACACTTTTACGCGTTACTTGGAATCAGAAGGGAAAACCCACGGTTTGCTCAATAACCAAGTACGTATCATGGTTAAGGATAATGATGGCGGTTTATGGTTGGGGCATTTCCCGTCGGGCGTCTCCATGTTGGATCACTATTCCTCAGCTTTCAATAATTATAAGCACAGTCATATTACCCCCAATAGCTTAAGCAATAGCGACATTCTGTCCGTCGAGGAGGATCACCACGGAAACCTATGGGTGGGCACTGAGTTTGGTTTGAATTATATCAATCGAGCTACATCTGAAATCACACGCTATATTCACGACCCACTTAACGAGCAAAGTTTGCAGGCAAACCCGGTAACTGCGGTATTGGAAGATGCCTACGGTGATATTTGGGTAGGTACTTGGCGGGGAGGTTTGAGCCGTTTGAACCCCAAAACTTCGGTGTTTGAACGCTTTGAGGGCCGCCTAGATTCCGATGTTGTTTGGGCGATTTATGAAGACCGTCGTGGCAATATCTGGGTAGGGTTAGACTCTGAGGATCATGGCCTTTATCGCTATCAACGCGATAGCGGCGAGTTTGTGAGTTATGGCATTACGCCTGTGACCTCAATGCTTGAAGATTCCTCTCTGAATTTCTGGGTGGGTGGGCATTTCGGTTTAAGTTTAATGAACCGGGATACTGGAGTGTTTAAAATTTACCGGGCTAATGAGCGCGACCCGTCGAGTCTCAGTCACAACCACGTGTTATCTCTTATGGAGGATTCAGCTAAGGGCTTGTGGATTAGTACTGGGGGCGGCGGCATCAATATATTGGATACAGATTCTGATGAGTTTACTGTCATCGATAGTAAAACAGGTTTATCCGATAATATTGTGGGTTGTGTCGTGGAGGATGATAGCGGCTTGTTCTGGGCGGGGACGGGGCGGGGTATATCACGTTACGATATCACATCAAAGAATATTAGCGTGTTCACTACGGA
>NVXL01000028.1 GCA_002746115.1 Alteromonadaceae bacterium
ATGTTTGACGATTCACCGACTTACCTAGGGACTTTTAGTGAAATTGATACAACTTATCTGCATGTGATTAATCCAGATAGGAAGGTTTATGTCACTCGCGCCCCCTCTAAACATTCTGAGGAAGAGATTACGAGCAATATCGACTAGACCAACGTTCTCTGTAGCAACTCTGGTGAACGTTACTTGTTAGCGGTGGCTGTTCGCGCAAAGCCTTCGAAAAAGGCGGCAAGTAAAAAGCATCCTCTTCGTTATGCCAAAAAGACATTGAAGTTTGAAGGGCGTTATAAGCGGTTTAAAATTTAGGTGTACCTTAGCGCTTAATCGTTGGTGGCGGTTGGGGTAATCTGCTTGATGCTTGTTTCTGTTTTTTGAAAGGGCTGAGAGTTGACTCAGCCCAAGATACCTTATGTATAGGTGCCTATTTTGTGACAAGCCAAACCGCGTGAATAACGCCAGGTATCCAAAAGAAAAAGCATAAAACGATGTTGATGAGAAGGTCTTTGCCAATACCGTTTTTCAAAAACACACCAATAGGCGGTAGGAAGAGTGCAAGGATGATTAGGACTACTTTGTTCATAAGGTGTTCCTCTAGTTAACATTAAGGTCAAAGAGACAAAAAGGTCGTGAAGTGACGCGAAGCATAGCAGTTAAATTTGTTCACGACCAAATATTAAGGTGAAAAGAGTGTTCAGGCGGCTATTGCGAGCACTTTTCGCCTTGGTAAATTACAAGCCCCCCTTCAAATGTAAAACACTGTAAAACATCCCTTAATACGCCCCGCGGGCAATTGTATTTGTGCCGCCACCGGCGTAGCATAAGAACATCAAATATTAAAAGATCAGCAGGCTTCAAAAGATCCACAAATTCAAATAAACGAATATAGCGATATTTAGTTGTTTTGTTAAATTTCTACGGTATTGTTATCTGGTAGGAGGCGTTATGATTAATGCAGTAATGGAAGATCTCGCGTCACGGCAACTCAATATGTCGGATATGGACGATATAATGGCATTAATAAAACGGATGAACTGTGGGGTTTTGCAATCGGATATTGATATGAGTGATCGTCCGCAAGAGCGGATTATCGAAGGTTTAATCGCGGAGGAGGGGATTAGTTTGGGCATCTTTTCTCGCGATCAATTAATTGCCTATAGTACCTTGGGCTATGCCCCGGTGGCCGCTCCGGCCACCGTTTTTTTTGGTTTAAGCCCTCGTGTTGATCAGCGTGTTGCGGCGTTGGTTTCGTGTGTTGTGGATGCGGAATTTCAGGATGTTGGTTTACATACGTATTTTATTCGCCAACGTCAGCGTTTGGCGGTGGAACTTGGCTATACGCATATTTGTGGTTTAACCTCGGTGTATGGGGTTTCTAGTTGGAGTAGTTTGCTTGAACAGGATATGGCGATTGCGGGCTTAAAGCGCACACCAAAATCTGGACGCTACCAGTATTTTTTATTTGGTGATTTACATTCGTCGTTTGAGTCGGAAGATGGTCAGATTGTTTATGTTGGCATTGATAATTTTGATATGCAAATAAATGTATTGGAGCACGGTTTTTTAGCGGTTAAGCGGGTAGATATTGGTGATAAAATGGTGTTGCGATTTGAGCGTTGAGGTCATGTCAATAGCCGATTAAAAAAAGAGTTAAACCTGTCACAGTCTATATTTGAATTAGATGTGACCGATTCAACTCTTGTTAAGTGTGAATCTCCTTTCTCCTTTCTCCTTTCTCCTTTCTCCTTTTAATCCATGTCTAAATCCATTTTTACAGTCCTTTGCTGTTGGCCATTTAATATTTTAAGTCCGTAATTTTCCCTATCCTTTTATCCCTTTATCCCTTTATCCCTTTATCCTTCCTTCGATTATCCCTTCAACAGCAGTGCTTCTCCCATTTTATCCTGTTGCTGTTGGCGCCTTTGCTCCTGAATGGCATCCATGTCTTTTTGGCGCTGTTGATGCTCCTGATGCTCCTGCAATGTTTGCGTAATAAAATGTTTCCAGTGTTGGCAGTCTTGACCGGTGTCTTTGGCATCGCTGCAATTGTCGAAGGCTTTGAGCGCAACGGGCAGGTGGTCTTGGTAGTAGTTAGATAAGCCTAATAAATACCATGCCATATTTTGCTCACCTGCTAGGCGACCTTTATCGAGGGCTTTTTGGCAGTAATCACGAGAGCTGATCCAGTCGTCTTCTTGCACGGAGGTTTGGCATAGTCGTAGCCAATGTTTGCCGCTGTCAGAGAGGTTTGCTGCGTGGCCCAAAGCTTGATTAGCACGCTCCCACTCTTTGGCATGTAGCCAGCTATTGGCGTATTCTTCCCAGTGTTCCTCCTCGTTGGGAATGTGCTTGTTAGATAAGCCTTCTGCAATTACTTCTGCGCCTTTGTAGGGGTATTCAAAAAAGCGATACTGGTTGGCTAGCTGGCGCAATTCCGAAGTGCGTTTCACTAAGCCGCTTTGATAAGCGATTGAAAGTATCGCCAAGGATTCTTGACTGCGATCAAGTTGTTGGTAAACCGCTGCGAGCTGTTGAAAATAGGCGGATTTATTTGGCCACAGGCTTATTGCTTGCTCTAAGCTTACGCTGGCTTTTTGGTAGTTTGCCAATTTTAGCTGAATTGAAATTGATAGCTGATACCAGTTTTCTCTGATTTTAGTGCTGCTATCGCTATGTAGTTTTGTCATACCTTGCTCGGCGTAAACAAAGGCTTGCTCGTACTGGTCGTTAAGTGCGTATATTTGCGCTGCGGTAAAGAGTACGTGGATATCGGGATTTTCTTCTAATGTGAACCAAGTTTTTAGGGCTTTGATGGATTTTACATTCTCATCGATGAAAAAATAGAGGGTAAATAAACGCCTATAGAGTTGTTTGGTGGACTCTTGGTTAAGGCTGTCGAGTTGCAATGCTTGCTCGGTGTAATTAGCGGCTTGGGTGTAATCTTCGGTGACGGCACTCACGCTTGAGAGCATTTCGTAAATCTTAGCTTTATCGTAAGGTTTAAGGCGTTTAGTGCTGTTTAATAACGTCAGTAATTTTTCTTGGGCTAAGGGGTAGTCCTCGTTTTGCATGGCTTTTTGAACGGCGTTCATGGGCTTGTAAATATGCATGGATAAAACTTGGCTGCGCCGGGATGGACGTTTTTTGTCGGGCTCTTGTGCATAGGATTGCCCGGCAACTAATGCCCAGATTAAGGCTAGCGTTAAGGTAAGACGCAGAGGGTGAGTGAGTTTATTTTTGAATTTCAAAACGAAATACCTCGCGCATGTTGGCTTGAGCCACGGCTTTTCCGTCGACCATTTTGGGTTGATATTTCCAGCGTTCAATGGCGCGACGTGCCGCGCGGTTAAATGTGTTGGAGGGTTCGGCATCGATGACTTTGACATCTGTGACAGTGCCGGTATGCGTAATGGTAAACGCCACGAGCACCCACCCTTCGATGTTACGCGCCAGCGGCCCTTGAGGGTATTGTGGCGGGATTCTGACTATCGGCGTTGCACGCCTGTTACCTTGGATGTTAATCAAATCGTTGCCGCTACCGAGGTCTGGGATTGCCGCCACTAGTGCATGACCGTTGTTATTCGAGCGTGCCTGAGTGGTTTGAATTTTCGGTGGCGGAGGTGATTTTTTTTGCACCGGCTTTTTTGCAAGGCTACGGGGTTTTGGCTGTGAATTTTCATCACGTTTTTGCCTTGATATTGAGACCATTTGGGTTTTGCTTTCTGTTTGCGGAATACCGCCTGTTGGTGTGATTAAATAGGCCATGAGTAAAAATAGCGCGACTGTAATACCGGCTGCGGTAGACGCTCCAAATATATGAGATATCATTGCTGAGCTCCTTCGCGTGTGGCGATTGCGACGCCTGCAATCCCAATTTGATTGAGTTGTTCGACGATGGCGACGACTAAGCCTGCGTTGGAGTCGGCATCGGCTTTGATTACGACTTTGCCCTTTGGGTTCTCCTGTTTTAATTTGGCCACAATGTAGCGCAGGTCTTCGAGTTCAACTTGTTTTTTATTAATCCATATACTGTTGTCTTTTGCTATGCCGATCAGTGTTGAGACGCGTTTTACCGCTTGAGCGTTATTCGCCTCTGGGCGCACCACATCGACGCCGGGCGTCTTTACAAATACCGCTGTGACGATAAAAAATATTAGCATAATAAATACTATATCGAGCATGGGCGTCATGTTGACTTCGATCTCATCGTCTTGTTGGGAGGGTTGTTTTCGCATGGCGATTCTCCTGTTGACTAAGGTGTTTGCTGCTCACTAACTGCAGTGAGTCGCTGTTGGTGAGAGTGATATTGCTGCTTTTGCCGCTTTTGCTTGATCGATCACTTTGACCAATAAACCGGTGTTGGCATCAGCTTCGCTCTCGATTAATACAAGGGCTCGATTGTCGTCGGCTAATTTACGCTCGATATTGGCGCGTACGGAGCGCACATCAATCGCGCGCTTGTCAATAAATATGTCTCGGTTTTTGCAGACTTGCACGATAATGGCTTTGATATTTTTGGTCGCCTCGTTAGGTTTTTTGTCATTTTTATGCTGAGTTAAATCTAAACCGTCTTCGCGAATAAATGTTGATGAAACAATAAAAAATATTAACATGATAAATACGATGTCAAGCATGGGGGTCATGTCGACATCAGCTTCATTTACTTTGCCTTTTCGTCTTTTTCTCATGCGACATTCTCCTTGGTTAGCTGATTACTCAGGTGCTCGATACTGGTGTTAGCCTTGCGTTGTAAGCTCACGCTAAAGAGTAAGCCGGTGAGTGATACCACCATTCCTGCCATTGTCGGAATGGTCGCTTTGGATACGCCTCCGGCCATGCCGCGAGCGCTACTGCTGCCCGTGGAGGCCATGACGTCAAACACATCGATCATGCCTGTGACTGTGCCAAGTAAGCCGAGTAATGGCGCAATAATAACGACTAGTTTGATAATGTTAAGGTTATTATTCGCTTCTATTCTGGCGACGCTGAGTAAGCGTAAGCGGGTTTTATCTGCGAACCATGAGCGCTTATCACCGCGTTCGTCCCATTGATTAACTACGCGTTGGCAAGTGTTTTTTTGATCGCGGTAGAAATACATAACGCGCTCCACTATAAGTAGCCAGAGAAAAAATGTGGTGATCATGATCACCACTAAGATGACGCCTCCCTGGCTCAGAAAATTCTGTAAGTTCAACCATAAAGCGTCGATTAATTTATCCATGGGCACGCTCCGCACGCGCGGCGATTAAACCGGCGCTTTGCTCTTCCAGCACTTGTTGAACGACGCGAGCACGGCTATTGGCAAGGCTGTGAAGTAGCAATAGGGGGATCGCTGCTATCAGGCCCTGTACGGTTGTGACTAATGCTTGCGAGATGCCGCCAGCCATAATTTTTGGCTCTCCCGTGCCCCAAAGTGTGATGGCTTGGAAGGTTAAGATCATGCCGACAACGGTGCCTAATAAACCAATGAGTGGGGCGACGGCGGCTAATACTTTTAAAAGGTTAAGGCCTTGGTCGAGTTTAGGCAGTTCTTTCAAAATGGCGTCGTCGAGTTTTAGCTCTAGGGTTTCAACATCTAGATTTGGGTTGTCTTGATAGGTTTGTAATACTCGTCCGAGTGGGTTGTTCTTCTTGATTTTGTCGCTGTGTATTTGGCGGCTAACGCGTAGGCTGGTAATCCAAAGAATTAATAAGCGCACTAAGCCGATGCTGATTCCGATGACGGCCAAAACGGTAACTACGTAGCCAGGCAAGCCGCCTTGATGGAAGCGTTCAAGTAAGTTTGGGGCTTGAACAAGTAGACTTAGAATAGTACCGCTCGATGGATCAATGCTGATCTCAACAAACTTGTTTTGTGCTGCTGAGTCAGGGTTGGTTAGGGGCGGTATTGTGTTGGTGTATCGGGATCCTGGTTGGCGTGCAAGGGGTTTTAGTTGTTTTACTTCGCTGTCGTATATTAGATATTGGCCCTCAGATACTGTGTTAAAAGAGCCTATGCGTACCACTTCTCGCTCTTCGCTAAAGCCTTTACTGCCGGCAATGGTGGTGGTAAAGCGAGCGACTTTGCCTTGTTCGGTTTGCTCTTGTAATAATACCACCCATAAATTACGTAGTTGCTCTAAGGTCGGCAGGGTTTTACTTTGCGCGATTTCGTCGAGGGCTTTCTCGCGTCCGGGGAACTGTGCGCTAATAATGGAGTTGTTAATTTGTCCGCGAGTATCACTAGCGACTTGGCGGGTGACGCCAAACAATTCTCCGAAATTTCCTAGGCGTTCGGTGAGCCGTGTTTCAAGAGTGGCAATATTCTGATCGCGTTCGGCAATAGACAGGTTAAGTTGCTCGCTGTCCTGTTCTAAGGATTGTGTTGTTGCTTGAGATTGACGGAATAAACTTTCCTGTTGAGTCTTGGCTCGCTCAAATTCTCGTAGGCGTTGTTGGTGTGTTTGTGTATCGCTGTTTTGGCCTGCAATAACTTTTGCTAATAGATCGTCTAAATTAGCTACTTCGGCTTGGGTGGTTTGAGCCTGTGAAAATACCGGGGCTATTAATATACAGGCGCTAAGGGCTGCGTGGCATAAACGGGATTTTACTGTTTTATAGTTTAGGATGTTTTTCATGGTCAAATTCCTCACATGCTTACAGTAGAAGGTGTTATTGGGGTATGTAAAAGCGCGGTGTCGATGGGGATGAACATTAAATTAGATGGTATTTGCTCTCTTGCCATTTTTATCCCTGTGTCAATTTTTCTGTTGTAATGTTCGTCTAGTAGCTGCCAGATTTGCTGTTTTTGATTCCAGCGAAAGCTCTTGGATTTATCCAATGTTTGATACATGTAAGCGATGCGACCGACTTTAAAGAAGGTGACGGATTGTGTTTCTTGAGCCTTAAGCTCGCTACTGATTTCACCAGGGTATGCTTCTATGGTGCGTCCGTAATCATTTTCTATTTGATAAGCTTCAAGGATTCGGCGGTATTTCTCAGAGTTGGAAACCTTCCCGTTGCTTAACAATCCGCGTAATGTGGCGATACGTTCGAAGCGCTCTTGGCGTAAAAAAGGTACGTCTAGCTCAACAAATATTTTCAGGGCATCCAACATGTCGACCATTAATGGCACAATGTCCCGCTCTAAGTGTGCGATTCGCTTGATTTGATTTTGCAGTAAGTCGATTTCATCATCTTGGGATTGAATAGTTTGGCGTAACTGGCGGTTGTATTTTTCAAGGTTTGAATTTTGTTTTAACGTTTGTCGATATTCGTGGGCATATTCTTGCCGTTTTTCATCTAGTCGATTAACGTGTTTTTGGGTGGTGACGCCGTGGTTGATTTTTTCGATTTCGATCGATTTTAATTGTTCTAAAATTTTGGTGCTTGGAAGCGTGGTCGGTGTTTGGGAGTGGATTTGAGCTTGAACGCTATGAATATAAAAGACACTAATTAATAGTAAGGGTACTAGTAATATTAAAAAACCTAGGGTAGGGGCGATATGTCGGGGTTTGGCGTGCGCATATATCATGAGTATCTCGCTTATTTTATATTGTTAACTGTGCAGTTTACGGCGGACATGTTGCTAAAAGTGCTAGGTGCTATAAAACTAACATCCTGACTTAAAGCTAACACCTGACGATTTAAAGTCAACATAAATGTGATGCTGTTACCTAAACTCGAAGTGTCATTGTCACCGTGTTACACTTGGTATCGAAGTGTGTATCTGATTGATATATATCGATAATTACGTAAATGGATGAAAATATATGAACGTTTTTCTGATCATGGCAATTAGTTGTTGACAGATTCTTGTGGGTGTTATAAAAGTAACATGTGGTTGCGTTTGTAGCTTTGATGCGCCACACTTACTTGTGTTGAATACATTTAAAGGTGAGTAAACTTGAAGAAGAACCCAATGGAGAATCTCAGTCGTCGTCAACGCCAGATTATGGATATCTTGTTCCGGGAGAGCGCTTGCTCTGCTGAGGATATTCGTGAGCATTTACCGGATGCGCCTAGCAATTCGGCTGTTCGAGCGATGTTGTCGACGATGGTTAAAAAGGGCTACATTAAGCAGCGTGAAGAGAATTTTCGTTACGTCTACAGTGCGGCCATGAAGCAAGAAATTGCGCAAAAAACTGCGCTCGATGGTTTGATTAATACATTTTTTGCAGGTTCACCCAGTGCTGCCGTGAGTGCGTTGTTAGGTATGCAATCTGAAAAAATATCGGCAGAAGAGCTTGACGAGTTAAGTAGCTTAATTGAAAAAGCTAAGAAAAAATAAGTTTTGATATAATAAGTTTACATATAAATAGCCCCACTAGCTTGCGCAGTTAGTCGATTGCAGATGGAGATATATCATGGCAGACATTAGTTTTATCTCATCCCCATTGTTCATGCCTCCTGTCAATTTGCTTGAAGCGGCTACCTCTGCATGGGTTCAATTTCACTTGCGTGCAAGTGTTCTCCTTATTATGTGTCTATTTGTTTTGCAGCGTCTAAAAAGCTCCGCGGCTAACCGACATTTACTGGTATTACTTACTTTGTTTGGAACTGCAATGTTGCCGTTGTCAGCTAGCTGGTTGCCAGCCATTGATATTCCCGTCGAATCACCTGTGTCGATTATGATCACGGAAGCCACCAGAGATGGAAGCTCAGCCTCGAGTACCACTGTCACCGTGACGGGTACAAAAAGCGACGCGAGTTTTTGGTCTAATTATTACCCATATGCATATCTTTTTTTCGTGCTTGCTTATTTTGGTGTCGCAGCGGTTTTACTGATCAAGGTGTTTTGGAGTAACGGGAAAATATTGTTGCTAAATACGCTGTGCAAAAATCTGGAACAAAGAGAGTGGCGAATTGCTTTGCTGCATGCGAGGGTTAAATTGCGGGTGGGACGGCGTGTACAAATCCGCCATAGTCGCTGGATTGATGCGCCTTTTACTTGGGGCTTACTTAAGCCAATTATATTTGTGCCTAGTGAGGCTAGGCATTGGTCCGAGCAGTTAATTAAAAGCACTTTGATGCATGAGGTTGGGCATATCCGGCGTCATGATTGGCTCTTTTTGCAGCTTTCGCGGGTGGGTTGCGCAGTGTGTTGGTTTAACCCGCTGTATTGGCGAGCTTATACTCACCTCAGTAATGACGCTGAAGCCGCGAGCGATGATTTGGCTATGCATACGGGGATTGCGAACACTACTTATGCGGAGGATTTATTAAAGGTGGCGCGCTCTGCGTTTTCAAAGCAAAACACTGAGCATGTTGAGGCGGGCGCGGTATTGGCGATGGCGCCAGCGGAAAGGCATAACTCGGAGTTACGTCAGCGAATTCAAGCCGTACTCGATTTGGGGCGCCAGCATCGCCCTTTGAGCCCCGTTGCGGCCTGCTTGATCAGTGCGGTGACACTTTGTTTGTTCCTACCGTTAGCGAGTATACGTACAAATTACATTGAGCCCGATCAGGGCAGGCTTGAAGTGCAATCCGTTTCGAATCGTGTTCTTGCTGGGCCCCGCGATAGGGAGCTTTTAGGAGAAAATCGTCAGCTAAAAAACGAGTTCAACGAGTCGTCGACAGTCCAGCTTAGGTTAGGGAGGGGTGAGGATGGTCTAGCTAATGAGCTCGGTCCACCAGAGAAAATGGATTTGCCTTTGTTTGCGTCTACGCACTATAACTTAAAGGTATCTAGGGTGTCCGCTGTGGAGATAATGGTGGCTGATCAGGCGCTTAAAAAGCGGGCTTTAGCGGATGCCTTTCCAGAATTATCTCTTAAGAAACCTTTGGGTGTTAGCAGTGTTCCAGAAAATGTTCGAAAAGCTGTTCCTAACGCGAGAGCCAATATTGCGGCCGCTGTAGATGTTAACGATGCAAATGATGTTAATAAGGCGGTTACCCGCGAGCTTTCCGAAAAAGCATCGGCGGTCGTTTTTAGTGCTGAGATCGAAATGCCTGCGACGACAGTTGTGAGTCCGGTGGTGAGAACACCTATGGTAAAACGTTTGGCGATTCCCAAATACCCTTTTGTTGCGCGCTCTAAGGGGATAGAGGGCGAGGTGACTGTAGCTTACGACATTGATCATAAAGGGAATGTGCTTGAGGTCGAGATTGTATCGGCGCAGCCGCGACGAGTATTTAACCGAAGCGTTATTCGTGCGCTCAAAAAATCTGTATTTTCTCCGGCTAAAGTAAATGGTCAATCCGTTGGTGAGAAAGGCTTAACAGAAACATTTATATTTGTTTTAGAGAGTTAGGTCGGGGCTTGTTCAAATATATGATGAACTTTTTTAGTTTTAATATGACTATTAACAGGTTGCCGTGAAAATAACGGTAAAAATAGTAGTCAACTGATGATCTATAGTGGAGTGGTAGAAAATGACCGAAGTATTGCTGGAGGGCTTACTTTACGTTTTATATGTTGTAGGCTTTGTGATATTCCTACCTAATATCTTTTGCGGTGCTTGAAAAGCGAACTGCTACTGTGATTCCGTATCAGCTCGCCATTTAGCTATCCTTTATGCACCCCTACCCCTTACGCACCGATTAATAAACGGGAGCGTTTTCCGAGTAGTTTCCCAATTGCTATGCTAATGACAGCTGCTCCCAGCAGTGAGCCAAGCGCTCCAGCCATCGATATTGCAAACACCATTAAGTCACTCTCCCAAGGTAAGTTTAGGGTAGATAGGCTGGCGATAATAGCAACCTGTATTACGGCATGGATAAAATATATCGGAAAGGCCTTATCTGCCAATACGTGCAACCATTTGGGTAGTTTTTGTTCGATTTGACCTAGCATGGTTAATAACCAAACACCGAAGCAAAGTTTTTGTATATAGAATAGCGATTCGCGTGCCGAAACAAATGCTAACTTGTCGATGCTGTGAGTATAAAAATATATTAGTACGGCTGAGCAAATAACGGTAGAGGCGAGCAGTGCCCAGCGGAAGCGGTAAAATAAGGACTGGGCGAGTTGATAATGTTCGCCAATGATTAAGCCGGCTGTATAAGCCCCGATAAAATAGAGTGGGGTTGTCACTGAAAACCCTGGCCATAACCTTGAACTTACAAGCGGCATGAATACGAGTAAGTACAATAGGATGCGCAGTTTTGGTTTGTGTAAAAGCGGCGTGATAAGGGGGGTTGATAGGTAGACCAGTATTAGGATAGGGATGTACCACATATGGTAGAACGATGTGCCCGTTAGTAAGTTTCCACCTAGCTCCACCATGTATTCTACGAGCGTTCCCTCGAAAAACCCCATGCCGCCGTCGCGAAAGCCATATAAAGTATACCCTGCGCTAAAGAATATGTAGGGAAGAAGGACGTAGAGTATCTTGCTTTTGGCGAATGTACCCCAGCCGCGCGATTTTAAAATAAGCGAAAATAATATGCCTGATATTAGGGTAAAGTAAATTGTACCGCCGTGGCCGAATGTTTCAGCCATGGCGCTAAAGAGGCTCGTACTGGTCCAAGACGACTCGTGTCTAACGAAGTAGAACCCGCCAGAGAGCGCGTGCCCGATGATGATGGATATAATAGCGACGCCTCGGAAAGCGTTTAAGTGTGGAATAAATGATGGTGACTTTTGGGTTTCCGATGGGCTCATTTAACGGCGTCCTTTAGGCTAATTTAAGCTAATATATATGTATTGTGGGGTAGCCATTATGGTGTTAAGAGGCTCTGGAGGCGTGATCTTAGCGGTAATTAGTTTTTTTCGCAAACGTCCGTCTTAAGCTCAAATATAGTGCACCTTTGTTGTGCTCTAACATCGGCGTTTGCATTTCACTTTATCTTCACCTTGGGCTGGCGATTTTAGAAATCTCGACCAGGCTAAGGCTTTGATAGGTTTGAACTTTTGTGGCGCTTGTGTATGGAATTATGTTATAAGGTCGAGCACTAATAGGTTCACGTCCAGTGATTGATCATTTATTAGCAACTTACAAGCAGAAAATATTCACTAGCAGTACGTTAACTAGAAGTACGTTAACTAGGTTTGTGTTAGCTAGAATTCTGTTAACTATGATATGAAGAGTATAACAATGCAAAAATACCTCGCAGTTCGCTTTAAGCGAGAAGGCGACGCCCTTTGGGGCTTACGTAGTACAACTGTTGTCGCGTCCAAAGTAGAAAGTCGAGACCCCTTTATTAAAAACATTGCCGACACCTTACATAGTAAGGGGCTTGAATTTTATGTTGATGATTGTCGGATTCTTTGGTTTTTGATTGAGGACGATTTTAGTGTTGAGCATTATCAGCGCTTTAATGAGGTCGAATATGTTTTAGATACTGAATGGGTTGACGAGCAAAAAGCTAAGATACGTGGTCTAATTGGTATGCGCTATGTTGATGCTTGTGCCGCACTGGTGGCCGATTTCATTCCGAAAAACCAGTCACGCAGCATTAAGTATGTTGTTAATCGCGATAACTCTACAAGAGTTGCCTAAGCGATAAAAGCCTAAAAAGAACGGCGTCAATTGTTTTGCTGCCTTCACTTAAGGTCGACGGCTTAACGCACGACTGCGACAGATTTAATTTGCGCCCAAAGCAGGTCGCCTGTTTTAATGGCAAGGCGTGCAACAGACTTTCTGGTCACGCGGGCTATAATATATTCGTCTCCGGCCTTTAAGCGAATTAAGCTCATGGCGGCGGTGTCGTCGTCATTCAATTCTGTGACTTCTACGCGTAAGCGGTTCAGTACGCTGGAATTGTCTGGGCAGCTAAGGGCTAAACTGACATCCCTCGCTAATATTCGTACTCGGACGGACTGATCGAGTTCGTCATCGCCATCCGCAACCCAAAGTTCTCCACCGCTAAAAGCGATGCGGGTTAAATGCCATTGCTTATCTCGCTCGACCACCTTGCCCTGCAGTATTACACCTGTTTCTTCGTGAAATCGTATGGGTAAGTCAATGCGTGAAAAAACGTCGGCTAAGCTGCCTTGAGCTACGACCTTCCCTTGAGCCATTACGACGGTATGATCTGCTAGACGCGCGACCTCGTCCATTGCGTGACTGACGTAAAGAATCGGAATGTTGAAGCTTGCGTGTAGGCGTTCCAAGTAAGGCAGTATTTCTAGTTTTCGTGCAAAGTCCAACGAGGCTAAAGGCTCATCCATCAATAATAATTGGGGTTGAATTAAAAGCGCGCGGGCAATTGCAATTCGCTGCCGTTCACCGCCAGAGAGTTGGTGGGGGTTGCGAGACAATATTGGTGCTATTCCCATGATGTCGATGAC
The DNA here is from genome assembly GCA_002746115.1 of Alteromonadaceae bacterium. Taxonomy (GTDB): domain Bacteria; phylum Pseudomonadota; class Gammaproteobacteria; order Pseudomonadales; family Cellvibrionaceae. The sequence continues at coordinate 13,208 of NVXL01000028.1, forward strand.
GTGTTCATAAAAATCCGGGCTGGTCACTTTCCCTGAGCGTTTCATGGCATATTTAAGGTTGCCTAGTGCCGTTAGGTGTGGGAATAAACTGGACTCTTGAAAGACGTAGCCTAAGGGGCGCTTATGGGTTGGTAGGCAGGTTTGCGCATCTTGCCAGATATCGCCGTTGACACAAAGCTCGCCTTTATCGGCAGACTCTAAACCTGCGATACAGCGCAATAAACTCGTTTTGCCTGAGCCCGAATCCCCAAATATAGCCGTAATACCAGTACCGGGTATTTTTATGTCAACATCGAGGGTAAAAGCTTGGGGGCTGGCGGAGGGCGGTGTGAATAAAAAGCGAGCATGGATAAGCTTGTCATTGTGATTGGTGTTATTAGTCGGCATGGATCGATTCATAGTGCTTGCGTTAGGCTCCATATTTCATATGGCTGGTGCCCTGAGTTCGCCGAAACCCGTAGAGTGCTAGCAGCACAAAAAAAGAAAACGCCATCATCGAAAGAGCTAAGCTGTGAGCTTGCCCGTATTCTAGCGCCTCGACATGATCGTAAATCTGCACTGATACCACACGGGTTTCCCCCGGGATATTACCGCCAATCATCAATACAACGCCAAACTCGCCCACGGTGTGGGCAAAACCGAGAATGGCAGCGGTGATAAAGCCCGGTTTAGCCATGGGAAGTACCACCGTAAAAAAACGATCCCAAGGCCCTGCTCGCAAGGTGGCGGCTACCTCTAACGGGCGGTTACCTAAGGCCTCAATGGCGTTCTGAATCGGTTGTACGACAAAAGGCATTGAATAGAATACGGATGCAATGACTAAACCGCTGAACGTAAATGGCAGTGTGCCTAAGCCGAGGCTTTGGGTTAGCTGTCCGACCGCGCCGTTTGGCCCCATGGCGAGCAGAAGATAAAAACCCAGTACTGTGGGGGGCAATACCAGCGGCATCGCCACGAGTGCGCTAACGGGGCCTTTAAGCCACGACTGGGTTCTCGCTAACCACCAAGCGATAGGTGTGCCGATAATCAGTAAAACCACAGTGACGGTGGTGGCCAGTTGCAGTGTTAACCAGATTGCAGCGATGTCGGCGTTAGAAAAGTTCATTATTTGGCAGCTTACAATCTAGATTTTAGCGCTTGGGATTTGATACCCGTGGGATTTAATAATGGTTTGTGCTTGTTCGCTACGGATGAACTTTAACAATTCTTGAGCAGCGCGATTTTTTTCGCCACGTTTTAGCAGCACAGCGTCTTGGCGTATTGGTTCGTGCAGGGTGGTAGGGATAATCCATACCGAGCCTGGCGTACTTTGATTCTTCTGTCTGATTTGTGCTAGAGATATAAAGCCTAAATCTGCATTTCCGGTGCTTATAAACTGGTAGGTTTGAGCGATATTTTCCCCTTGCACCCATTTTGACCGGGTATTTTGTTTGAGCTTTAAGCTCTCCAGTACCTCTATTGCGGCAATGCCGTAAGGGGCAAGTTTTGGGTTGGCGAGTGCTAGCTTGTTGAAGTTACCATTTCTTAGGCGGCGGCCTTCGCTGTCGATAAAGCCCGGTTTGCTTGACCATAAGGCGAGTGCTCCAATGGCGTAGGTGAAACGTGTGCCTGAGACGCTTAGCCCCGATTTTTCGAGCGCTTTGGGTTTGGCTTGGTCCGCGGAGAAAAATATTTGAAAGGGCGCGCCATGCATAATCTGCGCATAGAATTTACCTGATGAGCCGAAAGAGACGTGAACCTTGTGACCGGACGCTTGCTCGAACTCTGCGACTAAGGCTTTCATTGCGCCGGTAAAATTTGACGCAGCGGCGATATGGATACTTTCAGCGCGACTGACATGCGGGAGTATACTGAGCACAAGCAGACAGCTTAAACGGATAATGCTTGTGAGGGCAGGTGCAGGGTTATAGCGCATTAATTAGCTAGCATGTTGGGTATATTTTGAAGCGCTATATACTGCATGATAAGACGATTGGTTACAAGCCTTGCAATCTTACCTTGCTTGTTTAAATCGTCTTTGATGGCCTTCGGGTGATTATGGGTTTAGGCGTTTAAAACAAAACGTTGTCATCGCTAATGTGGGTGCTGTTAGGAGGTAGAAAGAAGCCCTTTAACTCATCGGGAGGTGAATAGCTTTCGCCAAGTAATTGCCGAACTCTTGAGGCGTTGTGATCCATGTTGGCAAAGAAGGACTGCAGGTCATCGCCATAGCCTGCGATAATCTTTTCAAAATCCCCTTCGTCTTGAATGTCTAAGCGTGAGATCAAACCAGAGTTGAAGAGTTGCTCTTTTAGTCCCGTTTTGTTTTTTTCTGCTTTGCTGGATAGCTTGCGTCTTAACTCGTCATTTTCGGCTTCAATGCGAACTATTTGTGCAATTAGGTTTATGTGCATTGATTGTGCTCGAAGCGCGGTTTCGGTGGAATCCATTAGGTGGGCGAGGGTATCGATTAGGTGACCGACGTCTTTCACCAGCAGCGCAATTGACTGCCAACTGAACACTGCACGGCCAGCGCCAAAGGAGTATATGCGCCCAAAGGATTCGGAGTTGCGTAAAATTGCCTCTTCTAATTTTGGTATTACGCCGTTACTGGAAAAAAACGAGCCATTTTCACGTAATAAAAGCGTGCCGCGTGTATTCAATTTTTTAAGGCAGTTCAAAAAAGCATGGGCAAGGGTATCCTTGTCGTGACAAAAATGACAGGCTTGAACAAATTTAGAAACGACATGCATGTCGGACGAGTCGCGCTGTAGATTTTCAAGTAATGAGCTAGTGTCTTTTGCGGCAGTTTTGATTGCTGCACGTTCGCGCTCACAGTTGAGCATGGCTTGAACTTTTGCGTACATCTCCTGCTTGGGCGCGGATTTGCTGATGTAATCATTACCGCCTAAATCGTAGGCTTTAAGGCGCCCTTTTAGGGAGTCCATTGTGGAATAAAATATAATAGGCGTGGTGCGAGTTTCTTCCATTTTACGAAATTCTGAGCAGGCTTCGTAGCCATCCATCTCTCCCATAACCACATCGAGGATGATGATGTCCGGGCGTAGCTCTTTGCCCATTTGCGTTCCCTGCTTGCCGTCGCATGCGACGTAGACGTCGTACTCAGAAAAAATTTTGGCTAACAGTTTTCTGTTTACCAAGTCATCATCAACTATTAAAATTTTACTAATTGTCATTTAGTTTGCCTGGTTACATAAATAAAAACCCCCTGCGCTATTTGGGGCGTTTATAAAGCTGGGTATAGCATGGTGAAGTATAGCCTTAAAGTTGTTGGGTGCTTTGATGATTACCGCCGTTATAAAATAGAAATAGGAAATATTAAAACCGTATTTTTATTGAAATTAGTGTTAAAAAATGAACACAAAAACTTAAACTCAAGGTGTGTTTTGGTCGATTGAGTTTAAAATGAAGGCTCCGGTGAGTGCGAAGTAATATGGATACGCTAAAATTGTACTAGTTGGGGGTACCACGGAGAATCTAATGTCCTATCAATGTCTACAGTGCGGTGCTAAGATTAAAGTGACGTCGACTAGTGGGGCGTGTACAGCTTGTGGTTCACATCAGCTCAGGTCGACTGGAAACGTCAAAGAAGCGAATAAAAAATCGGAAAAACCCTCTAAGACGGCAGCTGAGTTACTGGTAATGTTCTTGCTGTGGGGCTTGTTTTTATATGGTGTTTGGGATCAGTATTTGAGCTAAATATCGCCCGATCATGGTATCGGGCGAGTGGGTGTTCGTGTAAGCGTCTATTTATTCGTTGATTATTGCTTTTTCAACGATAACGTCGTCCACAGGTACATCTTGGTGCGCGCCGCCGCTACCGGTTTTGAGGACTTTGATTTTTTTAACAACGTCCATTCCCTCAACGACTTTACCGAATACGCAGTATCCCCAACCTTGAGAGGATTCGGACTTAAAGTTCAAGAAGTCGTTGTCGCTCACATTGATAAAAAATTGTGCTGAAGCTGAGTGAGGGTCAGCTGTACGTGCCATGGCGAGTGTGCCGACGGCATTTTTTAGGCCGTTGTTAGCTTCATTTTTGATCGAGTCACGACTGGGTTTTTCTTTCATGCCAGGTTCGAACCCACCGCCTTGAATCATGAATCCGTCAATGACCCGGTGGAATATGGTGCCATCGTAGTGCTTGTCTTTAACGTATTGCGAAAAGTTAGCCGCCGTTTTTGGGGCTTTTTCTTCGTCGAGTTCAATCACGATGTCGCCGAAATTGGTCGTAAAAGTAATCATAATCTACCTTGTTTTGGAGTCGAGAGGCTTGTGAGCGCGCTATTCTAACGTATGTCTCTAGTGCTTAACAGTCGCTCGGTGGATTTTTGATGGCGCGCTTGATTTTTCTCTGTAAGATATTGATTTTACAGGGAAAAGATTTTATTTTTCTCTAGGGTAATTTGGCGCGTAGTTTTCCCTTAGGCCTTTTTTGTTATGCTGTTGGCGTCTGAATTGTTTGTTTGAATACCTTAACTGAGTGAGGGGCTAGTATGTCTGTTCGTTTTCCTGATGGGTTTCTCTGGGGTGGTGCGCTTGCCGCGAATCAATGTGAAGGTGCTTATTTACATGGGGGTAAGGGGCTTTCGACGGCGGATCTACAGATCAATGGCTGTATGCGTTCGCATCCCCCGTATGACCCAAATCGTGCGCCAGCACTTAAAGATGACGGGATTAACTTCTATCACCGCTATCGGGAGGATATTGCGCTGTTCGCTGAGATGGGTTTCAACTGTCTGCGCTTGTCTGTGGCTTGGTCTCGTATTTACCCTAACGGGGATGAGGAGCAAGCAAGTGAAGAAGGTTTGGCGTTTTATCGTGATGTTTTTGCGGAGTTAGCTAAGCATCAAATGGCGCCGATTATTACCTTGTCGCATTACGAGATGCCTTATGCTTTAGTTGAAAAATATGGGGGCTGGGGGTCGCGTCGGCTCATTGATTTTTTTGAGTCTTATGCACGTACGATGTTTGAGAATTTTGGCGATAAGGTGAGATATTGGCTGACCTTTAATGAAATTAACTTGTCTTTACACTCGCCGTTTACGGGCTTGGGGCTGGCGCCGGAGAGCGATGAACAAGCGGTTTATCAGGCGATCCATCACCAGTTATTAGCAAGCGCTAAAGCAGTTTCGGTTTGTCATGAGCTTTTACCTGACGCGAAAATTGGCAATATGCTACTCGGCGCACCAAGCTATGCGCTGACAAGTAAACCTGAAGATGTGTTAGCCGCGATGCATGAAAATAATCGGTGGTTATTTTTTGGTGATGTTCAGGCTCGTGGTTGTTACCCGGGTTATATGCTGCGTTATTTTCGTGACAAAGGCATCGATATTAATATGGAGCAGGGAGACGCGCTTGTTTTACAGAGTGCAAAAGTTGATTTTATTTCGTTTAGTTATTATGCAAGTGGCTGTGTGAGCGCCGAGCCTAGCGGAAAAACCTATGAGAATTTTATTAGCTGTCAGTCTAATCCATATTTGGAGGAGTCGGAATGGGGTTGGCCGTTAGACCCCAAGGGCTTACGTTACTTATTGAACCTACTTTATGATCGTTATCAACTGCCGCTATTTATTGTAGAAAATGGTCTAGGTGCAAAAGATGTTCTAAACCCTGACGGGAGTATCGATGATGCTTATCGCATCCGCTATTTTCGTGAACACCTACTACAAGCGAAAGAGGCCATAGATGATGGGGTGCCGCTAATTGGGTATACCAGCTGGGCACCTATTGATTTGGTGAGTAATTCAACGGCGCAGATGAGCAAGCGTTATGGGTTTATTTATGTAGACTTGAATGATGATGGCAGTGGTAGTTTAAAGCGTTATCGCAAGAAAAGTTTTTATTGGTATCAATCGGTAATTGAGAGTCAGGGTGAGTGCCTGTCAAAAGAATAAGCCTTACAAACTCGGGTGAATTTGTAAGGCTTAGAGTAGGCTATTTAGGAAGGCTTATTCTAGGTGAGCTATTACTGATTTATTAGCACTATTTTATTGTGCTACGAGGCCTTCAGCTGGAATCTCGCCATTAGCGCAGTAACCAATGTTGGTCATTCCTTGTGGCGCCAAATTTTGATTCCATTCCAGACCAGTAACCGTAACTGTGCCGCCGCTGGAGGTCACATTGGAGGACCAGAAAGTGTAAATATCTGGGTTACCGGCTGCGAGGTTAAGCTCCCAGTTTTCGATGGTTTCCGCGGTGTTATTGGTGATGTCTATGTGTGCGCAATAACCGCCAACCCATACGTCAGTAGTAACCGCTATTGATAGCTCGCCTAGAGTGGTCGGGCTAGGAGTTGCTGTCGGTGTTGGCGTCGGAGTTGCTGTTGGCACCGGTGTCGCTGTTGGGGTAGGTGTGGGTATTGGCGTAGGTACGCTGCTGGCATAAAGCGTGTTAACGCCTTCGACATCTAATTTACTTAACTCATGAACTACGGCAGGTCGTTCGATATTCGTGAAAATGGGGATCGCGTAGTCACGTGATGGCCCTCCGAATTCGTTGGTTCCACATACCGGTGCGGCGCCGCCCATTATTGAATAATAATCGTATTGAGTTAATAAAATAGCGGATGGCAGTACTTGGGTATCAGGAAAAACACAAGGTTCGGGTTTGGTCACTAAAGACCAATCAATACTGTAAGCCTGCCAAATATCACCGCGAGAGGATTCGTGTGGAAAACCTAGGACATGGCCTACTTCGTGGAGAATCACTCGTAAACCCCATATGGAGCCGTCGCTTGCGGGTTGATCATCAACAGAGCCGCCAAGAGATATTAAGGTTTCACCGGTCGCCATACCGATACTGCCTGCGTTAGATCCGATGCCGTTAGCATCAAAAATTACGCGTTTGTAATTAGGGTAGCTTGCAGCGTTGGCTGCGGTGCGTTCGGTGAAGCGAATATTGGTTCGCGATTCATATTCATCTAGCGCGTTAAAAAACCGCTGTAAAACCACCGGTGAATCCAAAACGCTCTGATCGAGAACGTAGGGGATGTCGGCATTGGGCCAAGGTATCGCGCTTGTATGTGTCCAAGCCGCGTGAGCCTGGTTTAGGCTAAATGCAAATACAGTGGCTAAAGTAGTGGATAAAGCGATTCTTTTAATGTTATTTACCATGGGTGTCGTCAGTCTCATTTTTATATGGCTTAATAAGCCGTTTATTATGTTTAAACTTTTGGATGCTTGGATTCCCTTCGTGACACTTAATGCGTGGCACATAAAATGATATGTTATCAGATGCCTTTGCTTCTGAGAAGCGTTTGGTATAAAAACATTTCACTCTAATAATTAAATGTTATAGCTGGTAGGGAAATAAAGCTTGATCGTCATGCTTGGCTTTGCCTGAGAAACGCTTAGGTGCTTGTTTTAAAGGGGGTTTTTGAGGTCGTCGGGGGCACAAAGGTATATTCCGTAAAAGTATTTTAAACCAATAAAAAGGAAATAAATAAAAACCCCAAAAAAAATGCTATTTTTTGGGGTTTTATCAGAAATATTAAATTAATTGGCTCTTGTGCTTATGGTGCAGGCTTAACGGTTATGTCGAACCCAAGCTTAGTGAATCCGCCATTGTTATCTTGGACGATTACGTAAAGGTGGTAAGTGCCTTCGTCGCCGGGCATTGGATTCCAGGTAACTAAGCCGGTTTCACGGTCGATATCTAAGCCGGGAGCGCTTGGTTCGATCCAGGTATTATGACGGAGGACGTCACCATCTGGGTCGATAGTTTTTGGGTCGTAGGTGTAGGTTTCACCAATAGTCACCATGGCTGGCGGCTCTTGGTTGGTTATGATTGGGTCATGGTTAACCGGTGTAATATTGAGGCAGCCTTCGAACGGTACATGATGAAGTTCCATGGGGCCTGCCCATGATTTGGCGATAACGGTTCCGTTAACAAAGCCCCAAGATACTTCTATGTCGGCTTTAGGCGCTAAAATACTTCCCTGCATACCAATGCTTGTGAAGTACAAAGACGTAGCTTCATAAAAGTTGTAAATAATATTTTCAGCTTGAGGGTAAAGGTGGCTCAGCTCCATATCGCGAGCACCACCAGATTCACCATCTATGTTAAATACGACGGTTGCATCGCTTGGTATACATTCAAGCATAAAGACGTTAGCGGCTAAAAATGCGTCGCCGTCGATATTGAAAACCTGAAGATCGCTTTCACAGTCACCGTGTAAAGACACGCCGTAAGAAAGGTAGTCGATTGTAGTATTGGCTTCTAAAGTACTTAAAGACTCGGAGAATGCATTTAGTCCATCAAACTGAGCATCGAAGTCAACACTGATAGGTCCGTTACTGCTGACTGTTGCGCCAGGCGCTAAACCGATCAGTTGGCTGAAGCCTGCGGTACTGCCACCAGCTTCGACACTGCCGCTATATACTTGGCCTTCGGTAAAGTTGATGTCGCCGCCGGCGACAAAGGAGATTTCTTCTGACGCGAGTGTCAAAGTAGAGGCAAGCCCGTAGTTTTGTAGGTCGACGTTACCCCCGGCTGCGAGGCGGCCTTGGATGTCGGTATATTGTGCGGTGAAATCGCCCTGAACAAAAGCGTTAAAGCCTTGAGCTACGTCCAAGCATTCCTCGACCGGTGTCGGGGTTAACGCAAAAGATATAGATGAAAGAGTGAGCGGGGCAATAGCGGTTAATATTTTGAATTTACTGATTGTTTTCAATGTCTCTACCTAAGTTATAGATTGTGTGGGATTTAATTAGCAGGTCTTGGCTTTAGCGTGCCCGCTGTAGTTAAGGGTGTGGTTAAGCGCTTGCTGTCACTTAAGCAATAAATAGACCATGTTGGCGATTTTTTGTTGTATTTTGTTTTCAGGGTGAATATTGCGTGAGTTTTGCTTGAATTGGAGGCCAAAGGTTTAATGTTTAAGTCGGTTCGATGTGTGACACAAGTCGAAGAATGGCTTAAACCTTGGGTTTTTTCTTATGCATAATAGTTCTGTAAAAATATCTGACATGTGAAAAATATTATAAGTTCGCGACTTCTTGGCATCTTGCTGCCGTGTTTTTTTGATCGGTAGCTTGCGTTGGGGTATCTACGTAAGGCTTGGTCGTGTTGTTCGTTGTCACCGTTCGGCCTCCTGATGTACTGGAGATAAGTGGGGAGCCATGTAAGATTTCCCGACATGAGCGCAGCTTGATTTAATAGAGTAGGGCTTAGTGGCCGGAGTGATAATTAATCGAATTGAGCATATAACAATCAATTGTATCGCTTCTCTAGGTTGATACCTATTTTATTGACGTGTTTTTTGTGGTGTGGTATTTGCATTAGTAGTGAGCGGGCGGTGCCATGTTTTGCTCGGTATCTTGCTAAAGTATTAGCCTTAATTGGCTGACCAATATTAATAATAGTTAGGGATATTCGCTGTGAATTATCAAGTCAAGGATATAAAACGAGCAGATTATGTTAAAACGTGCGGTTTAGCCTTTATTGAGTTTTCTGGGCCGAGACCCGAATTATTGTCAGATCAGTTTTTCCGGATGGGTTTTGCAAAAACGGCAATTCATAAAACGCGCAGTATTTGCTTATATACGCAAGGCGACGTTCGTTTTATTTCAAATACGGAGACGGGCGGTCATACTGAAGCTTTTCGTCGTCAACATACGCGAGGTGTTAGTGCTCTAGGTTTTCGTGTTAAAGATGCAGCCGGGGCTTTTAAGCAAGCTATTGCTTTAGGAGCAAAAGAAGCTAAGTTAAGAGAGTATGACATTCCGGCCATCGAAGGCGTGGGTAGGTCAATTATTTATTTGGTTGATCAAAAATGCCAAAGTGCTCTTGATAGGGGCTTTGATTTTAGTCAATTCACCGCGTCCTGCGGTACTGGCCTTCATCGAGTGGATCATCTGACTCATAATTTAAAACGCGGTAATCTCAGTGTCTGGGTGTCTTTTTATGAAACGATCTTTGGCTTTAATGAAGTTCGCTCATTTGATATCGAAGGTAAAGCCACGGGCTTATTCAGTAAAGTTGTCGCAAGTCCCGATGGGCAGCTAATTATCCCGCTTAATGAGTCTAAGGATGAGCACTCTCAAATAGAGGAGTTCCTCAACGACTACAATGGCGAAGGCGTCCAGCATATCGCTCTAACTAGTGATGACCTGTATAAATCTGTGAGCCAAATTAGTGATAATGGCATTGAGCTTCAAAATACACCTGATGCTTATTATGAGTTGGTTGACAAGCGTATTCCGGGGCATGGTGAGGACTTGGGTAAATTAAAAGAGCTAGGTATTTTAATCGATGGTGGTGAGGCTCAAGGTGGCGGTAAATTGCTGCAGATTTTTACCAAAAAAAGTATTGGCCCAATATTCTTCGAGTTTATTCAGCGCAAAGGTAACGAGGGTTTTGGCGAGGGTAACTTCCAGGCTTTGTTTGAGTCTATCGAGCTGGATCAATTTCGTCGCGGCGTAATTGGGCTCGTTTAGGTTTTGCTTGTTATCGTAACAGTGCTTCGATCAGTGTTTGCAGTTGCCCGCGCTTGGTTTCGTTTAAGCCTTTCGCGGATTTTTGCAGCAAACGGGTTAATTGTAATTGACGCGTTTTACTTAGATTCTCTAGCCAGTGTTTCTGGTCATTTTCCGTAACTACCATAATGCTTTTATCTGCGTGTACGCGGGCGGCAACGGCATGCTGATAACTCAGTGCGCGACCAAGAATCACAAAAGCAAACTGTAGGTTTTTAACCGGACCTGCGTTTATTTTTTTCCCCCCAAGTGGTACACCCTTTATCTGGATATTCTCGGGCTTGGCGCTCGCAAATAATGACGCTGATGCGCTGAGTAGCCCACCCGCTAGCGCGCCGAGCATAAGTGAGGCGCCACCGACACTTGCATCTATAACAGCACCTGCTGCGCTGCCCGCAGAGGTCGATAAAATCACTAAGCTTTTGCGGCTTAAGCCAAAGAGGTACCAATGTGATTGATCGAATAAATCGTGATGCTCAGCATTTAGTGTATTTTCTTGGATGTCTAGACGCTGGAAAGCGTATAGGGTTTTAATTCGCTCACGTAGCGATTGCTCACGCTTGCGCAAAGATTTTTGATAGCTCGCGGTAATCTGTTCTCGAAGTTGCTGTGTCACGCTTTCGGGGGCGCTGGGGGGGACGGGGAGTGACTGTTGGTGGCTGAGGATGTCCGCGAGCGTCTCGGCAATAACGTAGGCGGTTTGTTGGCGGCAATGCGTGTTTTGCTGTCGAATTACGGCGATTGTGTCTTTTAGGACGCTCTGCCATTCCTCTTTAAGTTCTGCGAAGCTTGAAAGTATCGAGATCTGTTTGTCTAGATCGGCGCTCATTGGGTTAAATACACGCACAATACTAAAATATTGTCCAAGGGCTTGCTGCCACTGTTCTACGTAGGTTTCACCGCCAATTGGGTTGATTAATGCCATTCGTGGTTGCCCTGTCCACTGGAGGATGCTCATTTCCGCTTCGTAGCTTGGGTTATAAGGTTGCGAGCCGTCTACGACATAAATGATGCCTGTGTCTTTGTTTTTCACAATTGGGCGCAGTAGTTCTACTTCGTCCTTGAAGCGGCCGTTTTCTTGCGCGCAACTTTGATGCTGATCCACAAATGCCTGGACGGCGGCTGTGCGCATCGACGCATCTTTTGCGTAGTTTTGCAGCCACTCCAGTGCCTGCCTTGGCCTTTGGAAGCCAGGGGTGTCGTAGAGTGTGTAAAGGATTTTTCCGTTAATATTAAATGGATACGCTTCGGACACCAGTGTGGTGCCCGAAGCGGCTGATATCGCGATACCGTCATGATGGGCGAGGGTCGCGACAATGCTCGATTTCCCCTTGTTTGGGTGACCTACGACTGCAAATTGCGGTGCATCACTCATGCTCGATCTTTCCCTGGGTTTTTCTGGCTTTCTCTGGATTTTCGGGGGAGCTTGTCAAATTAAACTTGTATTGCTCGCAAAAGTATTTCCATGAGTCACGTTGACCTTGCCTTAACTCGATGTTTTTATTGATCTCGCTCGTGAGTAGCAGTATTTCTATGTAGAGTGCTTTGTTGTTTGACTGGGCGAGTATTAATAAATCTGCGAGTTCTGCTGTTGGGGTTTGAGCTTGCTTAGCGACTAGGCACAGTGGTTTTTGCCATAAAGGGCTGCTGTCGGTAATCCAAGATTCGTCTTGTTGCCAGCTGGCATTGCCAATAGTGTGCTCGCAATTTACTGGGCTGTGAATGTTTTCTTGCCAAGCAATATAATGGCGATCAGCTGAACTGTTTTGCTGGTTTGGAATAGGCGATTTTGACGTTAGGTTACTTGACTTGTTATGGTTGTCGTTGCTGTTATTTTTGGCGTCGTCAATGAATGTTTCTGCACTGGTTTCGGTGTGGTTTTTGGCTTTGTCATGGCCTTGAGGGGTGAGCGCTGCCGAGGGGCCTGGAACTGTGAGGCGAAGTGCTTGAATAAAGCGCTCGACTTCGCCGCTATTATGTATTTCGCGTGTTAAACGCTTTTGAATGGTGAGCCGTATCCATAAGGTAACGAGTAGTCTAGGGATTAGCCCGTACACTGTCATTGCCAGAGCGAGGTAGGACCACCATGCGCCTGAAGCATTAGCATCATATTGAGAGTTGTCTAAAGTAAAGCGGCTTGTTGTAATAAATTCTGGAGTCGGTGCGGGTAGTGCCCACTGCCAAGGTAAGCTCAGGCTTTGCAATAAGTCGATAATGTAGTTACCTTGTTCAATATTGGTTGAAAACCAAGCGAAACTATACTGTTGAAAGGTGACCATGGTGATAAAAGCCACAATCGCACTAAGTTGAAAAGCTAAGGCAAACCACTGTAATTTCCAAAGTAACCAGGCTTTGATCAGGCGATTTTGGGTGTACTCTGTCTCGTTGTTAGCTTCATATTGAAGGGGGTTAAATTGTTTTAGAGTGGAATTTAACCAAGGCTTTAACGCGTTCAATATCCAGTGATGGTCGTGCGTATCTGGGCGAATCAGAAACGTGGCAAGGCTAAGCATACTCATCGCTAAAGGGAGTAAGGAAAATATCCCAAGAAGTACCCATAAATTGACAGGGCGTTCGCCGGTATACGCGAGTGCGGTGCCCATTGTGGAAAACCCAAGCAATAACCCGGCGAATATCAGCCATTGGCCACCGCCGTATTCTGCAAACGCATAACCCTGTTGTTTCGGGAGCCATGAGTCGAGTAGCTGATCGTCGGTATAGTTGGCGGTATGGTTGGGGAGGGTATTTTGTGGTGTTTTACCCAGCTGTGCGTTTGCAATGTTCTCACGAGCACTTTGCGCCCATTGGGGTTGGCAGAGGGATTGCCGAAATAGCAACCAAAATAGCAAGCTGCGTGATACGCCGTGCCGAAAGAAATAGGCTGTATGCGGATGGGGCTTATTGGGGGCGTAATTAAACACTTGAACTCTCTATGCTCGGATATCTCGTATCATTAATGACTGTCAGCTGTTAATTATAACAAGTCGATGGTGAGGCTAGGGTTGAGTAGCGTGAATTAAAAGCTACTCTTTGTCCTCTTGTAACGGTAGCAGTATGGTGACGGTAGTGCCGTGGTTAAGTTGACTGCTAATCTCGATTAGCCCTTGATGGTGATCGATAATTGAATACGCAGTCGCCAAACCTAGGCCGTTACCTTCTCCTAGGCCTCTAGTGGTGAAAAATGGATCAAATACTTGTTTTAACGTGTCATCGCTCATGCCTGAACCCGTATCTTTAATGATAATGGATAAGTGCTTGCCATTGGCATCGAGGGTAAGGTTGATAGGGTTTTCACTTGTTTCAACACATCTGTCGTGTACCTGAAGATCTTCAATGTTATTAATGTCTTCGGAGTTTGTAGCGGTATTTTGTTTGTCTTGCACCGCCTGGCAGGCATTAATAAGTACGTTAATGAATACTTGGTTTAATTGTGCCGTTTGTGCATAGATTGTCGGGTTTTGTTTGACTGTGTAATTAAAGCGTATTTTACCTTGGTATTTAGCCTCTACCAGAGTAATGCATGCGTCTATGCTGGCTCCGATGTTGGTTTGGCGAAAGGTTTCTTTTTCAGCTTGTGAAAATAAGCTAAAGCTCTGAGCTAGTTGGGCAACGCGACTATTGCCTTCTTTTAGCGCGCTAAGTTGAGAGAATAAGCGGTTAAATTGAGCATCGAAATATTCGGTTATGGCAGTGTCGGCAGATTCTTCACTTAGTTCGATTAAGGTTTTTCGAAATTTGGTCAGTGTTTTTTCGATATTGTGAGTGCCAACTTGGCTCATATTGATGGGGTTGTTCATCGCATGTGCTAAGCCACCGATAAGCGTTCCCAAGCTGGACATCTTTTCAGCTTGGATAAGTTGGCTTTGGGTGTGTTTTAAGGTATTGACATTGTCTTGTAGGTGGCGATGAGTGCTTAGTAGCTGCAGTTGAGTCTCCACCCGTGCGAAGAGCTCTTTTTTCTCGATAGGTTTGGTTAAATAATCGTTGCCGCCGACCTCATAGCCCCGAGCTAAATCGTCGCTTTGAGTTTTCGCGGTTAGAAATAATACCGGGAGCTCTAGGTTGGACTTACTTTCGCGTATGCGTTGGCAGACCTCATAACCGGACATGCCAGGCATCATGACATCGAGTATTACCAAGTTTATAGTCTTGTTTTCGGTATAGCTTCTTTGTAAAAATTCGAGTGCTTGTATGCCGTCAGCACACTCGCTTACTTCGTAATGTTTTATCGTGAGCAGGTTTAGCAATACTTGACGGTTAACCGGTTCGTCATCAACAACGAGAATGTGAACGTTACTTGTTTGGTTTGTCGATCGTGAGGGTGTGTAGGTATTAACTTGCTTGCTATCTGCTTGATACTGAATGGGTTCAAGGTTCTCGACAAGGCCGTTTTGGTCGTCGTTTGAGGTGGAATTGATCTCGTTTAATCCTGGCGCCTCTGAGGCAATATCACCTGCGAGCGGAAGGGATACACTAAATACGCTGCCTTTATCAACCGTTGAATTTAGCCGAATTTCACCCGCGTGTAAGTCAACCAACTGGCGTGTGACTGCGAGGCCAAGCCCTGAGCCCCCGAAGCGCCGTATGGTCGAACTGTCGGTTTGTTCAAACGCTTCAAATATTTTTTCTTGTTGATGTTTGGCGATACCTATACCGGTATCACTTACTTTTAGCCACAACATATGGCCGCTAACCTTTGCGTCAACGGTGACTTCGCCCTCAAGGGTAAACTTGATCGCGTTGCCAACGAGGTTGTATAGAATCTGCTGCAAACGGTTTTCGTCGGCCCAAACTCTGGGAAGATTTTGGCTGACGCTACTACTAAGTGTCACAGGTTTTTGTTTAATTAGGGTGGCCGATAGACTAAGAACGAGATCAACAATGCTATAAACATCGACCGGTTTGCAGTGCAGGACAAGCGTATCTTCTTTGAGTTTAGAGAAATCCAAAATATCATTAACGAGGTGAGCAAGGCGTTTGCCGCTATCAATAATGAGTTTCAAATTATCATTGGCTGCTTGGGGGAGCTCGCCTGATACGCCCTCCATCAATGACTCAGATAGGCCAATGATGCCATTTAGCGGTGTCCGTAACTCATGTGAGGTATTGGCTAGAAAGGTATCCTTAATTTTATCCACTTGGCGCAAACGTAGATTTAATTTACGTTCACTCTCGACTCGCCGTTTTTGGAGATAGGTATAGATTATGAGCCATAATAATGCAGAAAATAGCAAAGCATAAGTGACTTTTGCCCAGTTATTTAACCACCAAGGGGGCAAGATTTTGATGTCTATTGAAATGCCTTTTTCGTTCCAGGTGCCTTCGCTGTTAGCCGCCTTAACCTTGAAAGTATAGTGTCCGGGGTCAAGGTTTGTGTAAGTAGCTAAGCGGCGTTTGCCGACAAAATTCCAGTTTTCATCAAAGCCCACGAGGCGGTACGCATAAATAGTCTCTTCGGGCAGGTGGTAGCTGAGTGCAGCATAGGCAAAGGAGAATACCGTGTGCTCATGGCCAAGGGTGATGGAATCTGCGTGTGAGATGGATTGTTTTAACGGGGAGTCGGCTTGCCTGATGTCGACACTTTGACCCGCAATTTTGAAGTCAGTGAAGACAATTGGCGGCGCGAGGGGGTTCGAGTGTAAATCTTTAGGCTTAAAAATAGTTAAGCCCTTGGTGCTACCAAGCACGAGTTCACCATGAGAGGTTATTAAACTGGCGACTTTTGAATGCGAGCTTCCGGCCAGCCCGTGAGACTGGTGGTAATTTTTAACTTCATGAGTGTTCGGGTTAAAACGTGAGAGGCCGTTGTGGGTCGCGATCCACAAGTTTGCTTGCTGACCTTCTTTCGAAAGGTTAGCCTTAGCTTGCATGATGCCGGTAACGGAATTGTCGGAGAGTCCGTGTTTTACCCAAAATGCCTCAACGCTAGGCGGGTTTGTGTTAAATCGAGTGATCCCGTCACCGCGAGAGCCGAACCAAATATAGCCCTGTTGATCCTGAAACATTCCACTGACAAATCTTTGGTCTCTTATGCCCTTAAGTGGAATAAGCTCGCTTGCATGCTTTACTTGATCGCTGCCGGGCAACAGTACGTACAAACCAGACGACGCGCCAAACCAAAGCCGGTGCTGTCGATCCTCGAATATGCTCATAATACGGCCGTAACTGCCATTGTCGGCAAGGTCATCTAAGGCGTAGGTAATAAAGTTGTCGGTTTCAGGGAGGTAGCGTTGAATGCCGTCGTCGTACGTGCCAAGCCAGAGGCGGTTTAGGTGATCTTCATAAAGTGACCATACTTCGCCGTCGTGCAGGCTGTCGGCTTGGGTTGAATTCGACAGGTAGTGTTTAAACTTCCCTGTGCTGCGATCAAGACGGTTAAGCCCTCCCCGCCAAGTGCCTGCCCACACCGTGCCTTGGTGATCTTCTATAACGCTTAAGACCGCTTTAGCTGAAAGGCTATCGGGGTCGTTAGTGTCGTGTTGGTAGCGTACGACGTTTTTGCGATCAGCGTCTAAATAGTTTAGGCCCAGTTCGGTACCTATCCAGAGGCCACCGTCGTTACTTTCTGCTACCGACAATATAGCATTGTGGTCAATGCTGTTGGTGTTATATTGTTGGTGGCGGAACACCTTAAAACCCGAGGCGTAAGGGTCGAGCAATGCGACACCTGCGGGGTATAGCCCGACCCATAGGTAGTTGTTTTTATCGCGATAGAGGCTCCGAATAGAATCGAAATGCTGCCCGCCGGGGTCTGAATGGCGTGCAAGAAAGTGCTCGAAATAATGCTTCCCAGTCTCGGCGTCAGTGCGAAGCACATTCAGCCCTTTGTCTGTACCTACCCACAGATTGCCCTCTGCATCTGAATTAATTGCCCATACGATGTTGTTGCTGATACTTCCTTCGTTATCAGGGTTGTGTAAGAAGTGTTGCACTTCACCACTGGTAAGATCAACACGGTTCAGGCCGCCTGATGAGGTACCAACCCAAAGTATATTGCGATCGCTTTGGTGGACACTATAAACGTTGTTACTGCTCAAGTGCTTTTTGCTAATTCGGTAATCGCTCTGAAACCGAATATGTCTCACGATGGTTTGCTGCTCAATATCGACTTGATATAAGCCGTGCTTTTCAGTACCTACCCAAAAATTTCCGTTGGGAGCCTCATTGACGACTCGAATACTGGATTGGCTAATTACCTCATTTAGTTTACTTAACGGTGTAAACGTTTTAGTTTTTGTATTAAAAAGCTGAAGGCCATCTAAGCTCTTAGCAAGCAGTAAAGTATTCTCCGCGATTTGCAGCGCGTAACTATAACTGTAGTTTTCTATGTTGACGGGGTTTCCACCGGTAGGGGGCAAGTAGCGCGTAAAGTCATCCGTTTTTGGGTTGTAGCGGCTGAGCCCTTCATAGGTAATGAGCCAAAGCTCACCGTCGGTGGTAGCGATTACTTTACGGATGTTCCCGTGACTTATACTGTTTTGTTGATCCGGCTGATGCTGATATAGTCGAAAGCTGTAGCCGTCGTAACGAACCATGCCGTTGGAGCCTGCCAGCCAAGTGAACCCTGTGGCGTCTTGCGCGATATCATTGTGATAACCCACAACGTTTAGTTCCGGTGCTTCGATGATTTTAAAACGAAACTGTGCGTGGCTGAGATGAGGTTTAGGTGCGCCAGCAGCACCGTTTGCCATTAATAGGAGCAGCAGTAAGCTCACGTAAATCGCTAAATAAGGGTGACGAATAGCTGGGGTGGAGATTATCGTCATAATCTATGATATGTAGGTATGCACCTAGATGCGTTGAATTACGAAACTACCATAAATGCCCTGAAGCAACTTAGGTGATTCATCTTAGTATAGCGGCTTTGCTCGCGAATAGTGAATTCTTGGTGTGATAAACATCAGGTCGCTATGATGAATTATTAGCATGTTATGATATTACTGTGATACGCCATATTTTTTTGACGGAAAAACCTGCTTGGTTAAGTTTGACAAAGAAAGGTTTGATTAAAGAAAAAAGATGGGTATTCGATAGTGCTTCGACTTGACTTTCTTGCAGCGCTAAGCCTGCTCTGTGAGGAGTGCGTAAATTCGCTTCGGTGCTAATTGATTCGATGCTATATTAAATAGGAGCTACTGCTGTCGCTTAAAAACACATACGGTATTTGAATTATAATTAAGCGTTGTAGAGTGTGCTTGTCCAAGACTCACAACATGTGCTTGGAGGTAATATGTAAGGCCGTTTAGCGTTGCGCTACCGTTAATAACTGAATGAGATACGATATCGGGATTGTGAATCGACTTACACAAAAGGGTCAAATGAAGCGCCCTAGGCAAAAGCTACTATTTAACAGCATGGCAGCAAAGGCATGGCAGATCTTTCTGTTGTCCCTCAGTGTTGCGCTCGTACTGCGATTTGTTCCAATTTCTGCGTATGCACTTGCTGATCAAACAAACCAAACAAACGCGCTTCGCTTTACTCACTTAAGAGATAAGCAGTTGGATTCTGTCGGGTTTCAGTGGGTGAGCCTTCAGGACGAGCAGGGATTTATGTGGTTTGGCGGCGAACACGGCTTGGTTCGCTATGATGCCTACAAATTTAAGCTCTATCAAAATGACGCTGATAACCCCAATAGTTTAAGCGGTAACAACGTCTTTGCCCTAGAAGTAGACGCGCAGGGCAATATGTGGGTCGGAACTCTAAAAGGTGCCAACCGTTATAACGCTGCAACCGATAGCTTTACGCGCTTTGTTCACAACCCTTCAGACCCTTCCAGTATCGGCGCTTCCGATATTTCCAACATACTTAAGGACAGCCGTGGTCACCTCTGGTTTGCCACCAACGGCGGCGGTTTGAATCGTTTTTTACCAAGTACGGAAGAGTTTGAGCGTGTCGAGTTGCGTGCCAATGGAAAAATCATTGGCGGCGTCGCCAGTCTTATTGAAGATCGCCAAGGCAGCCTTTGGATGGCTTGCACCATTGACCAATGGAAAACCTTTGGTCTGTGCGTATTACCTCGCGCCAAATTCGGCGCGCTGAAAGCCGATGTGAGCTTTTACCCTTATGATACGGCAACGCTATTAAGTCTTGTGCATCGCGATCTCCAGGTTTATGAGGACAGTGAGGGGCAACTTTGGGTTGCCGTAATGGGAGACGGACTTAGCCATTTTAATCGGGTGACAACGTCGTTTGTTCATTATCGTCATCAACCTCTGGTCAGTGAGAGTCTTGGGCATAACGAGGTTAATCATATCTTTGAAGATAGCCACCGTAACTTTTGGGTCGGCACTGACAAAGCCGGACTTAACCGCCTAAATCGCGACACTAAGCAGTTTGAGCACTTCTCGCACCGAGCTCGCGACCCCTATAGTGTGGCTAGCGATAAAATTCATTCTATTTATGAGAATCGCTTTGGTGACCTTTGGCTGGGCTATTTCCCAGTGGGTTTGTCGATACGGAATAATTACGCAGGTGTGTTTCTTAATTATTGGAATCGTGATGATAGTGCCACCAGTTTGAGTGATAGCGCTGTGAACGCCATCGTCGAAACCGCAGAGGGGAACTTATGGGTAGGGACCGAAAAAGGGCTCAACCATATTAACCGCAGTAGCGGTGAGCTTACCCAGTATGTGCATGACCCGGCACAAGCGCTGAGCACAAGCGGTTTGACCGCTGACGCCGTGCTTTCCTTGTTAATCGATTCCGACGGTGTACTGTGGGTTGGTACATGGTTAGGTGGTCTGAGTCGGTTCAATCAATCCGAAGACGAAAATATCGGGACTTTCACGCATTTTGGGCCTCAGTTAAACCGTAGCGACAGCTTAAATGATAGCGTAGTGTTAGGGCTTTTCGAGGATAGTGATAAGCGTTTGTGGATTGGCACCCGTAACGGCTTAAATCAATTTCAGCCAGAAACCTCGACGTTTTTACGTTACGAGCACGACGACTCGAATCCCGATAGTATTATGTCCGGTGAGATCTTGAGTATGTTCGAAGACAGCCGTGGTAATTTTTGGCTGGGCTCTGAGGCCGGGGTAGAGTTGATGGACCTTGAGCACGGTACATTCAAACATTACCAGCATAACAAAACCCCTCATAGCATTGACGAGGGTTACGTTAGCGCTATACACGAGGATAAAAAAGGTCGTTTATGGTTCGGTATTGTGGGCGCTGGACTTAATCTTTTTGATCCCGATACCGGCAAGGTTATTAAAAAATATCATCGCGAAGACGGTTTGCCCGATACTTCCGTAAAAAGTATTTTGGAAGATAATAGGGGTGGTTTGTGGTTGAGCACGGGTTATGGTTTGTCACACTTCCAGCCTGACACCGCGCTCTTTCGAAACTATACAGTGGATCATGGTTTAGCCGGAAATATCTATAATCACGCTGCATACCTCAAAACCAGCTCTGGCGAATTGGCCTTCGGTAGCAGTGAGGGTTTAACTTTATTTAACCCAGAAAATATTTTTAAAAATAATGTAGTCCCCCCAATAGTTATTACTGATTTTCATCTTTTTCATAAGCCAGTTGAAGTTGGGGTGAAAAACTCTCCCTTACAGCAGTCTATTACCTACATGGCGAGATCGGCAGATAATGTACTCACCTTAAATCATGAGCAGTCCGTATTTTCATTCGAATTCGCTGCTTTAAACTACCAGCTTCCACACCTGAATCAATATGCTTATAAGCTTGATGGCTTTGATAAACAATGGGTTCAATCTGGCACCATACGCAGTGCGACCTATACCAACTTAGATCCCGGCGATTACGTATTTCGTGTTAAAGGCTCTAATAACGATGGTTTGTGGAACGAACTCGGTACGGCAATTAACATTCGGATTATTCCGCCTTGGTGGCGTAGTTGGTGGGCGCTTTCGTTTTACATTTTAAGTTTGTTGTTGTTCTTCGGGCTGATAATATATTCCTATATTCAGCGGAGACGGGCGAAAGTTGAACAGCGGGTTATCGAAAAATTACAGCATTTAGACCGAGTCAAAGACACCTTCCTCGCCAACACCTCGCACGAATTACGAACACCGCTTAACGGTATTATTGGTCTATCGGACTCGCTTATTGAAGGCGTCGCGGGGCCATTACCGCAAAATGCGCAAAACTATTTACATATGATAGTGAATAGCAGTAAACGCCTATCTCACCTTATTAACGATATTTTAGACTTTACCAAATTAAAGCAAGAAACCATCAATCTTGACCTCAAAAATTTGGATCTATATAGCCAAGCGAGCATGGTGATGGGAATCGCCAATGGCTTGATTGGCGCCAAACCATTAGAGCTGTTCAATTATGTCGATCGGACGCTACCCCCTGTGTTAGCCGACGATAATCGAGTCCAGCAGATATTGTACAACTTGGTTGGCAACGCAATTAAATTTACTGAAGAAGGTAAGGTCACAGTGTCGGCGACCTTAAGTGGGTCTTTTATGTGGGTTTCTGTCGCCGATACCGGTATTGGCATCGAACGGACCCAGAGAAAGAAAATATTTGATGCGTTTGAACAAGCGGATAGCTCCGAAGAGAGGCGTTACAGCGGTACAGGTCTCGGTCTTGCTGTTACTAAACAACTGGTTGAGCTACATGGTGGTCAAATTAAAATGGATTCGACTATTGGTGAGGGCAGTGTTTTTCGTTTTAGTTTACCCTTGGCGAGTGCGGAGCCGTCTGTTAAACCGCAAGCCGGTTCGGGGCATACTGAATATTCGGACGACATCGGAAATATCGATAGTCGCGCAAACGCCCCTCATAATGCCTCTCATAATGAAAGTCTTCAACAAGCCGAATCGTTCAAACATGCACTTGGTCCTAGTCAAGAAATGGCAATCGCAGGAATCGACGGGGACATGCTTGCACAAACCGGCAATAAGGTGGTCGACAATGAGCACAAGCTACCTATTATGCTTGAGGCTGGTGGTGTCAGTGGTCAATTCCATATCTTGGTGGTAGATGATGAGCACGTTAATCGTCAGGTGTTGATAAATTTATTGTCTGTTAGGAATTATCGTGTGTCGGAGTGCGAAAACGGAGTTGAAGCATTGGCGTTGATTAATAATGATAATTTTTATGGCAATACAAGCGTTAAAACTGAAGTCGACTTCGCTAATAAAATCGATTTAATTTTGCTTGATGTTATGATGCCTGGATTGTCTGGTTTCGAGGTGTGCCGACGAATTCGGGAAACATACACCTCAAGCGAATTACCTATCCTATTTCTTACCGCTAAAACCCAAGTGGATGATTTAGCCAAAGGTTACGAAGTCGGTGCGAATGATTTTTTAAGCAAACCTGTTGAGAAAAAGGAGCTGTTCGCTCGTGTAAATAAAGAATTAAAATTACTGCACACCCATCGGCAGCTACACGAAAAACATGTAGAGTTAAAACATACGCAAACCCAGCTAATACACGCCGAGAAAATGACCGGCCTTAGCACACTCGTGGCGGGCATGGCACATGCGATTAATAACCCTACCAATATGGCTCTGGTAGGCGCTTATAATGTGGACAATAAAGTTAACCGTTTAAAAGAATACATGTTTGATTATATTGCTCAACAGGAGAGTCACGATGACGAGACCGCAAAACTATTTGAATCGTTATTTAATGACCTATCGGCATCGTTAGGCGCTATTAACGAGGGTTCGAGGCGAATAAAGTCTTTAGTCGAAGGTTTTCGCTTGTTTTCTCACTTAAACGAAAGCGACTATAGCGATGTTTGCCTAGCGGCTGATATTCAGTCATGTATTACAATATTGGAGGCAACTTACGGTGATACCGTCGAGTTCGTTTGTGATATACATGACGACCCTAAAGTGAATGTGCAGGCAGGCCAGCTCAACCAAGTATTTGTTAACGTAATTCGCAATGCTTGTCAGGCCATTGCAGATAAACAGCAGTTACTTGCCCACGAAGCAGAGAAGAGCAAGCTTAATCTAGGTTATAAACCACATGACGATAAGATTAAGCTTCAGGTCAACACCGAGCCCTTGCCCAAAGGGCTGGTGTCGGTCCGCTTATATATCGATAGCGATAAGCTTAGTGAACTTGTTGTCTGCGTGAGCGATGACGGGGTTGGTATGCCCGATGAGGTTGTTGGGCGTATCTTCGAGCCGTTCTTCACAACCCGTGCAGTGGGCGAGGGCACGGGCTTAGGTATGGCCGTAGCTTTTGGTATCGTTGAGCAACACAAGGGGCGGGTTGAGATAAGTTCCCGCCCAGGGGGCGGAACAAAGGTGTGGGTGCATTTACCACTTAAGCAGTAAGGCTCATAGTCGTAAAGTGGCTCCGCTATATTCTAACTTCTAAGGTGCAGCTTCTAATGTGGAGCTTTAATGTGCCGCTTCGTTAGCAAATCGATATAAAGTTTTATGCTTTAGCGTTTCACCTGCTCGTAATACCGCGCTGGGGAAGCTTGGCTGGTTGGGGCTGTCCGGAAAATACTGCGACTCCAAGCAAATGCCAGCATACTGCTTAAAGGGGGTGTCCTTATGCAAGTGGTTACCGGTGTAACACTGCAAGCCGGGAAGGGTGCTTAAGGCCTGCAAGCTCAGCCCGCTTTTAGGGCAAAATAATTCTGCTTGTAAAACGGGGTGCGGGCTTATTTCCGTGTCGTTGTGTGTCCAATTGTGGTTTAAGCCAAGGGATTCCACCAGCTCGGGGTGGGTAAGCTTGGGCGGCACACTCGGGTAGATCTCTCGTAGGGGCTTGGCTTTGGTAAAATCAAAAACGGTGCCATCAACTCGCGCAATCTTGCCAGTTGGTGCGCCCTCGTCAGTTTGTGGCGTGTAATGTGTGCAAGGGATTCTCAGTGTGTGATCAACAATGTTGGCGTCGCCAGAAAGGTTGAAGTAGGTATGGTTAGTTAAACTTACCACCGTGTCCTTGTCACTATGCGCTCTCCAGTTGAACGACAGGGTGTTGTCCTCGTCAAGATGGTAGCTGACTTGCGCTGTCAGTTCTCCCGGGAAGCCCTGGTCGCCATCCTCAGAGACAAGCTTTAACGTAATGCTGACCGGACCCACTTGGGAGATCTCCCAAGTGCGTTTATTAAAACCGATAGGGCCGCTGTGAATATTATCATCGTCGCAATTGTCGGCTAAGGGGTAACGTTCATTGTTCAGTTTAAACTCAGCGTTAACAATCCGATTACAGTAGCGACCACAAACCGCGCCGATAGACTGAGTATCGGCCAAGTAATCGCTCAGACGGTTAAAGTTAAGAACCGTATTAATGGCGCCCATATGCTTACTCGGGGCGACGATTTGCTGAATAATAGCGCCGTAGTTACATATCACCACCCGCATGCCGTTGGCGTTGCTTAAAGTATGTCGGTATACGTTGTTACCTTGCTTGTCTTGCCCCCAAAGAGTTGGCATATAGTGTTTCCTCGAACGGATAAGTCAAAAATCAAAGTATAAATAAATAAATAGATGAATGGATAGATAAATGAATGAATGATGAATAATTGATTTGTTTACTTATTGATTGAGCGAATGCTTATAGATGGCTTTCGTCCGTAAACTCGCAGGGAATTTGGATTAACACAGTCACCCCTGCAGGTCTATTGTACAAGAATTCCAAACGGCCTTTGTCGCCATAGTGAGTATCCAGGCGCTCCCGAGTATTGCTAAGGCCAACACCGCGACTCTGACGGTACTCGGCGTCTTCGCTCTGGTTGGCGGCAGCACCGTAATCGGTAACGCGGATAATTAAAATATTATCGATACTTTTAGCTGAAACATTAATACTGCCCCCAAACTCACTGCGGCTGATAGCATACTTTATTGAGTTCTCAACCAATGGCTGTAGCAGCATGCTCGGAATCAATGCATCTTTCACATCTTTATCCATGCGCACAAAAAAACGCAATCGGTCGCTAAACCGAGTGCGCTCGATACCAATAAACTGTTCCAAAGCGTGTATCTCGCTCTCAAGTGTGACCTTCTCTTCAATGTCTCGGTCTAGCGAGTAGCTCAAAAACTCACTGAGCTTTTCCACCATGTCGAATGCAGTTTCATTGTCGCGCTTCAATATCAAAGTTGAAATTGCGTTCATCGTATTGAGCATAAAGTGAGGGTTGAGCTGGTAGCGCAGCATTTTCAACTGCGCCTCTTTTGACTGCGCTTGCGAGATCAGGTGTTTTTCTCGTTCGGCAACTAAAAGTAAGTGATAGTGCACGCCATAATATATCATCAAACAGACCGACATGACCGACAGAGAGAACAAATACCATTCACCAAACTCTTTCACCGTCGGTAGCTGTATGACTCTGTCCATCGCCCAGCGAAAAGTAACCCATTTGTATTCAGTCCATAGCCCTGCGGTAATCGCAACGGTAACGAAGCTCGTAGTCGCTTGTTTGATGACAGAGTCTGTCTTAATACGATTAAATACGACCCAGAGTAGTACCGCTAAAAGCAAACCCGATACGGTTTCAGATAGTAGATGTAGGACGCCTAGGTAAAACTTCTCGGCTCCACGGGCAACCACGAGCGACACTAAAACAATTAGAAAATACCACGTCCATAGGGCAATTTGTAATACCCAAAACCGGCGTCTGGGGGAATTAATATACAAGGTAAAAAGTCGGAAGACCGGCACAGACGCAATCCTTTAGAGAATTGAACTAACTCACATTATCATAGCAGGGCTTAGGTCTCGCTGGTAGTCATTCACGGTGCTAGTGGCACGCTATACCCCGTCTAACTTTAGCCTTATTTCAAAATCAGCTAATTACCAAGCAAAAGGTCACTTTTGTTTTGGGTCGCGTGCTTATATCCGTTACCATGACCGACTTTTGCGCGCCATTCCTCTGCGGGCACTTATGAACATCGTTATGCCCGATTTGGGCAGGTCAAAGCAGAAGTATGAAAGAAATAGATTCCGAAGTAAGCCAGGTAAAGGCGCCATCCGGTAAGGCGCCTCTTAACCGTATGCCAAGCGGCGACAAAACACCGTTCAAAATCACCTACTCAAAAGTAACTATCTTAATGGCAGGCATCGTGACCACGGCACTCTTGATTTTCATAGCCAAATCTCACCAGCCTTCACCAGACCTTCCATTAGCCTCAGAAGAGCCACCGATGCTTTCTGAGCAGATCGGAACACAAGATTCGCAGAGTTACCTATCGAGCGATGACATTGCCTTGCCCGACTTTGCCGCCATCACCGACGTCAAACTCAAAAAGCAGGCCTTCTTCGACTACCTACGACCGATTGTTGCGCAAGCAAACAATGAGGTATTGCTCTCGCGGGTGCAGGTTTTGACGCTCAGCCAAAAAAGCGAATTAAGTCAGGACGAGGCGGGATATCTGTTAACGCTTGCCAAGCGTTATAGAGTAAAGGGCTTGCCCGAGATCAGTGACACATTTTATCAAGCACTACTGACTCGCGTCGATAAAGTACCCGTCGCGCTAGCCTTGGCGCAAGCGGCTAATGAGTCCGCATGGGGAACCTCACGTTTTGCACTCGAGGCGAATAACCTATTTGGTCAGTGGTGTTTTACCAAAGGTTGCGGTGTCGTGCCCAGGTCTCGGGATGAAGGTAAAGTACACGAGGTCGCGCGTTTTGAGTCAGTCCCTAATGCCGTCAAGGCATACATGAAAAACATTAATTCTGGTAGCGCCTATCAGTTATTAAGGGAGCTAAGATCTGAGATGCGAAAAAACTCAGAACAAATCACCGCGAGCGTGCTTGCTCAAGGCTTATCTAAGTACTCCTGGCGTGGCGATGAATATATTAAGGAGATTCGTGCGATTATTCGGGTCAATAAACTAGAGCAGTATGATGTTGTAGCAAATTGATTTAGTTTAAACTTGTTTTATATTTTCTCGATGGACTACTTAAAGTTAGTCATGGTGTCGGTTCAAATCACACGCGGCAATACTCGTTACCGCAATGAGCGGCAGGTGATGACGGTTGTGACCCGTAAAAAAGGCGAGGCCGCGCTACAGTGGCAAGGTGCGGGAATGTATGTGTTAGAGGCTCAGGTTGAACGCTCGATCGAGGGTGCAGCGCATAGTAAACAGCTGAATACCTTGTATGTTACTTTAGCGATGTTTGCCGAATAGGCTTAGTGAGAACATGGCGAGTTTATATTGCTCTCTCCAGTTCTCACTAGGCGCTTGCTGTGTCACAACTTAGGGTGTGATCTTCCCCCGATAAAATGGATATCCTTTGTTATTTTTGCGAAGAAAAGAATGCAGCAATATTTATCATATCTTGCTCAGATAATGCGGCAGCCATACCTTGCATAATCGGATCTTTACGCGCACCTGATTTAAAGTCTTTCAGTTGTTTTACAAGATAAGATTTCTTTTGCCCTGCAAGGTTTGGAAAGTTCTCACTGAGGCTAATGCCTGGCTTACCGCTGCCGCTGTGACACCCTGCGCAGCTCATTGCTTTGGCTTTGCCTGCATTGATATCTGCTGCCAGCGCATGTGTGCTCGCAATTAGAGTAACAATAGAAATAAGTATTAATTTTTTCATAATTAGTTCCTGCTATCGCATGTTTTTGGTTTGTATGCTCATTGTGTTATTGACCAAGGTGCTGAACGCTTTACATTTTCCGTATCGTCAGCGTTTACCTTTGCAGGGTCAGCCATCTTGTTTATATACTGGGTCGCAATACTTGCATCGATTGGTTTTTTTCCTTGATGCTTAATGTTATAGCGAGACAGGTAAAACCATATATCTTTAGCCTGAAAACCATCAATTACTTCACCATCTTGAGAGCGTTTATAATTGCCTTTAAACTCCTTACTTTGCACGTAGCTCACAACACGCTTGATCTCATCTTGAGTTAATGTACCACCCACATGATCGCCATTGCCGACCCCAAAGGCGGGCATTGAGGCAATCGGGTTACCGGCATAAACAAATGCTTCCATCGCGGCGGCGGGGTAGCCCATCATTTTCTCTAGCGGCTTGCCGTCAATACCTTCTCCGTTTTGTCCGTGGCATAACATGCAATTAGCTTCAAAAATTTGTTTACCACTAAAGTTATGCTGAGTTCCCAAGCCGACAGTTAAAGATTTTGATGGCGGTAAGGGAATCGTAGTTCCGTCGGTTCGGATCATGTCGGGCCGCTCTTTGATATCCGCACTCACTGCATTACGTAAGCTAACTGTGGGTGCTTGTACTAATGATGGGTGGTCGGACAAATTAAAATTATTTCTAACCGTAACCAATTGATTAGCCTGATGGATGTCGCCTTTAATCGCTGAAAAGTCGGAGTTATTGTTAGCGGGAAAATTGTTATCGGAGCCGTTGTTTTCTGAGCTTTTGTTTTCGGATAAGTTAATCGCGACTTTAGCGGCCATCACCGGTGCAGCACCAAATTTACCATGAGCCTTGCTTACATAGGGAATGCCATCAGCATCGTCATCTCCTGTTCCGTATCCTGTAAAAACTTCTCCTGTCGATTGGTGTTCAGATAACAGCAAGCCACTTTGGTTGACGGTTTGTATCCACCAGCGTGTCATATGCTCGGCTTGATCTTCGAGTAGGTAGGCAGGCGTTGTGAACATAATCTCACGTAGTGCAGCCATGGTAATACCCACCGAGTAAGGCGTTACTATTGCAACATCACTATTTAGCTCACTGTGATAGGTGCCGTGGGCTACCGACCAGAAATTATTGTTGGCATAGTTATAGGCCTTACGGGCGGCCACTAAATAGCTGTCGTTTCGGCTTGAATAGTAAGCGGAAATTAAGGCTCTTATTGCCTCCCACTGGGAGGTAAGAACACCTTCTTGGCCGATTGCAAGACCTTCGGAGGTATAATCAGAGTTAAAACTACCTATGCTACTTTGGGCCTTAACAAGAAAGTCGGCATTTTTAAGCAATAGAGTTTCAGATTTTTCGATTAAATCGGTATGGCGGCCTAAACTTTTCCAAGATTGCGCCATATCATTCACCGCAACCATCGTCATCGCCATATCTTTTAAACTAACAGTTGAACCCATGCCTTTTTTAGGGTGCCACTCGGACACCAAAATTCCCTTGTCGGTGTGCATAGAAAAAATATTTTTAAGAATGGCATTACCTAGAGATTCAGCAAGTAAACCCGTACGTTTCTCGATTAGGCCGCCATCAACGGGAGGATTATCGGTGAAAAATGTATCACGTCGATTAGCCGCAATAGCAAAGGCCGAGGTGGCCCAGACCCAAGAAGCCTGATCCCACAATTGACTACTGGAATCTTTTATATCCATTGACCACACGCGCTCTGGAATATCGCCTACCCACAATAGATTAGGTTTTATTTCGTGAGGTAAATACTTAAAGCCATGGTCTGGGTTGTAGGCATCTGTATTCAGACCCAACAGATGCTTGCCGTCAGTAAACATCGAGGCTTTAACTTGTAGCATGGTGTTAATAGCGCTCATCGCCAGCCCCCAACCACGCAAACCTTCTTCAGCATCATTGCCGAGCAGCGGCACTTCTTTATCTCGTGAAATATGAGTTGTGCCCGTATGAGTGGATTGAAAAAAGCGATCCATCCACTGTGAGCGGCGTTTTACAAATTGGCCCATCGCACCTAGATCAAGTGTTGTGTCCATTTTGTCGTGGTCAAAAACCTGAGCTTCGTTGGTTAAATACGTTGTAGGCACACCCCAGCCCCCATTTTTACCACTCATAGGATCGTTAAAACTATCGGTGTTATCCAACTTGCCCGTAAAAAATGGCTGTACTGATTTGTATTGTAAGTACGTGGGCTGGATACCATCAAATACACGGGGGAAACCGGTGCGCTGATAGACAATGGGTAACTCAATACCGAGTAACACATCTTTATTCGAGAAATTACGCTCACCGCGATCACGTAACAAACGGTTAAATTGGCTGGCTTTATCCGCTTTCATGCTCAAGTATGGGCCGTGCACCATATGCACACCGGAGTGGCTACGACCGCCAATATAATCAAGTAAGTAACGTGCGTAAAAATACATTTCCCGAGCGGTCACCCACTGAAAGGCGCGTTTATAGGCGACAGGAAAGCTCGCCTTAACCATGTCATTATATCCCTCAATACCTGTTTTATAGCCTTCGTTGGCCATAAATGTAGCCTCATTGGTATAAAATCTACGGTCGATGACTTTGCTTTCTATGCTTGATCGATATTCGGAAAGATCCGGCTGAGAAAAACCGCCTTTAATTGCAACGCTACGATTATCTGGCGTTAAAATATAATTTTTGGCATAACTTTGCATAACAACTGCAGAGGCAATTGTGATTGCCAAAGCTTTTATGAATAAACTTTTCTTTTTCATGGTCAATTCCAATTCGGTTACAGTATGGTGCTTATAGAAAAACGGAAAACAGATTCAGGCGCGGGGCCTAGATCGGGCTCAATAACGCGAATCAGTGTTGACAGCGTTAAACGCAATTGTGGGTTGGGGCTAATTATTAGCGAGGGCGCAAAAAAACCGGTTAACCCCCCCGAAAAAGAAGGCCTATCATGAAGTTCAAACAAAAATGCTTGGTCACCGGGTGCGTTACAGTTGCTTACAAGCGCAACATCTGCTGCGGTACAGGTGTGAATTTCGGGTTCAGGGATTCGGCCTGCGTAGGAGTCTTTTTCTCGATCAAAGGCAATTAAACTAAGATCCAGAGAAACAAAGTCTTTGTAGATAGGTTTTACATAGGATGCAAAATAAGTACTTAGATCTCCTGGATCAATCCCATCATCTGCTGAAACAAATTTGTGGCTGAAGCCAAGGTGAAATGCAGAGCGCCCTAATATACTGTTGGCATCAAATTGACGTGTGCCAAATAAACCAAAAAGAAAACTAGTGGAACCTGTGCCTGATTGTAAAATAGAAGGCAGGCGACCGTCGTCGGAAAATCGACCAAAAACGCCATTATTAAATGGGAAATCACCTACATGTGAATTATTAAAGTTGGGGCCAGCTGGGTTACCATTTCTAGGCTCTGAGAAGGTAAGTACCCCCGGTATGGAGCCATCAGCGGCGCCTGCGGGAGCACTAAAGGCCGGAGCATTGTTACATAGGCCTCGGTTATCTTCGTTAAAGTTTAAGAAAAAACAGCGTGGATCCCCCCAAACACCATCGGCCACATTTTGGCGTTGCAAGGCATCAAAGCCCTGTGCAACGGTTAGATTAGGTGCTGCCGGACGCGTTGCGCTGATGCGGCCGTTACTACCAAATGTTCCTTCATTACTGCCCGTGGGTAAAAACACGGCAACAGCYGCYGCCAAGCCAAAGCCGCTATTACCTTGGTCGAGCAGTTTTTTCTTAACAAAAACACCGACATCACCGATATGGGAGTCGCTWCCCGCATTCTCCAAACTAATAAATGCTTGGCCGTTGGGGTTAACAGACCCATCTGTTGTTACGTTCCTATATGGAATGTTAACGCGTAATGTAAAGCTGTGTAGGTATTTTCTATTTAGGTCAAAACCATAAAATAAATCAATATCTGAGAGCTGTCGATCYACTTTGAAATCACCAAAAACATCGGTGTTTTNTTCCCCGTTTTTAAAAAAATCATCGCCATTTAAKGATATATGACGCTGAGAAAAATCCACCCGAAATGATCCGGGAGGCAATACATARGCATGCTGAACAAYCGCCGGGGCTAGYAGYGGTGGTAYAAATGTTTTTATCTGATTGCCTATTTGAGTTCTGTCATGCTTAAAGAAATCACCATCATCATAGCTRCTCTCYGTGGTGCCTAGATTAAGAWAGTCATCGATAATTGTAGTRCTTTCCTGSGCTGATACGAGTGTAGAGAGAGTTAGTAAAATGCCAAAAATTATCGCTGGTAGTGTTTGTTTATTAATCAACTTTTTGCATGAATGGTCGTTTCGCATGATTATCCCAGTTGGTAGTTAAATGCTGTATCAGTAGTGAGTGCGAAGAAAATCTTAACAGCTGGGCTCAGGCGATTCTTAACGTAAGTATGTTTAATTTATCACGTAAATATCAATTCGAAGATAATTTATAATTAATGTGACACAAGTAGGGCAGGGGGGTGTTGGAGGTGTTACGGAGTAGATATGATTTCAGTTAAATAAAGTCGTGACTATGTTTGGTTTGTATATTAGCTAACTAAGCTGTCATCACACAGTATTCTAAGGCTATCATATAGCAGTAATATTAATAAGAGACGAACTATTGGATTTTTTTGTTGTCGTGAGAATCGTTTTCGTAAAAATAGCTATTGTTAACGCACAATCTCGGGCTCTTATGCAAAGCCCGCTTATCTGTATTAATTTTACCGTCATTCTCAGTGCTGGAACTTGGGCTGCTACCATAAACTTTAACTACTGCAAAATGACCCCGCTCTTTGATGAACTTGAAGCCAAATATTCATTCATAGAATTTTGCTGACAACACATTATTATTGGTAGGAGCAATTGTATGATTTAACGTAACTTAAAAAGTACGTCACAGGAGGTGGGGTTGGCGCGGTTTCTGCATACGTAAAAGTAAGCTGATTGGGGGAATCTCTATCCTACCCCGCTATCACATCTCTATTGGCCGCGAATGCCGCTAATATCCCAAAACACTATCTAAAATTTTTCTTTCTTCTAATCAGTTTTAAACTTGTTTTGGTCAAGTAGATATATTCATATTGTTTATTTCATGAGATAGTTCACATCATCGACTGTTAAATTACGCGAGTTAAATATGAGCAATACTGAAATCAATCTAAAGTCACTTATTGGCGATAACACAAGAGAGGAATTTTTAAAGTTACTCAAGTCTCGAACACCTTTTATATCCCATGGTAATACAGAAGCCCTTAAAGACTTAATTAGTCTTCCATTTTTTGATTCTGTTGAAAGCCTTGCGGCCTGTTGGCGCGACACTGTTGATGTCTTTAACTCAAAGATTGCTGATGAGATTTCAAAGACCTCGATCTCTCCTGAAGATGCTCTTAATGAATATAGGAATGGAAGCTGCATTCTCTTTAATGACGTCAATAGAATAATTCCTGATTTTGACATGTGGAATCAGAAAATTAGAAGAGAAATTGGCTTCTCTGAGTTGACCTATGTTAGAAACTTAGTCTACGCAACACCAGCGGGAAAAGGAAATGCTCCTCACTTCGATCAGAATTTTAATTTTGTCATTCAATTAGAAGGAACAAAAAAATGGTGGCTAGCAAAAAACAAAACCATTAACAATCCAATGACTCGTCATGTGATCGGGCACCCTGCTGACGATGAACTAGGAAGTTATACCACTAAAGAATTTCCAGAGTCATTCCCCGAAGATTGTACTGAATATATATTAGAACCGGGATCTATTCTCTTCGTACCACGAGGAGTTTGGCATATGACCGAAGCTGTGACAGATGCTGTTTCGTTTAATTTTACTTTTACACCGCCGACTTGGATTGATA
This sequence comes from Alteromonadaceae bacterium, assembly GCA_002746115.1. Classification (GTDB taxonomy): domain Bacteria; phylum Pseudomonadota; class Gammaproteobacteria; order Pseudomonadales; family Cellvibrionaceae. Next base: position 47,071 of record NVXL01000028.1, read on the forward strand.
TTGCTACTATTGCCTTAAGAGCAAAACTCTCTCATTCTGAGAAGTGGAGAGAGTCGGCTATTATCGATAACAAGGGTTCTCACAACAGTGAATTCAACAAACTTCTAAATGGTTTAAGTGCCGATGTTGAGAATTGGAAGTCGGTTGATTTCTTAGATATTACTGAGCATCAAGAGAAATAACTAATATCTCTTGGCCTTGTTATACTATTTAGGGCGAATTACGGATGCAGTGCAGCGCCACCAAATTCCGTAGCAATATATTCAGTGATTACTACGGGGTCTTTAATTGTTTCGTTATGCCTATAGGCCTTTATCCGTTACCGCACCTTCCGATGCTGAGCTTACCGTTTTCGCATATTTTGCCAATACGCCCCTTGTGTAACGTGGTGCTGGTTTGCTCCATTTGGCCAAACGTCGTTTGATCTCGTCATCAGGAATATTGAGATTCAATTCTCTTGTGGTCGCGTCAATAGTAATTTCATCGCCATCTTCAACAATAGCCAAGGGCCCGCCTTCATAGGCTTCGGGCGTAATATGACCAACCACAAAACCATGACTACCCCCAGAAAAACGGCCGTCAGTAATTAACGCAACCTCTTCCCCTAGTCCTTTCCCCATAATGGCCGAGGTGGGGCTTAACATTTCTCGCATGCCAGGCCCCCCTTTAGGGCCTTCATAGCGAATCACCAGCACATCATTTTTAATCACAGTTCCATCTAAGATACTTTTAAGCGTCTCCTCTTCAGAATGGAATACGCGTGCCGTACCGGTGAAACTCAATCCCTCCTTGCCGGTGATCTTGGCGACGGCACCTTCGGGTGCAAGATTGCCCTTAAGCACAACAAGATGGCTATCTTTTTTGATCGGGTTTGAGAGTGGGCGAATAATCTCCTGGCCTTCCGGGTAGGGCTCAACGTCGGCGAGGTTTTCAGCCATGGTTTTGCCGGTGACCGTTAGGCAATCACCCTGTAAGTGGCCTGCATCTAACAGCATTTTCATCAGCGGTTGGATGCCGCCGATGGCAATCAGTTCCGACATCAGGAAGCGGCCACTGGGCCTTAAGTCCGCCAGCATCGGGGTGTCGTTACCAATACGAATAAAGTCATCCAGAGAAAGATCGACGTTGATGCTGTGCGCCATGGCCAACAGATGTAACACCGCGTTGGTCGAACCGCCCAGGGTAATCACCACCTTGATGGCATTCTCAAAGGCCGCTTTGGTCATGATATCGGAGGGCTTGATATCATTCTCAAGTAAATGCATCACCGCGGCACCTGCACGATGGCAGTCACTCATCTTTTGGTCGGAGATGGCGTCTTG